>JAUXWC010000105.1 GCA_030685025.1 Rhodoferax sp.
ATCGGCAGGCGGCTGGTCCAGCCAGATCAGTTCTGTGCCGTTGAGCTGAGCGCTGTAACTTCGTAGCATCGTGGGTACCTCCAGTCCATCGGGACATTTTAGGCGTTGCGAGGTCATATGTCGGACGATTGGTCACGGACAACAAATGGAAACGTGGAACGGGCGGACGCCTCCACCGGAAACTCTAGCGCGTACCGGATACGAACCAAGCAGGTGTCAGCATGATTTCGTATCGACCCGCCCTAGGCCGTCGTCGCGGTCTGGCGTCAACTGCAATATCATTCTTGATAGACGACCGCGCTCTGCGCGGCCCAATGCAGGGGTGGCTTCGGCCACCCCTGCATTGGGTTCCGGCCAGAGCGCATATCCCAATCGACTAGACTCTCTGCCTGCATGCGTTGTTGATACTGTTCGTTCCGGCCAGAGCGCATATCCCAATCGACTAGACTACATTCAGTGCCAACAACCTCAAGCGCATGGTTCCGGCCAGAGCGCATATCCCAATCGACTAGACTCGTGGTAGCCATGGGCGCCAAGATGATCGGGTTCCGGCCAGAGCGCATATCCCAATCGACTAGACTATCCCCGGCTTCGTCTTCATGCGTACCGATGTTCCGGCCAGAGCGCATATCCCAATCGACTAGACTGCTGGAGCCCACCGTAGCGCGGATCGGCGCGTTCCGGCCAGAGCGCATATCCCAATCGACTAGACTCGAGCGATCCGGCATGTGGACTCACATGGCGTTCCGGCCAGAGCGCATATCCCAATCGACTAGACTTAACCAGTACGTGGAGATCAAGGAAGCCGCGTTCCGGCCAGAGCGCATATCCCAATCGACTAGACTGTGCAGTTGCCAGCGTCATGGCTGCGTCAAGTTCCGGCCAGAGCGCATATCCCAATCGACTAGACTTATGCAGGCTCTAACCAATCAGCGAAGGAAGTTCCGGCCAGAGCGCATATCCCAATCGACTAGACTTCGGCGTCACCTTCTCCGCGTACTCGCGCAGTTCCGGCCAGAGCGCATATCCCAATCGACTAGACTATCAGCCGGTTTGCATGCCTGGGTCAAGACGTTCCGGCCAGAGCGCATATCCCAATCGACTAGACTCTCGACCCATACCAATATCACACGGCAAAGTTCCGGCCAGAGCGCATATCCCAATCGACTAGACTCCAGAGCCTGGCGCAAGCGCAAGCGCGCTTGTTCCGGCCAGAGCGCATATCCCAATCGACTAGACTGCAGGCCGCGCTCAATGACCCCGCCGTGCAGTTCCGGCCAGAGCGCATATCCCAATCGACTAGACTCATCGTTGGCACCTCCGAAGGCCTTCTTGAGTTCCGGCCAGAGCGCATATCCCAATCGACTAGACTCAATCTGCGCCTCCAACGCAGCAAACCGGGGTTCCGGCCAGAGCGCATATCCCAATCGACTAGACTAGACCGTCGTTCCATGCATAACGCGCATACGTTCCGGCCAGAGCGCATATCCCAATCGACTAGACTCCTTTGCGGCCCCGAGCGCACCCGTTATGGGTTCCGGCCAGAGCGCATATCCCAATCGACTAGACTCATGGCGATCATGACTTGCATGGGCCTGCGGTTCCGGCCAGAGCGCATATCCCAATCGACTAGACTTGTTCGCTTGTTGTACCAATGAGTCATGGCGTTCCGGCCAGAGCGCATATCCCAATCGACTAGACTGGAGTATTTGATCGGCATCGCACGCGGGCAGTTCCGGCCAGAGCGCATATCCCAATCGACTAGACTCCGCTACCCGCTGACAGCCCGCCCCGCAATGTTCCGGCCAGAGCGCATATCCCAATCGACTAGACTAGGTATTCGTTTGCTACCCAGAGCCGGGTAGTTCCGGCCAGAGCGCATATCCCAATCGACTAGACTGACGCACCGCAGCTCATCGCATGACGCGCGGTTCCGGCCAGAGCGCATATCCCAATCGACTAGACTCACCATTGACCTGGTGCCCCACTCCCAGGAGTTCCGGCCAGAGCGCATATCCCAATCGACTAGACTCTTGCAGCGCTTTTCAAACGGCGTCGTGCGGTTCCGGCCAGAGCGCATATCCCAATCGACTAGACTGGACTGCCGGCACGTGTCGAGCAACTGTGCGTTCCGGCCAGAGCGCATATCCCAATCGACTAGACTGGTAGATCGTCTGGGCCGTAGCGGGCGCCGGTTCCGGCCAGAGCGCATATCCCAATCGACTAGACTCGTGGCAGGATACGCGCAGCCCGTCGTTGTTGTTCCGGCCAGAGCGCATATCCCAATCGACTAGACTGCCGGCGGCCAGGGGCGGCGTGATAACAGGTTCCGGCCAGAGCGCATATCCCAATCGACTAGACTGGTCAACCTCAACGCTTACAGCCCAGGCTCGTTCCGGCCAGAGCGCATATCCCAATCGACTAGACTCGGGGCCACGTCGATCACAGGCACCGAAAGGTTCCGGCCAGAGCGCATATCCCAATCGACTAGACTTTCGCGGGGAATGGGCAGGGCCTCGATCTCGTTCCGGCCAGAGCGCATATCCCAATCGACTAGACTGTGGCGGCGCAGGCCTGGGCGGCTTGGGTGGTTCCGGCCAGAGCGCATATCCCAATCGACTAGACTGGATCACCGACTCCCGATACCGGTCCGTGCGTTCCGGCCAGAGCGCATATCCCAATCGACTAGACTCGCCGAGAGTGGCGCCCTCGCGCAAACCGAGTTCCGGCCAGAGCGCATATCCCAATCGACTAGACTGCTGCCCCTCAATTGCCTCAGCCTCCCGCAGTTCCGGCCAGAGCGCATATCCCAATCGACTAGACTCAAAAGCCATTGCGGGAGCGCCACGGCGATGTTCCGGCCAGAGCGCATATCCCAATCGACTAGACTCATTCCGAATATCTACCGCATCACCACAAGGTTCCGGCCAGAGCGCATATCCCAATCGACTAGACTCCGTCGGCGATAACCCCTTGATTCGTCAAGGGGTTTTTCGCTTTTCGGGACATGGAAATCATCGAGAACTCTAAAAAAGATCGAACTGATCGGGCGCTTTATTGGCGGGCTGTTTGGCTTTGCCGTGGAACGAGATGATGCGTTCGTACTGCTTGTCGGTGAATTGAAGGATATTGACTTTTCCGCCTTCGGGCAAGGAGTTTTCTACCTGTTTGCAAAAGGTGTCCACCTGGGCCGGGCTGGTACAAAACCGCATGTAAACGCTGAACTGGCTCATCTCGAAACCCAGGTCCAGCAGCGTGTTGCGAAAATCGGTCGCGGCCTTGCGTTCCACCTTCTCCACCACCGGCAGATCGAACATCACCACCACCCACATCAGTCTGTATCCCGACAGCATGCGCCCGCACCGCTACTCATCTTGCAACGAAGACGCCAGGGCGAGTGGCAAGCCCGGTAGCGGCAAGTCAAGTTTGTCGCGTTCGCCCAAGTACACCTGCGCCAGCGACGTTGCCAGCCTTTGTAAGCAGACCATGACGGGCGTGGCACCGACATCGGTTTGCATGTCGTCATAAAGTGTGCGGACCAAAGCCCGCTTTGCCTCCGGCGTGACCTCACGCCCACCATCGCGCTGTTGCTGCCAGACTTTGAGGTCGATCACCGGGCGAAAGGGCTCCATCACGTCGTCCACGAGGCGCATGGCATTGTTGTCGTGGCTGTGATGCAGGCCGATGCTGGGGTGCAGCCCGGCTGCGATGATGGCGCGTGCGCTCGCGGCACGAAGTACGGTGTAGCCGTAATTGAGCAGAGCATTCAGGCCGGTGGCGGCTTGGTCGCGTCGGAAGTCGCTACCAAACAGCAGACCCCAATAACGGCGCGCGCCTTGTGCCTCCACATTTGCGGGGTCGCCACTCTTCACTTTTCCGACCAACGCCGCCAGCGGGGCAGGCGGCGCGCCGGTTGCCTCCAAGGCAGCGGCTTGTTGTTCCAGCTTGGAGCGCACTACCGCAGCCCAAAGGCGTTTGTGGGTGGGCAGGCTGGCCGCAAGTTGTGCCTCAATGCGTTTGGATTGCTCGAAGTTGCCCTCAATCGGAAGCAGCATGCCCACCGCATTGTGGTTGGCCGCGCACAGCACAAACGGCGCGCCACGTTCGGCCAACGCCACAAGCAAGTTGTTGGTGTAGCTCAGCCCGTGCGCGTTGGCGATGACGGCGGCGATGTCGTCCAGCGGCACCCTCCCGAGTTCCTTGCGCTCGCCCCCAGAGTCTTGCACCACCATGAAGCCGCGAAGCATGGACAGATGGCGTTGGTCGTCGGCCACCTCAACGATACGGCCAATCATGATGGTTAGCCCTTGAAGCCCGGGTCGCGCAGTTCGCCGATTTCCGAAACAGTCACTCGGCGACCTTTGGCCTTCTGCAGAGATCCGGGGTACTTCGATAAATAGGCGAACGCATCGGCCTTGTCGGCGTTGCGGGCGTCCACATTGGCTTCGTTGTGGTCGGCGAAGAAGACTTGTCCAGTGCCATAGACCTTTACCAGGCGCATCGTTCTCTCCTGGCCATCATCTTCGAGTCGAACAAAGTCGTCAATCATCAATCGCGCGATCAACGGGTTCCCGGTCTGGCTGAATTGGGGACTTCGGAGTCGCTTTAGTCCTTCAGACTCACCCGACTCACGCATCAGTTGATACACCTGATACGTTGACACGACATCGCCCGTCCAGCGGCCTTTGTCATCCCGCCATATCTCGATGCAGTAGTTGCTGCCGCCGACATACCCCTTGTAGGCATTCGGGTTGCCCTGGTCGTCAAGTCCGTGGCGGGTTGCGTTGTTGGTACTGCTGATCGCCACGACGCTTTTGTTCTTGATTTCACGTTGACGGGGGCCGCCATCGTCGGGCCGCACCCGCCGCGTCACCTGTCCACCGTCCCGCAAACCCCAAGCGGTTTCCTCATGCATGGCACCTTGGTAGCCGTGGTCCGGTTTGTGGCTGACGATGGTGTGACTCAAGCCCCGAGCGACATGCTCGCGGTAGGTCGGCCATGGCAACGGCATGTCTTCCACCAGCCGGTCGAGGTGCATTGCGCTCGCACGGGCGCTGGCCTCTGCGAACCGTTGCAGTAATCGCCGGTCGGTGATGCCGATCACCGCCGCATCCAACGCATGATGGCGGTGATCATTTCGGTTCTTCAAGGGCGTGCCTGAAAGCAATTGATTTAGTCCAAACTTTCCACGCAGCAGCGCGGTCATGCGCCCTGGTATTGACCAAACCTTGTTGTACGGGCAGATCAAGCTCAGGTATTCCTTGGCGATGCGCGACAGGTAGGCTGTGTCATTGAGGGCGCGGGCCAAAAAGTCTTGGTCTTCCTTCAGCCAGCGCTGGTAGCCGTCGGGCGCGAAGCGTTTGGCCTTTTCTTTGGGCATCAGCGCCGCACGTTGCAGCATGCCTTGATAGTCATAGCCGGGCAGGGCAGCCTTGCCGAATGCGTCATAGGGTGTTTGGTTTCCTTTGTTGCGGTTGGCGCGGCGCATGGCGACGGTCTTGTTGTTGAGGCTGTCATCCAGTGTCATGGAGTAGGGCAGGATGTGTTCGATCTCCACTTCGTTGGAAAGCAGCCGTTCGATGCTGATTTGCTCGCCGGTATAGGGGCACTGTCGGTCGGCCACATTCTTGGCGTTGAGTTCTACCCAAAGCTGCATCTTCTGCGAGAGTTCGCGCCGCTTGGCCCGGTCCAGGTTGGCTTGGGTCAGGCCCAACACGGCACAGGCGGCCGCAACTTGTTGGTCATTCAGGTCTTGTTTGATGGTTTGCTCGCGCTGGATTTCGAGCTTGCGCTCGCGACTCATTTTTAGATCGCGCGTCACCTCCACAATCACTTCACTCGGGTGGCCGTAACGTCTGACAAGCGCATTGACAACCTTGCGCAGCTCGTTGAGGCCAATGTGGACCGTTGGGTTCGCGATCTTGCCGAAGCGTTCCTCGTCGTTGCGCGGGTTGTTTTTCGCGAATGCAACATGACGGCGCAATGGGTCGCCGTAGTAGGGCAGTTGGTCCATCACCTCGCCAGTTGTTGCCGACTGAGACAACACGCTGTGGCTGTCAAAGCCGGCACGTTTCACGGCTTCCGAATACACCACCACGTCCCTGATGAGTTCGGGCAACACCGCTGCCAAGGCCTCGCGGCTCAGGCTGCCGTAGCCTTCGGGGAGTCCGGCGCTGTCAATTCGTTCTGCGGTGGCCTCGTCGATACCTGCGTTGGCTTCTAGCCAAGCGATCAAGGTTGACGCATTGGCTTCGTTCAGCAGCTTGTCCACGATGCTGTCTTGCAGCGCGAAATCGAATTCGTGCCAGGCTTTGCCAAAATACTGATCGCGTGACAGTGTGGCAGTTGTTGCGTTGCCTTTCAGGCTGTCACGTTTGATGTCTTGAAGGTTGAATTTGGTCGTGCCTGGCAGTTTGAGTGCGGTGACCATTGCCGCAAAAGTCACCTTGTCCTTTCTCTCAAGCAAGTTAGCAATCGTGTTGCGCTGGGGAAGCGTCAACGCCACCTCAGACAAATTCACCAGCAATCGCAGGTTGTTGAGTTCCTGATAGATGCGGAACCTTTGCGTGCTGGGCAAGGCCAGTGGCGCACGTTCTTCGTCGGGCAGCAGGGTGCAACGGCCCGGGCGCACTGGCTTGAGGTTGCGCTGGTAAAGCAAGACATCTTTGAGTTCAAATCTCGCGGCCTCGGTAAACAACCCCGAATTCAGCGCGCTTTGCTTCTCCCACAGCAGATCGAACTCATGCGCCACCATGGCCCGGTCAGCGTAGAAGTCATAAGCCTTGTCCTTCTGCGTTTTGCCGCGCAACCGGGCTCGAACGCTCAAGTGTGATGCGTGGCGCTTGGCCAACCACTCGCCCAGCGTTTGGCAGTCTTCCTGCATCAACTTGTCGCGCAGGTCCTTGATGGCTTTCTTCAGCGCGCCGCTGTCGTTGTCCTTCTTGTCGGTTTTGCGGTTGCTCAAAAAGCCGCGCCGCTGGTTGATATGGAATAGGGTGCGGGCGAACTCCGGACCCGTCAGGGGCTCGTACAAACCCTTCTTTCGCAGGACATACGGGTCAAGTTGTACCAAGGCTTGGCGTTCTTTATCGTCTTGCGGGAAGAAGCCCAGCCGAGTCAGTGCTTTGAGCAGCCGCTCCTTGCGCTTGAGCAAGCGATCCCGCCGCCGCCGCATGGCGCGTGCGTTGCGCCGGGTCACGGCCAGTGAACTGCCGTCCTTTGGGATGCGTCCATCCGGGAATATTCGTACCCCCATTCGGATAATGGCCTTGGGGGCACCGCTTGCGTTCAGCGCGAGCAGGCACCAGCCGATTGACGTGGAGCCAATGTCCAGGGCAAGCCGATACGGCGTTCTTGGCAGCATGAGGAATCCTCCCTTTGTTGACTACTGTGTTTTTGTTCGAAAGAGTATTGCTTTTGATGGTGCCACAGGCTACAGTGCAAACACCTAGAGATTGGGATATGCGCTCTGGCCGCTAACAAGCTGAAAACTTTTAGTTCAGATGCACCAAATGGAAAGCCACGCAATGCGTGGCTTTCGTCTTTTGTGCGCGTGCTTGACTCTGCTCATCCTGAATCGCCGCAGTCTGTCTACTCCGCTTGCAGTGCATCGCTTTGGGCTGGCCGGGGCGGGGGCGCTGTCGCTAAAGTCGGGGCATAAGACGTCGTTAAGTGAGACCCTCGATCATGAACATTCCAACCACCCCGCAGGCCAACCACAGCGCCTGGGCGGCTTTTGCCGCGAGCTGCGTGAGTGGCTACCACCGGTATGCGAGCTGGCTGGTCAGCATCACCTGGCGCTGGTTTCTGATCTATGCGGTGCTGCTGATCATTGCCGTCAACATCATTGACAACTTTCCACCGTTCAGTTGGACTTACACCGAGTTGGTGCCCGTCGATACGGGGAAGAAGGCCAAAACACCGAACCCCCCCAAACCGCCGCGCGTGGAGCTGGAGTCATCCAAGGCCAAGAAATCGGGCGCAACCAAGGACAGCAACGAAGGCGTGGACATCTCGATTGACCAGCGTGGCATACGAATCACACCGCGTGTCACCGCCCCAGCGGCGCCAGCGCTACCGGACGTACCGGGTGTGCCGGCCTCGGGTGCGCCGGCGACCGACGAAGTGCTGTCAGCGCCAGGTGTCACCATCAAACTGCCGCCGGGCGCGGATTCGCAAACGGTTCGCGAGGTGATCGATGTGGCCCGCCGCGAGGTGCGCGCGGCCATGGACGAAGCCCGCCAGGACGCCAAGGATGCCGCGCGTGACGCCGCCGAGGCTGCCGCCGAGGCCCTGCGCCCCAGGATCAGGACGCGCAAGTACGGCGAACCCCTGGTGCCCTTGGCGATGTGGTTCATCCTGATCTCGGGCATCATCAAAGTCACTTACAAGGGCAAGGTGCAGGCCGAGGCCAAGGCAGCGCAGGCGACCGAGGTGGCCGAGTCGGAGTCCTTGAAACGCCAGGTGGTGGAGGCGCGCATGGCGGCCATGCAGGCACAGGTGGAGCCGCATTTCCTGTTCAACACCCTGGCCAGCATCGACCACCTGATCGAGACTGATCCGCCGCGTGCCAGCATCATGCAAAAGAACCTGATTGCCTTGCTGCGTGCCAGCATGCCCACGATGCGCGAAGCCAACGCGCAGACCACGCGGGATTTGGGGCGTGAGCTGGCCGTGATTCGTCCTTACCTGGAGATCCTGAAGGTGCGCATGGAAGAGCGCCTGCAGACCGAGGTGAGGGTGAGCGACGGGCTATTGTCGGCCGAGTTTCCACCCATGATGCTGCAGAGCCTGGTGGAAAACGCCATCAAGCATGGCCTGGAGCCCAAAGCCGAAGGGGGGCAACTGACCGTGAGTGCGGAAATCGTGCACGGCAAGCTGGCGGTGACGGTGGCCGACACCGGCTTGGGGTTTGGCAAGGCCGCGACGGCGGGTACCGGTATCGGTTTGAGTAACATCCGCGAACGGCTGGCCCTCTTGTACGGCAATAGGGCGAGTTTGACCGTGTCGGAAACCGTCGGTGGCGGAACCACCGCCACCATCACGGTGCCTTACACGGCGCGCCCGCATGCCGACGATGCGGCCCCCGCGCCCGATGACTTTGCCTGACAACGGAGTTTTGACATGACACGCGCCCTGATCGCCGACGACGAACGCCTGATGCGCGAGCAGCTTCGTGCCCGCCTGAAGGAGGTGTGGCCCGAACTTGAGATCGTGGCCGAGGCCAGGAACGGCCAGGAGGCCGCGGATCTGACCGCGCAGCATTACCCGGACATTGTCTTTTTGGACATTCGCATGCCGGTGATGACCGGCGTGGACGCGGCGCGGCAAATTGCCCAGTTGCCCACCTATGACGAGGCCGACGGATGGCCCGGTTGCGAGATTGTTTTCATCACCGCCTATGACCAGTATGCGGTGCAGGCTTTCGAGCAGGGTGTGGTCGACTACGTGCTGAAACCGGCCGAACGCGAGCGCCTGTTGGTGACGGTGCAACGCATCAAGCAGCGCATGGCCGAGCGCAGCCGACCGGCGGCCGCAGGCGAAAGCGCGCCAGCGCCGCTGCTGCCGACTCACAGCCCAGACATGCAGCAACTGTTGCAGCGCCTGGCGGGTCAGCTCAATCCCTCGGGACCGCCCAAACTGCAGTGGATACAAGCCAGCGTGCGACAGAGCATTCAGATGATTCCGGTGGAGGAGGTGCTGTTCTTCATCTCGGACGAGAAGTACACACGGGTGCAAACCGCCACGGTGGAGGCACTGATCCGCAAGCCGATCAAGGAACTGGTTGAAGAGATCGATATGAACCTGTTCTGGCAGATCCATCGCTCCACGCTGGTCAACATCAAGGCAATTGCCGGGGTGAGCCGCGACGAGCGTGGTCGTCAACTGGTCAGCGTGCGCGGCAGCAACGAAAAGCTGGAAGTGAGCCGCAGCTACACCGGCTTGTTCAAGGCGATGTAGCGGGCGCCGACTCGGTGGCCACCATCAAGAACGGGTTGACGATGCGCAGGGTACCGCGCACCAGTTGGTGGTGTTGCAGGTCTTCGGTATAGAGCACTTCGGCGCCTGCTTGCAGGGCAGCGGCCATCACCAGGCTGTCGTAGAAGCTGTAGCGGGTCTCTTCCCGCAGGTCGAGCGCGAGGTGAATCAACTCGGGGCTTGACGCCACCCGGTTGAGCGGCTGCATGACGGCGTCGACAAATTGCTTGCATTGCTCGGTGGTGAAGCGCTGGGCGAACTTGCGCAACGCGACGTTGGCGAATTCTTGAACAACCTGGTAGCTGATGCAGCCTGCATGGCTGGCCAAGGCCTGCTCCAGCAATTGCAGTGCACGCATCCTTTTGAGCGGCTCGCTGGCCAACAGGGCGTAGACAAAGATGTTGGTGTCCAAAAAAAACACGGTGCTGTTCGCGGGTGCGTGCAGGCTCTGCATGGCTTAGCGCTCGTTCATTTCGTCGCGCGTAAAAGTCCTGCCGGCATCGACTTGGTCAAGCTGCTTCATGACTTGGCGAAACCGCGTCACAGCCGCATTGTCTTGCCGCGAGGCGTACTCGGCCAGCCATTTGCGGAATTCGACGTTGAGTGTGGTCTGTGCGGCCCCGGCTTTCTCACGGGCCCGCGCGATGAGTTGCTCGTCAGCGGAAAGGGTGATATTGCGGAGCATGGGAGGTCTATCAGTGCGCACGGTGAATGCTAGTAGTGTACACTGAGTTCGAGCGAAAGGCAGACTGTTGAATGGGCGGTTTTGCTTGGAGGAGTGCGCCAACGCAGACGATTGAAGCGGGTCTGATGGCGGCCCGCCTTGTGAGACCTACATTGCCTTCAGGCGTTGCTGATCAACCCTTGATAGCTATAAAAAACATAGCGCTTCGAATCCCGACGATGGTCAATGCCAGCGAGCCAAACAGGTGCGCGGCAGCGGTGGCCAGGCCCAGCACGTACCGCTGTTGACTCAGCAAGCCAACCACCTCGGCCGAAAAGCTCGAAAAAGTGGTCAGCGCGCCGAGGAAGCCGGTGACCAGGGCCAACCGCCACGCGGGGTCCAGGTTGGGCAGCACCTGAAACACCGCCACGCACACCCCCACCAGGTAGCCGCCGATCAAGTTGGCGGCCAGCGTGCCCCAGGGGATCAGGGCGCCGGGGTTGAGCCATAGCCCCAGACCCCAGCGGGCCAGGGCGCCCAGGCAAGCACCGACACAAATGGCGAAGACGGAGATCATGAGGCCACCATCATACGGGGGCGACCCGCGCCGCGGCCCCGCCGGCAAGCTACATCTTGCTGGGCAACCAGGTGACGATGCCGGGCGCCAGGTAGATGATGGCCACGGCCACGAACATCAGCACGAACATGGGCAGGGTCACCCTGGCGATCCAGGTCAACTGGCGCCCGGTCATGCCCTGCAGTACGAACAGGTTGAAGCCAACTGGCGGTGTGATTTGCGCCATCTCCACCACCAGCACGACGAAGATGCCAAACCAGATCGGATCGATGCCGGCCGCCTGCACGGTGGGCATAAGGACGCCCATCGTTAGCACCACCATCGAGATGCCGTCCAGGAAGCAGCCCAGGATAATGAAGAAGATCGACAGGGCAACTACCAGTTGCGCCCGGCTTAAACCCAACGTGGCAATCCACTCGGCCAGGTGGCGCGGCAGGCCGATGTAGCCCATGGCCAGTGTCAGGAAGGCCGCGCCCGCCAGGATCAGTGCGATCATGCAGTACAGGCGCGTGGCGCCCATCAGGGCATCGCGAAACGTCGGCCAGTTCATCGAGCCTTGCAGCGTGGAGATGATCAGCGAGCCCACCACACCAACGGCGGCGGCTTCGGTCGCCGTGGCGATACCCGAGTAGATCGACCCCAGCACGGCCGCGATCAGGGACACCACCGGGATCAGGCTGCGCGAGGCCGATAGCTTTTGCATGAAGCTGAACTTCTCCTCGGCGGCTGGTACTTGGCTCGGATTGCGCAGCGCCCAGAACATGATGTAGCCAGAGAACAGCGCGGCCAGCAGAACGCCGGGCAAGACACCGGCGATGAACAGCTTGGAGATCGACACCTCGGCCGCCACGCCATAGACGATCATGATGATCGACGGCGGAATCAGCAGGCCCAGCGTGCTGGCGCCCGCCAGAGTGCCAATGACCATGTGTTCGGGGTAGCCGCGCCGCGTGAGTTCGGGCAAGGTCATCTTGCCGATGGTGGCGCAGGTGGCGGCGCTCGAACCGGAGACCGCCGCAAAGATGGTGCAGCCGATCACATTGGTGTGCAGCAGGCGACCTGGCAGGCCCTGCACCCACGGAGCCAGGCCCTTGAACATGTCCTGGCTCAGGCGGGTTCTGAGCAGGATTTCACCCATCCAGACAAACAGGGGCAGGGCGGTCAGCGTCCAGCTTGAGGACGAGCCCCAGACTGTCACCGCCATGGCGTCACCCGCCGGGCGGGACGAAAACACGGTGACGGCCATCCATGCCACCCCAGTAAGGGTCAAGCCAACCCAGACGCCACTGCCCAGTATCAACAGCAGTGCTACCAGCAGGGCGGCGGTAATGGCAAGGTCATTCATTGCTTGGCGTGAATTGGTGGCTGCTACTCGCTGCGCAGCGGTTCGTCGGTGCTTGGTCTGACGCGTTGGCCGGACGCTTCCAGGATCAGTTCATCGACGAAAGCGATCGCCAGAATAACGGCCCCCGCCGCCATGCCGATCTGGGGAATCCACAAGGGGGTGGCATCACTGGCCGTGGAAATGTCATGAAAGGTGTGGGACTGCCAGGCCAGTCGGCAGGCGTACCAGGCAAACATGGTGCTGAGCAGTGTTGCCAAGCCCAGCGCCCACAATTCCAGTGCCTTTTTCCAGCGCCCAGTCAGGTGCGACAGCAACAAGGTCACGCGGATGTGCTCACCGCGTTTCAAGGTGTGGGCCAGCGCCAAAAAGCCGCTGGCCGCCATCAGGTAGCCGGCGTAGGCGTCGGTACCCGGTACGTGAAAATGAAGTTGCCGCCCCGCCACCGAGAGCAGCACCATGCCCAGTAGCCCAACCAGGAACAGCGCAGCCAGCGCGGCGGCTCCGTTGTACAGGGCATCAAGCGTTTTGCGCATGGGCCGCCGCAGACTTCACGGCTTGTTGAAGGCGTCCACCAGGGCCTTGCCATCGGGGCCGGCCTTCTCCAGCCATTCCTTCAACATCACATCGCCGACCTTCTTCATGTCCGCTTTAAGTTGCGCGGACGGGGCGACGATGTTCATGCCATTGGCCCTGAGCTTGTCCAGCGACTCGGTATTGGTCTTTTTGGAGGCGGCCAGACCGCGCACTTCCGCATCCGCCGCGGCCTTGAGCAGCGCCGCCTTGCTGGGTGCATCCAGCGCGTCAAAGGCGGCCTTGTTGACGATCACGGCATTCTTGGGTAGCCAGGCCTGTGTGTCGTACCAGTATTTGATGTGCTCGTAGGTCTTGGTGTCGAAGCCGGTGGAGCCGGAGGACATGTAGCTCTCCACCACGCCGGTGGCGAGGGCTTGCGACAGCTCGGCTTGCTGAATCGTCACCGGTTGGGCGCCCACCAACTCGGCAATCCGAGCCGTGGCCGGGCTGTAGGCGCGCCACTTCACGCCTTTCAGGTCAGCGCCGGAGGCAATTGGCTTCTTGACGTAAATGCCCTGAGGTGGCCACGGCACGGCGTAAAGCAGAGCCATGCCCTGCTCGGCCAGCTTGTTCTCAAGAAAGGGCTTCTGTACCTTGTACAGCTTCACTGATTCGTCGTAGCTGTCGGCCAGAAAGGGCAGGCCATCGGCTCCGAAAAGCTGCCATTCGTTCTGGAAGTTGGCCAGCAGGATTTCGCCCGCCTGGGCCTGACCGCCTTGCACGGCGCGCTTGATTTCAGGGGCCTTGAACAGCGAGCCATTGGCGTGCACGGTGATCTTGAGCTTGCCGCCAGTCGCTTTGTCTACGTCATTCGCAAATTCGGTCAGGTTGACGGTGTGGAAATTGGTGACCGGGTAGCCTGCGGGCAGGTCCCATTTGGTCTGGGCGGATGCCGCGCCAGTGGCCACGGCGAGGGTGAGGGCGGCCGCGAGGGCGGTCAACGGAAACAGGCGACGTTTCATAAAGACTCCGGTGGGTTGAGCGGGCAAGTTGCCATCTGAATGTACGACCCGGCACGGGCATTGCTGATTGGTGTTTTCCCTAAACGTCAACAAATTGTCGACAATTTATCAGACAGATGTCTACAATTCGCCCCATGACGACTGAAAGCCTCAAGTCCCTTGCCAGAGCAAAGAAGTCCGACGGATCGGCGGCGCAGGGAGAGCCGTCAGATGTGCCGCCTATCGTCTCGTCGGCGCACCTGGTCTCGCCGCGCAGCGCCGAGATGAGTGAATTCGAGTTCGGTTTGATCGTGGCGGGCAATGCGTTCGAGCGTTGGATCCTGCACTGCATGAGTGCCACCGGCTTGAAGGACCTGACGCCGCTGGACGTGCTGGTGCTGCACCACGTGACGCATCGCGCGCGCGATAAGCGCCTGGCCGACATCTGCTTCATCATGAACGTGGAAGACACGCATTTGATCAACTACTCGCTCAAGAAGCTACAGTCGATAGGGGTGGTCGCCTCACGCAAGAGCGGCAAGGAAGTGACCTATTCGTCGACCGAGCTTGGCCGCGACTATGTGCAACGCTACCGTGAAATTCGTGAGTCGTGTCTGATCAACGCGTTGAATGCGGACGACAAGCTCAACCGTGACATTGGTGAGCTGGCGCGCCTGCTTCGGCTGCTGTCAGGCATCTACGACCAAGCCGCGCGTTCGGCGGCCAGCCTGTAGGGCTGCGAGTCCAATTGTCTGGAAAGGACCCGCGTGCAGTCCAGCCCTCACGATAGCGGTGCCGCCCGTTGGCAATTCTGGATTGATCGCGGCGGCACGTTCACCGACGTGGTGGGCAAGCGCCCCAACCCGGATGGCTCGTTCACGCTGCTCACGCACAAGCTCTTGAGCGAAGACTCCGAGCATTACCGTGATGCCGCGGTGGAAGGTATCCGCCGCTTGCTCGGGCTTAAGGCGGGCGAGGCGGTAACCCCGGAGTTGGTGCAGTGCGTGAAGATGGGAACCACCGTGGCGACCAATGCGCTGCTGGAGCGCAAAGGCGAGTCAACACTGCTGGTGACCACGCGCGGTTTTCGGGACGCGTTGCGCATTGCCTATCAGAACCGGCCGCGAATTTTTGACCGCCATATTCAACTGCCAGAGCTGCTGTACAGCGCCGTCGTGGAGGCTCAGGAGCGGGTCGGCGCACATGGCGACGTGATACAGGCGTTGGATGAGTCGCTCCTGAGACAGGGGCTTGTCGAGCAGTACTCGCGAGGGCTGCGCAGCGTGGCGATTGTCTTCATGCACGGTTACCGCTACACCGCGCATGAGTTGGCCGCCAAACGCATCGCCATGCAAGTTGGCTTCACGCAGATCAGCACTTCGTCCGATACTAGTCCGATGATGAAGTTTGTCAGCCGAGGCGACACCACGGTGGTGGATGCCTACCTGTCGCCGATTCTGCGTCGCTACGTGCAACAGGTAGCCGGCGAGATGCCGGGTGTGAAGCTGTTTTTCATGCAGTCCTCCGGCGGCTTGACCGACGCCCGGGCCTTTGCCGGCAAGGATGCGATTCTCAGTGGCCCAGCGGGCGGTATTGTGGGCATGGCCCGCACCGCCAAGCTGGGCGGGCATGACAAGGTAATTGGCTTCGACATGGGCGGCACGTCGACCGACGTGTCGCACTTCGCGGGTGAGTTTGAGCGCGAGTTCGAGACCCAGGTGGCCGGCGTGCGCATGCGCGCACCGATGATGAGCATTCACACGGTGGCCGCCGGTGGCGGCTCGATTCTGGCGTTTGACGGCGCACGTTTTCGGGTCGGACCGCAGAGCGCCGGCGCCAACCCTGGGCCGGCGAGTTACCGGCGTGGCGGGCCCTTGACGGTGACCGATGCCAATGTATGCGTCGGCAAAATTCAACCGAACTATTTTCCCAAGGTTTTTGGCCCGGGCGCGGACGAGGCGCTTAGCGTTGAAGCGGTACAGACCAGGTTTGTGCAATTGGCACGGCAGGTCAATGTGGCCGCTAAAGCCGTGGACCGATCCGTCGGCGGGCCATCGCTCCTGACACCAGAGGCTTGCGCCGAAGGGTTCATCAACATCGCCGTGCAGCAGATGGCCAACGCGATCAAGAAAATCTCGGTGGCGCGGGGTTACGACATCACGCGTTACACGCTGCAGTGTTTCGGCGGTGCTGGTGGGCAGCACGCCTGTCTGGTAGCCGATGCGCTGGGCATGACGCGAGTATTTGTGCACCCCTTTGCGGGCGTGCTCAGCGCCTACGGAATGGGGCTGGCGGATCAGTCGGTGATTCGGGAGCAGGCAGTCGAATGTGCACTGGGCGAACAGGCACTGTACGCCATCGAGACGCAGCTTGACGACCTGGCGCGCGCGGCGCAAGCCGAGTTGCTGTCGCAGCAGGTCAGTCAAGGTGCCATCCAGACCCAGCGACGCGTGCACGTGCGCTACGAGGGCAGCGATTCGGCCCTGGTGGTGCCCTGGCCCGATGCCCTCACGCTCGGCGTTGGCGCGTCTTCGCTGCGTCCCGAGGGGGCTTCGCTTGCGCAGGCGCGCCCGGCGTCGCGCGAGGCGCTGCTGGCACAAATCACCGTCGCGTTCGAGACTGCCTACCGGCAGCGCTTTTCATTCCTGATGCAGGGCAAGGGCCTGGTGGTGGAGGCGGTGTCCGTGGAGGCCGTGGTGGCGGGCGACGCACCCGCCGAGCCGCGCCACCCGACGCATGCGCCGCGCGAGCTGCCGCGCCGCGCCGAGGTCAAGGATGGCGTGCCGATGTATTCGGGCGGGCAGTGGCACAAGGCCGCATTGGTGGTGCGTGAAGACCTGCGACCGGGCGACATCATTCCCGGTCCCGCCATCATCGCGGAGAAGCATGCCACCACCGTGGTTGAGCCCGGCTGGGAGGCCGTGTTGACGGCCCTGGATCATCTGGTGCTGGACCGGCGGGTACCGCGCTCGCTCAAATTCGCCGTGGGGACCACGGTTGACCCGGTTCTGCTCGAAGTGTTCAACAACCTGTTCATGAACATAGCGGAGCAGATGGGACTGCAATTGCAGAACACCGCCTATTCGGTCAACATCAAGGAGCGGCTCGATTTCAGTTGTGCCTTGTTCGATGCCGATGGGCACCTGATCGCCAACGCGCCCCACATGCCGGTGCATCTGGGCTCGATGGGCGAGAGTATCAAGACCGTGGTGCGCGAGAACGCCGCAACCATGCAGCCGGGCGATGTGTATGTGCTCAACGATCCCTATCATGGCGGCACGCACTTGCCCGACATCACCGTCATCACGCCGGTCTATCTGAACGACAAGCCATCGTTTTACGTTGGCTCGCGGGGCCACCATGCCGATGTTGGCGGGACCACACCCGGCTCAATGCCGCCGTTCTCCACGCGTATTGACGAGGAGGGCGTGCAGATCACCAATTTCAAACTGGTCGATCGCGGTGTGCTGCGTGAGGCAGAGATGATTGCGCTGCTCAATAGTGGCGAATATCCGGCCCGCAATGCGCAGCAAAACATGGCGGACCTGAAGGCCCAGATCGCGGCGAACGAAAAGGGCGTGCAGGAGCTTCGCAAAATGGTGGAGCACTTTGGCGTGGAGGTTGTGCGGGCCTACATGGGCCACGTGCAGGACAATGCCGAGGAGTCCGTGCGCCGTGTCATCACGCGCCTGAGAGACGGCAGCTTCACCTTGGCGCTGGACAACGGTGCGCAGATCAGCGTGGCGATCCGGGTCAATACCGCCGAACGTAGCGCGGAGATCGACTTCACCGGCACGTCCGTGCAGCAGCGCAATAATTTCAATGCACCCACCGCTGTTTGCATGGCCGCCGTCCTGTATGTGTTTCGCACCCTTGTGGATGACGACATTCCGCTCAACGCAGGTTGTCTCAAGCCTTTGCGGGTCATCATTCCGCCAGGCTCCATGCTCAATCCAAATCCTCCCGCCTCCGTCGTTGCGGGCAACGTGGAGACATCGAGTTGCATTACCAACGCGCTCTACGGCGCCTTGGGCGTGATGGCCGCCAGCCAGTGCACCATGAACAACTTCACGTTCGGCAACGCACGTTACCAGTACTACGAGACCATCTCGGGTGGTTCCGGGGCTGGTGGTGTGGTGGACGTTGACGGTGCGCTGGTTTCGGGCTTTGACGGCACCAGCGTGGTGCAGACCCACATGACCAACTCGCGCCTCACCGACCCCGAAGTGCTGGAGTTTCGTTTTCCGGTTCGACTCGAAGCCTATGAGATTCGCCATGGTTCCGGTGGCGCGGGCCAATGGCGTGGCGGCGACGGCGGGGTGCGCCGGATTCGGTTCCTTGAGCCGATGACTGCCAGCATCCTCTCCAACGGTCGCGTGCGCGGCGCGTTTGGCATGGCGGGTGGCCACGATGGCCAAATCGGCCGGAACCGCGTCGTGCGGGCCAGTGGACAGGCTGAAGAACTCGGCCACATTGCCCAGGTTGAGATGCAGCCAGGTGATGTGTTTGAGATCCAAACTCCGGGCGGTGGTGGATTCGGCTCGCCCTGATCCACATTGCAGGCCGGTTGCGTGAATTTTTCACGATAGCCTCTGGGCATATTTGCCGGACAGCCTCCGGCGCGACTAGTATTCTCCTCATCGTGGCTGGCGAAATCCAGCCGGTTGCTGGCGAGCCCTGACTGGGGCCGAGTGATGCGACCGAGTGATGCTCAAGTTGATACCTGGCGCGCGACATGTTGGCGGCGTGAGGTGCGCTGGTGTCATCGGCGGGACACATGCTCAGATCAGGATATGCCTGTCTGACATGCAGCTTAATATATGGAGGGATTCATGCTGATAGCTATCAATCTGCTGGTCGTGGCGCTGGTGGTCATCGGCGCGTGTGCGGTGTCATCGAGCGGTGCTCGGACCAAAGACACTCGATCAGCCGACGATGCAGCCACCGGGCCGGCGAAAATCGCGCCAACTCCCAACACGCAGCAATCCTGACTGCGCACGATCCATCTTCAGACGCGCCCAGCAATGCGGTAGGCGATATAGCCGACCAGTTCGTGCAGGGCCAATTGCCAGCGCTGGGCGCCTTGGCTCAGCGAGTATTCCCACCACGGGGTGTGCAGACCGGCGCGGAAGTCCACCGGGTACGCAGTCACATTCCATCCCGCCTTTTGATATGACGCCATGGCGCGTGGCATATGCGAGGCAGACGTCAGCAGCAGCCACGGTTGGGTAGCGTCGATTCCCGGCGTTGACGCGCTGAGCACCGCATTTTCATGGGTCGTGCGCGAAGCGGATTCATAGTGAATGCGGTCCTTGGCCACGCCGAGGCTGTCAAAAAAAACGGCTGCACGATTGGCCTCGGACGGCCCATAGCCGACCAGATCGCCCTCGCCTCCCGAGAACAGCATCAGCAGGCGTGGATCTTGACGCATCAGCACGACCGCCATTGTCATCCGTTCGGCCGCCGAATTGAGGGCAACTTGTCCATTGTCTTCCCAAATACGCGCTGATTCCAGCGCGCCGCCGAGCACGATCACGCCTTTGAATTGCCCGAGCTTGGCATCGGGCGCAATGGCGGCGTGTTGTTGCTCCAGGTACCGCAGCAATGCGTCCGGCAGGGGTTGCCAACCCATTGACAACAGCGAAAGCAGGGCCACCAGGTTGAAGCGGCGGCTCCACACCGGACGCCGTCGCCGACTCATGATGGCCAATACCAATAGGGCAATCACCCAGCTCAGCGGCTGAGTGATCCATGCGAGCAGTTTTCCGGCGAAGAACACGGCAGGCGGCTGTGGTCAATCCGGCAGCGATGGCTTGGCCAGCGAACCAGCCGGCCAGTCGAGCGTGCCGCCAAGGTCCAGGTGCGTCAGGTACAGGCGCAAGTCGAACTCGATCTGATGGTACTCGGGCTCCATGTGGCAACACAGTTGGTAGAACGCTTTGTCGTGGGCGCGCTCCTTGAGGTGCGCCAGTTCATGCACGGCGATCATGCGCAGGAACTCGATCGGCGCGTCCTTGAACAGCGTGGCAACGCGGATCTCGCGTTTGGCCTTGAGTCGGCTGCCCTGTACCCGCGACACGGTGGTGTGCGTGCCCAGCGCGTGCGCCATCACGTGCAATTTGCTGTCAAACGCCACCTTGTTCAGCGGTTCGCTGCCGCGCAGCTTGGCCGCCTTGATCTCCTGAACATAGTCGTACAACGCTTTGTCGGTGCGGACCGAGTGGGCGCAACGGTACTTCTTCAGCAGCATGCTGCCCAGTTGGCCTTGATCCATCAATGATTGGACCTGTGCCAGCACATTGGCCGGATAAGCGGCCAGGTACTTGAGCCGCGATGGCGACTCAGGACTCACGGCGCAACGCCGGAAACAGAATGACGTCGCGGATGCTGGGGCTGTCGGTCAGTAGCATCATCAAGCGATCAATGCCAATGCCACAGCCGCCGGCTGGCGGCATGCCGTATTCCAGCGCGCGCACGAAGTCGTGGTCGTAGTACATGGCTTCGTCGTCGCCGCTGTCCTTCGCCGCCACCTGGGCGTGAAAGCGCGCCGCCTGTTCCTCGGCGTCGTTCAGTTCGGAGAAACCATTGCCAAACTCACGACCGGTGATGTACAGCTCAAAGCGTTCGGTCACGCCCGGCTTGTGGTCGCTGGCGCGCGCCAAAGGAGAAATCTCGACCGGGTGCTCGCAAATGAAAGTCGGTTGCCACAACTTGTCCTCGACCGTCTCCTCAAAGTACATCACCTGCAGGCTGGCCAGCGAGCGGGTGGAGAGTTGGTGTTTGGCCTCGGTCAGGCCCAGCTTGCGCAGCGCATTGTGCAGCCAAGTCGGGTTGTCCACGCGCAGGCCACTGCCGTCGTCCATTGCCGCGCCGGCCTCGGTGTGTTTGATGATGGCTTCGCGAATGGTCAGCCGCTCGAACGGCTTCGACAAATCGACCGGCTTGCCATCGTAGCTCAGGTGCAGCGTGTCCACCGCCTTGTGGGCGCAGTCGCGGATCAATGCCTCGGTGAAGGTCATCAGGTCCTGGTAGTCCCAGTAGGCCGCGTAGAACTCCATCATGGTGAACTCGGGGTTGTGGCGCACCGAGATGCCTTCATTGCGGAAATTGCGATTGATCTCGAACACCCGCTCGAAGCCGCCGACCAGCAGGCGCTTCAAATACAGCTCTGGCGCAATGCGCAGGAACATCTGCTGGTCCAGCGCGTTGTGGTGCGTGCTGAAGGGCTTGGCGTTGGCACCGCCCGGAATCGGGTGCAGCATCGGAGTTTCGACCTCCAGGAAGTCGTGCGCCACCATGAACTCGCGAATGCCGCTGACAGCCTTGCTGCGTGCCATGAAGCGTTTGCGCGCGTTCTCGTCGGTCATCAGGTCGACATACCGCTGGCGGTACTTCACTTCCTGGTCGTTCATGCCGTGAAACTTGTCGGGCATGGGGCGCAGGCTCTTGGTGAGCAGGCGAATGCTGCTGGCGTGAATGGACAACTCGCCCGTCTTGGTCTTGAAAACCTTGCCTTCGGCGGCCACGATGTCGCCCAGGTCCCAGTGCTTGAAGCTGGCATAGGTCTCGGACCCAACGTCTTCACCCTTGACGTAGATCTGGATTCGCCCACTGCTGTCCTGCAACGTGGCAAAGCTGGCCTTGCCCATCACGCGCTTGAGCATCATGCGACCGGCTACCTTGGCGACGCTACCCTGTTCGAGCAAGCCCTCGGGTGTTTGGCCGGCGTGGGCCGCAAACAGGTCTGCCGCGTGGTCGGAGGGCTTGAAATCATTGGGGAAGGCCACACCTTTGCCTTCGCTCTGCTGCTGGCGGATGGCTTTGAGCTTTTCGCGGCGTTCAGCGATCAGTTGGTTCTCGTCCTGGGGGGCGGGGGCGGTGGTGTGTTCAGACATGGGATGCAGGTGGTGGTGAGCAGCGATGGCGCCGCCGGAATCGGCGGAACCGTTGATTTTAGTAGGCTGGCGACGGCTCGATGGATGATCGTGGCGCGCGCCGCGATCGCATGCCGACGGGGGGCGTCAAATGGACCGCGAAGCGCCCGCTATCATCAGGTCTAACTCAAGAGAAGCCATGCTCTACCAAATCGTCTCCCTGCTGCTGGAAGTTGTGATTGGCTTGCTCGCCGGTACATGCTTGCTGCGGCTGTACATGCAATTCCAGCGCATCCCGATGTCGGCGCGCTCGGGCAACCCTTTGGGGCGGTTCGTCTTTGCATTGACCGACTGGCTCGTGTTGCCGCTGCGGCGCGTGATTCCGGCCATTGGCGCCATGGATACCTCCAGCCTGGTTGCTGCCTTTGTGCTCGAATTGCTCCAGTTCTTTTTTCTCTGGCTGCTGACGGGAGCCAGCGGCGGGTTGGCGTCAGTGCCGGTGCTCGCTGCCTTCGGGCTGCTGAGGCTGGCCGTCACCGGCCTCAGTGTGCTGGTGATCGTCTATGCCGTGCTCTCATGGGTGCCAACGGGCTCGATGATGACGGATATCGTGGAGCGCTTGGTCGCGCCTGCCCTCAGGCCGATACGGCGGCTGCTTCCACTGGTGGGTGGTATCGATTTGTCGCCGCTGGTGTTGCTGGTCCTGCTGCAGATCATGTCCATCATGTTGGGACACCTGCAAGGCGCCGTGCTGGTGCTGCTGCGCTGACCGCTGCGACAGCCCAAGCCGGGCCAGGCGACGCAATTAGGCTACTGCGTCGGCCGGTTGGCGAAGCAGCATGGACAGCGTGTTGGCGATAGTCTTGCGCAGTTCACGGCGGTCGCAGATGAAGTCGATCGCGCCTTTGGTCTGCAGAAACTCGGCGCGCTGAAACCCCTCGGGGAGTGTCACCCGCACGGTGGACTCGATCACGCGGGGCCCGGCAAAGCCAATCAGGGCCTTCGGTTCGGCGATCACCACGTCACCCAAAAACGCGAATCCGGCACTTACACCACCCATGGTCGGGTCGGTCAGCACACTGATATACGGCAGGCCCTTCTTGGCCAGCCGGGTAAGGGCCGCGTTGGTCTTGGCCATTTGCATCAGGCTCAGAAGCCCCTCCTGCATGCGTGCACCACCGGTGGAGGTAAAGCAAATGAAGGGAACCTTTTGTTCGATGGCGGTGTGCACGCCTCGCACGAAGCGCTCGCCGACCACGGAGCCCATGCTGCCGCCCATGAACTCGAACTCAAAGCAGGCGGCCACTACGCTGATGCTGTGCACGGCGCCACCCATCACGACCAGCGCGTCGGTCTCGCCAGTATTGTCCATGGCCTCTTTGAGGCGCTCCGGGTATTTGCGGCTGTCCTTGAACTTGAGTGCATCCACCGGCAGCACTTCCTGGCCAATCTCGAAGCGGCCCTCGTTGTCCAGGAACACGTTGAGCCGCTCCCGCGCGCCGATGCGGTGGTGGTGGCTGCAACTGGGGCAGACGTTCTGGTTCTGTTCCAGGTCGGTCTTGTAGAGGACCGTTTCGCAACTTGGGCACTTGATCCACAGACCTTCAGGCACGCTACGCCGGTCAGCAACATTGGTTTGCTGGATTCTCGGGGGAAGCAGTTTTTCAAGCCAGGACATGTGCGTTCCTTAATTTGTCGGGGACAGCGCTAACGACCTGTCCCGCAAGGTTTCAATCTGGTTGCCGGCCGGGGAGCTTGTCGCTTACCGCCCCGGCGCGTCACGCCAAGTTTGCGTTCAGGGGTGCATTATGAATCCAAAGCTGCGCGGATATTTCGCAGGAAGTCGCCCGCCACCCGGACCACCTCGGACCGGGGCTGGTCCTCAATGAGCTCAATCAGGCGGCTTCCGATGACGACCGCATCGGCGACAGCGCCGATGGTGCGGGCGGTGGCCGCATCGCGTATGCCAAAGCCCACGCCGACGGGTAGGCTCACGTGCTGGCGGATGCGCGGCAACATGGCCTCGACCGAAGCGGTGTTGAGCGTGCCTGAGCCGGTGACCCCTTTGAGCGAGACATAGTACACATAGCCACTGGCGACGCGCTGGACCAGTTCCATTCGTTCGTCGGTACTGGTCGGGGCGAGCAGAAAGATCAAGTCCAGCCCCGCGGTTCTGAGCTCAGCGGCAAAACCTTCGCATTCTTCAGGCGGGTAGTCGACGACCAGCACACCATCCACACCGGCCGTAGCGGCATCGCGCACGAAGGCACTTTGGCCGTCGTGGGACGCGCGCCGCTGGTTGTAGCGCTCAATCGGGTTGGCGTAGCCCATCAGCACGACCGGCGTGGTGGCGTCGTTCGCGCGAAACTCCCTCACCATGGCCAGCACGTGGCTCATGCCAACACCAAAGCCCAGCGCCTTGTCCCCGGCGCGCTGGATCACCGGGCCGTCGGCGCTGGGGTCCGAGAAGGGCACGCCGAGTTCGATAACGTCAGCTCCGGCCGCCACCATGCCGTGCATTAATTCGGGCGTGATGTCGACAAAGGGAAAGCCGGCCGTCACATAGGGAATCAGGGCCTTGCGTCCCTGTGTCTTGAGTGCTGAGAAGGTGGATGCGATGCGGCTCATTTCACCGCCTTGATGGTTTGTTGCTTGCTGGCGGCATCACCCTTTACTGACTGGCCCTGGCAACTTGGGCGACAGAAGAAGTCGGCGCCGCTCAGGTCGGCAACCGTGCCGATGTCCTTGTCGCCGCGCCCGGAAAGATTGACCAGAATCGATTGATCCTTGGACATGCTCTTGGCGAGTTTCATGGCATGGGCCACCGCGTGGCTGGACTCCAGGGCGGGGATGATGCCTTCGGTCCGGCACAGGTAGTGAAAAGCCGCCAGGGCTTCGCTATCGGTGATGCCCACATACTCGGCGCGACCGATGTCCTTCAGAAAGGCGTGTTCCGGTCCGACCCCAGGGTAATCCAGTCCGGCACTGATGCTATGGGTTTCGGTGATCTGGCCGTTGTCATCCTGCAGTACATAGGTGCGATTGCCGTGCAACACGCCGGGGCTGCCGCGCTGCAGTGAGGCGCTGTGCTTGCCGCTGTCAATGCCTTCGCCCGCGGCTTCCACGCCGATCAGGCGTGTGTCCTGGTGGTCAATGTAGGGGTAAAAAATACCCATGGCGTTGCTGCCGCCACCGACGCAGGCCACCACGGCATCGGGCTGACTGTTGCGGCAACCCTGCGCCTGCAGCATCGCAGGCAATTGCAGCAGGCATTCCTGGCCGATCACGCTCTGGAAGTCGCGCACCATCATGGGGTAGGGATGCGGCCCCGCGACGGTGCCGATGATGTAGAAGGTGTTGTCCACGTTGGCAACCCAGTCGCGCATCGCTTCGTTAAGAGCGTCTTTGAGCGTCCTGCTGCCGCTTTCCACAGGCACCACGGTCGCGCCCAGCAGTTTCATGCGGTACACATTGGGGCTTTGGCGCTTGATGTCTTCGCTGCCCATGTAGACCACGCATTCAAGCCCATAGCGGGCGCAGATGGTCGCCGTGGCGACACCGTGCTGGCCCGCGCCGGTCTCGGCAATGATGCGTGGTTTGCCCATGCGTCGGGCCAGCATGGCCTGGCCAATGGTGTTATTGACCTTGTGTGCGCCGGTGTGATTGAGGTCTTCGCGTTTAAGGAAGATCTGGGCGCCCCCCTGCTCGCGGCTCATGCGCGCGGCATGGTAGACGGGGGAAGGGCGGCCCACAAAGTGCGCCAGTTCGTACTTGAATTCAGCGACGAAGGCCGGGTCGTGCTGATACTTGGCGTAGGCGGCCTTGAGTTCGGTGATGGCGTGGGTCAGGGTCTCCGAGACAAAACTGCCGCCGTAGATGCCAAAGTGACCGCTTGGGTCAGGTTGTTGGTAATTCCCGTGGAGTGACATGGACTAATTCTTCAAGTTGCTTGTCTGCCGCACGCACGGCGGCGACGAATTGATTGATTTTTTCGGGGTCCTTGAGGCCCTGGTTGCCTGGACCAGACACCTCGACGCCCGAACTTACATCAACGGCCAGCGATAGACACCGTGGCCGAACCTGGAGAATGCCGCCAAGCACATTTGCAGCAGTGAGTCCACCACTCAAGACGAGGTGAGCGTTGACGTTTGCTGGAAGAAGTGACCAATTGAAAACCTTGCCTGCGCCACCATAACCGTCGACATGGGCGTCGAGCAGAATGGCTTGGGCGTTTGAATATTCGTGGACGTATTTTACGAGGTCGAAGCCGCCACCTGCTTCGCCCAAGGGAATGCGGGCGGCACGCAGATAGGGGCGAGCGCCGCCGCGTGTGGCCTGGAGGCAGTCCTCGGGTGATTCGTCGCCATGGAATTGCACCACTGCGTTGGGGATCAGTGTGCAGGCATCGATGGTTTGTTGGGCAGGCTGGTTGACCACCAGCAGCACGGGTGTGACAAAGGGTGGCAGGCGCCGGCTAAGTTCGCGGGCGCGTTCAGGTGTCACGCAACGAAGGCTCCTGGGATACAAGACAAAACCGATGGCGTCCACGCCAGCGGCAACCGCGGCATCGACGTCTTGCTCACGTGTCAGGCCGCAGATCTTGATGCGGGTACGCGCAAGCGCGGAAAATCCGCCGCTGGGCCGCCCCAAGGCGGATTGCGCCCCCTCGGGGGGCAGCACAGCAGACGAAGTCGCAAGCGTGGGGGCAACCAATCCGCCGCTGGGCCGCCCCAAGGCGGATTGCGCCCCCTCGGGGGGCAGCGCAGCAGACGAAGTCGCAAGCGTGGGGGCATTGTTCATCATGGCAAGCCATCATAGCCACACGTCTGCTCTGGCAGGCCCCAGTGCGCGGCATAGCGTGGTCCCAGAAAGTACAGGCCATCCGGTGAGAAAGTTGGCGCCGCCGCTCTTCGGTCATGCGCCAGCAGCACCTCAGTCATCCACTCTGGCGACTGGCGGCCTTGACCGATGTAGACCAGGCATCCCATGATGTTGCGAATCATGTGGTGCAAGAACGCATTGGCTTCAAACTCGAATCGCCAATACGCCCCGCGCCGCGAGATGTTGATATGGTGAAGACTCTTGACGGGCGACAGGGCCTGGCAGGCCGAAGCGCGAAATGAGCTGAAGTCGTGCTCACCGATGAGTCGCTTCGCGGCTTGCTGCATGGCGTTGATGTCCAGTGGCCTGCAAGACCAGCCCACTGTGCCCGCTTCGAAGCTGGGCCGTACGGGTGACTCGAGCAAGGCATAGGCGTAGCGTCGCGACAGGGCACTGGCTCGGCAGTGGAATTCGGCTGGCACCTGTCTGGCCCACTGCACGGCGATGTCCCGAGGCAGCAGTGCGTTGGGGCCGCGCACCCACGCGTGGGCGGGCCGTTGCACGTCGGTGTCGAAGTGAATCACTTGCATCACACCATGTACACCGGCGTCGGTGCGGCCACAGCACAGGGTCGAAATTCGCGTCGCGGCGAACTTGCTCAAGGCAATTTCAAGCTTGTCCTGAACTGTCTGACCGGACGCCTGGCTTTGCCAGCCTTGGTAGGGCTGTCCGTTGTAGCTGACTGCGAGGGCCAACCTCACGGCGAACTCACGCCGCAGTCACGACTGGATCGTGACCGCGATGCCCATTACAGGTTGCTCAGGGCGCGCTGCGCCTTGGCTTTCATGTCGCCGGAAGCCTCTTCGATGACTTCTTCGATCAGCGCACGTGCGCCGTCTGCGTCGCCGATGGCGCTGAACTCTTCAGCCAGGGCGAGCTTGGTCGCCAACGGATCCTCGCTGGTGGCTGGCGCCTGCGCAATGACGGGTTGCTCGGTGTCCCCACCAAGATCGAGCGACAGCGACTCCAGGTCAAACTCCAGCATGCCTGCGTCGGAAGTCGCTGCGGCAGGCTGCAGTGTGGCTGCCGGCAAGGGCACGGGCGTGGTCATGCCAAAGCTTGTGGCTGCCTGGGCCTTGAAGTCCTCTGCATCGGCACTCGACAGGGTCAGCTCGTTGTTGGGCATCTCCAGATCGGGCAGTGAAAAGTCTGCGCTGCTCGGGAGTTTGGCGGTCGCGTCGGCGTCGGACTGCATGTACAGCGGCACCGTTGCCACGCTGGCTGCGCGCATGCTCACCGTGGGATCCGTAGCATTGGACGAGGTTGCTGGCGAAAAGGCGCTGGCGGGTTCGTCGTCGAGCGAGAAATCAAGATCCAGGTCCAGATCCATGGTCGCGCCGGGAGCCGAGGCAACCGGCATGGTGTTGTCAGACGCGCTGTAGGCAGGCTCCAGTGGAGCCGGGCGAGAGGAGAGGTTGTCCAGCCCGCTGGGCTGACCACCTGGCTGGTAGAGCCCGTTTGTCGGATCGATGCTCAGGCCCAACTCACAAATACGGGCCCAATCGGCGCCGTCGCCGCCGGTGAGTTTGTAAGCCTGACCAGCCACACCCTCAAAGCCCTTTGTGTCGCGCCGTTTCGCGTAGATCTCAAGGAGTTTCTGGTGAATGGCAATGCGACTGGAATTGGTCCGAAGTGCCTCCTTGAGGATTTCCTCTGCCTGCAAGTCGCGTCCGTACGCCAAATAGACATCAGCCTCGGCTACCGGATCCACGTCGTCCGCAGCGTCAAGCTGGCTGGGCGAGTAGACCATCGACGAACCAGTGGCGGCGCTGTCGTTCGTGTCGACGCGCTGTCCGCCGCTGGTACCAAAGAACGAATCGGGTTGCAGGCGGCTTTCCAGGAACGCGCTGTCGACCTGCGACGCCTTCTTGCGTTGGCGCATGCGATAGAAGCCAAATCCGGCCAGCAAGGCGATCAGACCGACTGCACCTGCAGGCGCCAGCGGGTTATCAAGCAAGCCATCTATCACATCGGGTTCGGGCGGTGGGGGCGCAGGGGCGACCGCACGTTTGACTGGTACCGAAGCAGCGGGCGCGGGCATGGCCGCTGACGCCGCTGGGGCTGGCGCGGGCACCGGCGCAGCGGCCGGCGCGACCGATGCAGCAGGGGCAGGAACAGGAGCGGCTGCAGCCGGTGGAGCAACCGGCGTCGGCGCACTGGCCGTCAGAACCGGAGCAGCGACGGGCACGGTTGGAGCGACCGTTGCCTTGGCGGGGCTGGCGGGCGCCGCTGGTGCAACGGGTTTGGATGTGGCGCCGATCTTGCCCAGTTCTGCGATGTTCTTGGATAGCTCCGCAGCCCGGCTTGCGGCTTCTTTCGCACTGCGATCCATGGCGATCTGGACTTCACTCGGTTTGCCTTGGACGGCACCCTTGGAAAGGGTCAACTTGTCGGGCGCCGCCGTGCCCGGTTTCTTGTCCTCGACTTTGGCCTGCACCGTGCCAGTTGCCTTGCGATCCGCGGCGGCGACCGTGGCCGTGGGTGCGTCGCCCGCCAACTTGCGTCGGAAGTCGTTGAAATCCTTGCTCTGGGCCACAATCATCTGGCTTGCTTCGTGCGAAGGGGTGGCGCCCGCCTGCTCGGCATTGGGTACGTCCAAGACCGCGCCAGCCTTCATCCGATTGATGTTCGCGCCTATGAAAGCGTCTGGATTTGCGCGCAGCAGTGCGACCAGCATCTGGTCCAGCGAGACATTGGCTGGTTTGGTGGCTGCAGCGATTTTGCTGGCGGTGTCGCCAACCTTGACCTTGACTTGACGCTCACCATCGGGCGTGGTTTTGGTCGGGGCGGTCGGCGCGGGTCTGACCGAAGGCTTGCGCACCTCGGTGGGACTGGCGGTTGCCGCAACGGGCGGCTGAGGCCGTGGCGTTGCCGTCGCAGCGGGCGATAGTTGCGCAGGGGTTTGAGTCGCCGGTGCGGCGGCGCGCAGGTTCGGCGGATCGAACAGCATTGTGTAGTCCCGCACAATGCGTCCTGAAGCCCAACTGGCTTCGATAATCATGTCGACAAAAGGCTCATTGATCGTGCGGTCACTGCTGAGTCGGATGAACGCTCGCCCATCCGGACGTCGCTGCATGGACACTTGCAAGCTGGACATCGCCGCGTTGTATTCGAGGCCGGCCGCGCGAAACGCCTCTGGAGAGGCCACCGTGGCTTTCAGGGTCGACGCTTCCTCGGCATTGATCTCCGGAATTTCGATTTCAGCCCGCAGCGGCTCGCCGATCGACGATTGAACAGTGATTCGGCCCAATGACAAGGCGATGGAGTTTGTAGCCCAAAGGCCGAAAACCGCCGCGGTTGCAGCCGCCATAGCGGTCTTCTGCCAACGTTGTGACTTAGCAATCAATTTGTGACTCCGATGATCGGGCTACTGTTTATGTGGTCTGATTATGCGAGCAAACGCCCGACAGGCTGCTAGCGTTCAAAACTTAAAAAGTACCATAACATCAATGTTTTAGCCTGACAAGCTAAGAAAGCTTTTAACTTTGAAAGGCGACCGGTGAGGGGTCCGAGTGCTGGATCGATTGTTGCCAAACGACAACGACCCGGCGCGCTTGCGGCGCTTGAGTCGCCCCCAATTGAGCGGTGGATCAGGCGTTCAGAAGAATCCGCATCATGCGGCGAAGCGGTTCTGCGGCGCCCCACAGCAACTGGTCGCCGATAGTGAATGCGCCGACGTAGTCCGCTCCCATGGCCAGCTTGCGAACGCGACCGACCGGGATGCCAAGGGTGCCCGTGACGGCCACCGGCGTCAGGTTGTGAATGGTGGCTTCGCGAGTGTTGGGCACTACGCTTACCCATTCATTGTCGGCGGCGATCATGGCTTCGATGTCCTCGACCGGCACGTTCTTTTTGAGCTTGAAGGTCAACGCCTGGCTGTGGCAGCGCATGGCGCCGACGCGCACGCAGAACCCGTCGACCGGAATGGGGCGCGAACCAAATGACTCGCCGAGCCCTAGGATCTTGTTGGTCTCGGCCATGCCCTTCCATTCCTCACGGCTGACGCCCCAACCGGCTTCGTCGGGTTGCTTGCCCAGTCCAAGATCTTTGTCGATCCAGGGAATCAGGCTGCCGCCTAGTGGTACGCCGAAGTTGGCCGTCTCTGCCTGGCTCAGGCTGCGTTGCTTGGCAATCACCTTGCGATCAATTTCCAGGATCGCGCTCCTGGGGTCATCCAGCAGTGCCTTCACTTCCGCGTTGAGTGTCCCGTACTGGGTGAGTAGCTCGCGCATGTGCTGCGCGCCGCCGCCCGAGGCGGCCTGGTAGGTCTGGGTGCTCATCCACTCCACCAGTCCGGCCTTGTAGAGCGCGCCCACGCCCATCAGCATGCAACTCACCGTGCAGTTGCCGCCAATCCAGTTCTTGCCCCCGTGTTGCAGCGCATTCTTGATGACCGGCAGATTCACGGGATCAAGAATGATGACCGCGTCATCCTTCATGCGTAGTGTCGAGGCCGCGTCGATCCAATGCCCGTTCCAACCCGCAGCACGCAGCTTGGGAAACACTTCGGTGGTGTAGTCGCCGCCCTGGGCGCTGATGACGATGTCGCACTTGCGCAGCGCGTCGATGTTGAAGGCATCCTGCAGCGTCGATTCGTTCTTGGCTTGGGGTGGCGCCTGGCCGCCCGCATTGGACGTTGAGAAGAAGACGGGCTCGATCAGGTCAAAGTCCCGCTCGGCCGCCATGCGGTCCATGAGAACCGAGCCGACCATGCCGCGCCAGCCCACCAAACCTACCAGATTTCCAGTCTTCATCGCATTGCCCTTTCAGATATTGAAACTAAGGAATTTCATCTGCCCGGCTCGTCTGGCCGGGGTAGGGGCGCGACGAACCGGGCTGTGTCAGCCAGTAATGGTCGTCGTTTTGATGGCGGCGGGAGCCGCCGTCGCGTGCATGTCCGAAGCCAGGCAGCCCGAAGGGCGGCCCAGAGCGCTTGGGAAGGACATGTTGCACGGCATCGGGCGATTGTATTCGAAACTATTTCAGAGACCTGACAACGGCGTCGCCCATTTCGCGGGTGCTCACGCGGGTGGTACCGGTGCTGAAAATGTCAGCGGTACGCAGGCCTTGCGACAAGACCGTTTTCACCGCAGCCTCGATTCGGTCGGCTTGCTCGGCCTGGTTCAGGCTGAAGCGCAGCATCATGGCGGCGCTGAGGATGGTGGCCAGTGGGTTGGCAATGCCTTGGCCGGCGATGTCGGGCGCGCTGCCGTGGCTGGGCTCGTACAGGCCCTGGTTGGCGGCATTCAAGCTGGCCGAGGGCAACATGCCGATGGAGCCGGTGAGCATGGCGGCCTCGTCGCTGAGGATGTCGCCGAACATGTTGCCGGTGACCACCACGTCGAACTTCTTGGGCGCCTTGACCAACTGCATGGCCGCGTTGTCCACGTACATGTGGTCGAGCGCCACGTCCGGGTACTGCGTCGAGACCTCGGTGACGACGTCCTTCCAGAACTGGAACGTCTCTAGCACATTGGCCTTGTCGACACTGGTGACGCGCTTGTTGCGCTTGCGTGCCGCCTGAAACGCCACATGGGCGATACGTTCAATTTCCGGGCGTGAATAGCGCATCGTGTCGAAGGCTTCTTCGCTGCCGGGGAAATGGCCATCGACCGCCGTGCGCCGCCCACGGGGCTGACCAAAATAGATGTCACCGGTCAGTTCGCGAATGATCAGGATGTCCAGTCCGGCGATCAGTTCGGGTTTGAGGCTGGAGGCATCGACCAGTTGTTCATAACAGATCGCGGGCCGGAAGTTGGCAAACAGGCCCAGATTCTTGCGCAATCCCAATATCGCCTGCTCGGGGCGAAGTGATCGCTCCAGCTTGTCGTACTTCCAGTCGCCGACCGCGCCAAACAGCACCGCATCGGCTTCCTTGGCGAGTTTGAGCGTGGTCTCGGGTAGCGGATGGCCATGGGCTTCGTAGGCCGCGCCACCGACCAGCGCCGACTCCATCTCCAGACCCAGATCGAGCGCGCGCAAGACCTTGACCGCCTCGGCAACGATTTCGGTGCCGATGCCGTCACCTGGCAACACTGCAATTTTCATGATGAACGCGGTTTGCTATTGAAGTAGGAGCTGCTCACGCAATCAGCGTATGGGCCAGCCATGGTTTCTGTGCCAATCTTTCGGCTTCGAAGGCGCGAATCTTGTTGGCGTGACGCAAGGTCAGGCCAATGTCGTCCAGCCCGTTTAGCAGGCAGTACTTGCGAAAGGGCTGAATGTCGAATCCGAGTTCGACGCCATCTGGCTTGACGACCACTTGTCGCTCCAGATCGATGGTGAGCGCATAACCTGGAAACGCCGCGGCTTCGTCGAACAACTGGGCGACCTGCGCCTCAGTCAGGGCAATCGGGAGCAGCCCGTTCTTGAAGCTGTTGTTGAAGAAGATGTCCGCGTAACTGGGCGCGACGATGGCGCGAAAGCCGAACTGGTCCAGGGCCCAGGGGGCATGTTCACGTGACGAGCCACAGCCGAAGTTCTTGCGTGCCAACAGTATGGAGGCGCCCAGGTAACGCGGCAGATTGAGCACGAAGTCAGGATTTGGCCGGCGGCTTGCCGGGTCTTGGCCGGGGTATCCCGGGTCCAGATAACGCCACTCGTCGAACAGGTTCTGACCGAAGCCAGTCTTGCGAATGGACTTCAGGAACTGCTTTGGAATGATGGCGTCCGTGTCAACATTTTCGCGGTCCATCGGGGCTACCAGCCCTTTGAGCAGGGTGAACTTTTGCATGACGGTCTATTGCTTCTTCTTCGCGGCGTCTTCAATCTTTTCGCCAACCTTCTGAATGTCCTGCCCAGCGCCCTTGACGGTGTTGCAGCCCGACAGAAGCAGAATCAGGGATGACGCGATCACGGCAGTCAGTGTCTTCATGGTGTACTCCTCTTTAATCACACGGGGATAGCGCTTCGGCGTGGCGCAGGGTGCCTCGCAAGAACTCTAGACTGTCTCAAACAAACTTCCGGACGTCAACGAAGTGGCCATGGATGGCCGCCGCCGCAGCCATTGCGGGACTCACCAGATGCGTGCGCCCGCCCGCACCCTGGCGACCTTCGAAGTTGCGGTTGCTGGTTGACGCGCAGCGCTCTCCGGGTTCCAGCCGGTCGGCGTTCATCGCCAGGCACATCGAGCAGCCGGGTTCGCGCCACTCGAAACCGGCGGCCTTGAATATCTCGTGCAGGCCTTCTCGTTCGGCCTGTTCTTTGACCAGGCCGGAGCCGGGCACCACCATCGCGAGCTTGATGTTCTTCGCCACTTTTTGCCCTAGCCGCTTGACCACCGCCGCGGCTTCGCGCATGTCTTCAATCCGGCTGTTGGTGCAGGAGCCGATGAACACCTTGTCAACATACAGGTCGGACAGCGCCTTGCCGGGCTCCAGACCCATGTAGACCAACGCTCGCTCAATGGCCCCACGTTGGTTGGCGTCCTTCTCGTTGTCCGGGTCGGGGACGCGGGCGTCGATGCCCAGCACCATTTCGGGCGAGGTTCCCCAGGTCACCTGGGGCACGATCGCGCTGGCATCCATCTCAACCACGGCGTCGAACTGGGCGTCAGCGTCCGAGCGCAGGGTCTGCCAATAGCTGACCGCCTGGTCCCATTCCAGTGCCGCGGCATCGCCGCTGACCGTACTGTGGCCGGGTGCCAGGGGACGGCCCTTGACGTAGGCGATGGTTTTCTCGTCCACGGCGACCAGGCCCGCGCGCGCGCCGGCCTCGATCGCCATGTTGCAAACCGTCATCCGACCTTCCATGCTCAGGGCCCGAATGGCTGAGCCACCGAACTCAATCGTGTAGCCAGTCCCGCCAGCGGTGCCGATCTTGCCGATGATGGACAACACAATGTCCTTGCCGCCACAGCCTCGCGGCAAGTTGCCCTCAACGCGCACCAGCATGTTCTTGGCTTTCTTGGCCAGCAGGGTTTGGGTTGCCATCACGTGTTCGACTTCGCTGGTGCCAATGCCATGTGCCAGCGCGCCAAAGGCGCCGTGGGTGGAGGTGTGGGAGTCGCCACACACCACGGTCATGCCGGGCAGGGTGGCGCCGTTTTCGGGGCCAATCACGTGCACGATGCCCTGGCGCTTGGACAGGAATGGAAAGTAGGCCGCCGAACCGAACTCGCGCATGTTCTGGTCCAGCGTCAGCACTTGCTCCTTGCTGGTGAGGTCCGTGATGCCGTCGTAGCCCAGCTCCCATCCGGTGGTGGGTGTGTTGTGGTCGGCCGTCGCCACAATCGAGCTCACGCGCCACACCTTTCGACCGGCCTGACGCAGACCTTCAAATGCCTGCGGGCTGGTGACTTCATGCACGAGATGGCGGTCAATGTACAGAATCGCCGTGCCGTCTTCTTCCGTGTGGACGACGTGTTCGTCCCAGAGCTTGTCGTAAAGGGTGCGGCCCATGTAAGTATTTCCTTGGAGAGGCTTGATTTTATGCGGGGCAGGGCGTGCCCACGCTTGCCCAGCAAAAAGCCCGCCGGTGGTGCCAGCCGGCGGGCTTCGCGGTCAATGTGGATCAGCGTTGCGCAAGCGGCTTGACATCGCGCTTGACGGCGCCCGTGAATAACTGGCGCGGGCGACCGATCTTGTATTCCGGATCACTGATCATCTCGTTGAGCTGGGCAATCCAGCCCACCGTGCGGGCCAGTGCGAAGATGCCGGTGAACAGGTTCACGGGGATGCCAATGGCGCGTTGCACGATGCCGGAATAGAAGTCCACATTGGGGTAGAGCTTGCGCTGCACGAAGTAATCATCTTCGAGGGCGATCTTCTCCAACTGTTTGGCGAGCTTGAACAGGGGATCGTTCTCAAGGCCCAACTCGGCCAGCACCTCGTTGCAGGTTTCCTGCATCAGTTTGGCGCGCGGGTCGTAGTTCTTGTAGACCCGGTGGCCAAAACCCATCAGCTTGACGCCCGAGTTCTTGTCCTTGACCTGCTCCATGAATTGGCCGACCTTGGCAACCCCGCCCTGGCGTTGGATGTCTTCGAGCATGTTCAGGCAGGCTTCATTGGCGCCGCCGTGGGCCGGTCCCCACAGGCAGGCCACGCCGGCTGCAATGGCTGCAAAGGGGTTGGTGCCGGACGAACCGCATAGGCGGACGGTCGAGGTGGAGGCGTTTTGCTCGTGGTCGGCGTGCAGGATGAAGATGCGGTCCAGGGCGCGTTCCAGCACCGGGTTGACCTTGAAGTCCTCGCACGGTGTGCCAAACATCATGCGCAGGAAGTTGCCCGAGTAACTCAGGTCATTGCGCGGGTACATGTAAGGCTGACCAATGCCGTACTTGTAAGCCATCGCCACCAGGGTGGGCATCTTGGCGATCAGGCGAATCGCGGCGATGTCGCGGTGCTGCGGATTGTTGATGTCGGTGCTGTCATGGTAGAACGCCGACAGGGCACCCACCAGGCCGGTCAGCACCGCCATCGGATGGGCATCGCGGCGGAAACCACGCAGGAAGAACTGCATTTGTTCGTTAACCATGGTGTGGTTAATGATCAGTTTGTGGAAGTCCTTGCGCTCCTGTTCCTTGGGCAGTTCGCCCTTCAGTAACAAGTGGCACGTGTCAAGGTAGTCGCACTGTGTCGCCAACTGCTCGATCGGATAACCGCGGTACAGCAATTCGCCCTTGTCGCCATCTATATAGGTGATGGCCGACTGGCATGACGCCGTCGACAAGAATCCCGGGTCATAAGTGAACATGCCGGTCTGGGCGTACAGCTTGCGTATGTCAATTACGTCGGGGCCGACAGTACCGTGGTACACAGGCAAATCGACACTGGGGCTGCCGTTACTGAACGACAGGGTGGCTTTATTGTCAGCTAGCTTCATTTTTGGGCCTTTCAGCGGTTTCTTTCAACATACTCAACACTTCAACAACGTCGGCGCGGTTCAGGTCCGGGTTGATTTGCGACAGCGTCTTTCTCGACAGGTGCAAGTCCAGCAAATCGTTGTCGCCGAGGTCCATCAGTACACCCAGCGCCTCGCCTTGCCGCAGCGTCAGACGCGTGTCGAAGCGTCTGAAGAACCGCTCGATGAACAAGTCGTTCTCGAGCAGGCCGCGACGGCAACGCCATCTGAGCTTGCTCAGTTCACGTTCATTGATCAACCGGTCAATCACTGGGCTAGCCTTGCGATGGTTTCTAGACGGCTCGCCGAACCATCATCTCTTTGATTTTGCCAATGGCCCGGGTCGGATTGAGTCCCTTGGGGCACACGTCCACACAATTCATGATCGAGTGGCAGCGGAACAAGCGGTAGGGATCTTCCAGGTTATCCAGACGCTCGCCCGTGGCCTGATCGCGACTGTCGGCCAGGAAACGGTATGCCTGCAGTAAACCGGCCGGGCCCACGAATTTGTCCGGATTCCACCAGAAGCTGGGGCAACTCGTCGAACAGCTCGCACACAAGATGCACTCGTACAGGCCGTCGAGCACTTCGCGTTCCTCAGGGCTCTGAAGGCGCTCCTTCTCCGGCGGGATCGTGTCGTTGATCAAATAGGGCTTGATCGAGTCGTACTGCTTGAAGAACTGGGTCATGTCCACGATCAGGTCGCGGATTACCGGCAGGCCGGGCAGTGGCTTGAGGACGATCGGGTCCTTCAGCGACAACATGTTGGTCAGGCAAGCCAGGCCGTTCTTGCCGTTAATGTTCATGGCGTCGGAGCCGCACACACCCTCGCGGCAGGAGCGCCGATAGGAGATCGCCGGGTCCACTGCCTTGAGTTTCATCAACACGTCAAGCAGCATGCGGTCGTGTTCATCGACGTTGACGTCGATTACCTGCATGTAGGGCTTGATGTCCTTATCGGGGTCGTAACGGTAGATGTGAAAAGTTCTTTTTGCCATGACGGGAGCTCCAGGTGTCTCAGAAAGTACGGACTTTGGGCGGTACGGATTCAACCGTCAATGGCTTGAGGTTGACAGGTTTGTACGTGAGGGAATTGGTGGCGCTGTGCCACAAGGTGTGTTTCAGCCAGTTGACGTCATCGCGACCCAACGGGGTCGACGCGTCATCGGCCGGACGCTCGTAATCGCGCACCATATGAGCGCCTCGGCACTCATGTCGCGCGGCTGCGGAAACCATGGTCGCTTGTGCCACTTCAATCATGTTGTCGACTTCGAGCGCTTCGATGCGCGCGGTGTTGAAGATCTTGGACTTGTCAGCCAGCGTTGTCTTCTTGACACGTTCGCGCAACTGGGCAATCTTCTTGACACCTTCATCCATGCTCTCTTGAGTTCGAAACACTCCCGCGTGTTGCTGCATGGCAGCCCGCATATCGTCCGCAACATTCTGGGAATATTCGCCGCCGCTATCGCCGTCCAAGCGTGCCAGTCTGGCCAGCGACGCGTCGGCCGCATCGGCGGGCAGGGGCTTGTGCGATTTGGTCTTGCCAGCCAACTCGACAATGTGATTGCCCGCCGCACGACCAAACACCAGCAGATCGAGCAGTGAGTTGGTGCCCAGGCGATTCGCGCCATGAACGCTTACGCATGAGCACTCGCCAACGGCGTAAAGGCCGCCGATGGGTTCGTTGACGCCGTTCTTCGGAACAACCACCTGCCCATTGATATTGGTCGGAATTCCGCCCATCTGATAGTGGTTGGTCGGTACGACGGGGATCGGTTCGCGGGTGATGTCGACGTTTGCGAAGTTCACGCCGATTTCGTAAACCGACGGCAGGCGTTTGTGAATCGTGTCGGCGCCGAGGTGATCGAGCTTGAGCAGTATGTAATCCTTCTTGGGACCACAACCGCGACCTTCCTTGATCTCCTGGTCCATGCATCGCGATACGAAATCGCGGGGCGCCAGGTCCTTCAGCGTTGGGGCATAGCGCTCCATGAAACGCTCGCCGTTGCCGTTGAGCAAAATAGCCCCTTCGCCCCGGCAACCTTCAGTCAGCAGCACGCCTGCGCCGGCCACGCCGGTTGGATGAAACTGCCAGAACTCCATGTCCTGCAGCGGAATGCCCGCCCGGGCCGCCATGCCCAGACCGTCACCGGTGTTGATGTAAGCATTGGTGGAGGCGGCAAAAATGCGACCCGCGCCGCCGGTTGCCAGCAGCACGGTCTTGGCCTCAAGGACGTGGAAGTCACCGGTCTCCATTTCCAGCGCGGTCACACCGACCACATCCCCCTGCGCGTCGCGGACAAGGTCCAGCGCCATCCACTCGACGAAGAAGCTGGTCTTGTGTTTGACGTTCTGCTGGTACAGGGTGTGAAGCATCGCGTGGCCCGTGCGGTCGGCCGCCGCGCAGGCGCGTTCCACGGCCTTTTCGCCGTAGTTGGCGGTGTGGCCACCGAAGGGGCGCTGGTAAATGGTGCCGTCGGGGTTGCGGTCAAACGGCATGCCCATGTGCTCCAGGTCGTATACGACATTGGGCGCTTCGCGGCACATGAACTCGATCGCATCCTGGTCGCCCAGCCAATCCGAGCCCTTGATGGTGTCGTAGAAGTGATAGTGCCAGTTGTCATCGTTCATGTTGCCCAACGCGGCGCCGATGCCGCCTTGCGCGGCGACGGTGTGCGAACGGGTCGGAAACACTTTGGAAAGCACCGCCACATTCAGGCCAGCGCGTGACAACTGCAAGGAGGCACGCATGCCGGAGCCGCCCGCGCCCACGATGACGACGTCGAATTTTCTTTTTGTTACGGAATAGGTCATGAAATATCAGCCTTCACAGGTAGCGGGTTCACACGCGCCATAGAACTTGAATAGCCCAGCCGGTACAGCCGACCAGCCAGACGATGAAGAACACCTGCAAGGACAGGCGAACCGACATGGGTTTGGCGTAGTCGGTCAGAATCTCGCGAATGCCAACCCAGGCGTGGTAGAGCAGGGCGATGATCATGGCGAAGGTCAGTGCCTTCATCCACTGGCTGGAGAAGATGCCTGCCCATTTGGCATAGCCAATCGCACCCTTGGTGAATATCAATTGAGCCAGCACCAGCAACGTGAACAGCGCCATCAGCACGCCAGTGACCATTTGCGAGAGCCAGTCTCGCAGGCCATAGTGCGCACCAACCACCAGACGCTTGGAGCCATAGTTGACAGACATGGTTAATTCCTAATGAGATGAAGTGAGGGCTTGTCGATCCACGAGATACGTGGAGTTCAGTACAAGCCGAACAGCTTGGCGCCAAGCACGGCCGTCAGGCCAAAGGTGAGCGTCAGTGTCAGCAAGGCTGATTTCGATCCCGATTCCTTGCTGGCGGAGTGCGTGGTTTCCATCCAGACGTTGCGCAAACCGGCGAAGAAGTGGTGAAGGTAGGACCAGATCAACCCCAGGACGAGCAGTTTCATGAACCATCCTGGAACAAAGCCTAGACCGGCATTAAAGGCAGAGGTAAACCGGGCAAACGAAATCTCCGAACTGATCGACGTGTCAAACATCCAGATGATGAAGGGCATCAGCAGGATCATGATGAGGCCGCTGATCCGGTGCATCCCCGAGACGAGGGAGGCCAGCGGCCAGCGGTAGCTTGGAAGGTCCTTGAACGCGTTGATGTTGCGGAACTCGGGCCGCTTGGGCCTACTGGAGGTCGATAGCTCGGTCATATCAAGGCTTTCATGGTGTAACGGCTTTGTAATTGTTCAGGACGGCCAAGGCAAAATTCTATTGCAACGCAGCAAGCTGACGCGGGAGTTTCAGAAACCAACACGGGGAACCTTGCGCTGCATCATGCTTGCGAGGTTGATTTAGCTCAACTCATTACGATAGTAGTGCGTATCGGTTACATACAGTCCACGGCGCAATTCCATGGGGAGGTCGTTGTAAGTAAAGGCGATGCGCTCAACGCTGAGCAGGGGGGTATTCGGCGCGATTTTCAGTAGCGCACACTGAACCTCGTCGGGCAGGACGGCGCGAAGCTTTTCTTGAGCGCGAACCATCCGGACTCCGAATTCGGTCTCAAACAGCGCGTACATCGGGCCGAGGTAATCCGACAGGCGCTCAGCGGTGAGACCCTTGAACGGGCCACCCGGCAGCCACAGATCTTCGAGAATGGTAGGTGTTTCGGAAAACGACAGAACCCTGCGTACCTGCAGCACCGCATCGCCGGTTCGCAGGTTCAGCGCGCGTGCCACCTCTGCGGAAGCCCGCTGGCGCTTGCAGTCGATGATTTGCCGTTGTGCGGGACCCTCACGACTGGCGTCTCCATGGTCCGGAAATAGCTTGAGAAAGCGATATTGCACCTGACGCTCTGCGTGGGTCGCGACGAACGTGCCTTTGCCTTGGCGACGCACCACCAGGTTCTCGGCCGCCAGTTCATCAATGGCCTTGCGAACCGTGCCCTGGCTGACGCGATAACGCACGGCCAACTCCATCTCACTGGGAATCGCTTCACCCGGCTTCCATTCGCTGGCTTGCAGGCTGTTCATGATCAGCCCTTTGATTTGCTGGTACAGCGGGCTGAATGCGGGGGTTGCGGCCCCGTTGGCCAGCATGGTCTCCGCCGCATTGCCGGGGGTATGGTCAGCAGGGGAGTTGGGCGTAGGCGGCATGATTTGTGGACTCCCACACAGGCTTGGGGAATGGTTGAATCATATCTTATATAAGACATAAGACAAATTGACGACTCAGGGTTTTCCAGAGTAAAATTAATGAACTTAGCGAGTCACGGTCAAAGTCAAATTTGACGGGCTTTCAAACACGTTTCAACACCCTTTCTGGAGCCTCCACCATGAGCAAAAAGCCCGTCCGCGTTGCCGTCACCGGCGCAGCTGGTCAAATTGGTTACGCCTTGCTGTTTCGCATCGCCTCTGGCGAAATGCTGGGCAAGGACCAACCCGTCATCCTGCAGTTGCTTGAGATCCCCGATGAGAAAGCGCAGAAGGGCCTCAAGGGGGTGATGATGGAACTGGAAGACTGCGCGTTCCCGTTGCTGGCCGGCATGGAGGCCCATTCCGATGCCATGACGGCGTTCAAGGACACGGATTACGCGCTGCTGGTGGGTTCCCGACCACGCGGCCCTGGCATGGAGCGCGCCGAGTTGCTGTCAATCAATGGTCAGATTTTCACCGCTCAGGGCAAGGCCCTGAACGCCGTGGCCAGTCGCGATGTCAAGGTGCTGGTGGTCGGCAATCCCGCCAACACCAATGCCTACATTGCCATGAAGAGTGCGCCTGACCTCAAGCGTGGCAGCTTCACCGCCATGCTGCGCCTGGATCACAATCGCGCCGCCAGCCAGATCGCCGCCAAGACTGGAAAACCCGTGGCCGACATCCAGAAGCTGTGCGTCTGGGGTAACCACTCGCCCACGATGTACGCCGACTACCGCTTCGCGACCATCGACGGCGCCAGCGTCAAGGACATGATCAACGACCAGGACTGGAATGCCAACGTGTTCCTGCCTACCGTGGGCAAACGCGGTGCAGCCATCATCGAGGCGCGTGGCCTGTCATCCGCCGCGTCGGCCGCCAATGCCGCCATCGATCACATGCGCGACTGGGCCCTGGGCACTAACGGCAAGTGGGTCACCATGGGCATCCCCTCGGATGGTTGGTACGGCATTCCCAAGGACACCATGTTTGGCTTCCCCGTGGTCTGCGAAGGTGGCCACTACAAGGTGGTTGAAGGCTTGGCGATCGACGAGTTCAGCCAGACCTGCATCAACAAGACGCTTAAAGAGCTGCAGGACGAGCAAGCAGGCGTTGCCCATTTGCTGTAAGCGACAGAGGTGATGAGCGCCGCCGGGCCGCCCCAAGGCGCGAAGGCCCCCGTGGGGGGCAGCGCCGCACATGCAATGGCAAGCGTGGGGGCGCAATCTTTTGCCGCCGGGCCGCCCCAAGGCGCGAAGGCCCCCGTGGGGGGCAGCGCCGCACATGCAATGGCAAGCGTGGGGCGCGTGACCCATCCGCGAGAGGTGCTCTTGGGCGCCCAAGCGGTCGCGGCGTTTCTGCCGGTCTGCGACCATTACAGCGGTGTCGAGTTGCTGATGCGCAAAAGCTTGGCCCTTCAGGCCGAGTTGTCCGAGGAGTTTGGCGCCTGTGTGTTCGACGTCACGCTGGACTGCGAGGATGGTGCACCGGTTGGCGGCGAGGCAGAACACGCGCAGATGGTCGCTGAGTTGGCGCTGCAGGCGAGGCGTGCCAGCATGATGGCGTCAGGCCTGCCGTCTCCGCGCATTGCCGTTCGGGTGCACCCGGTGGATCATCCGGCATTCGAGCAGGACATCGCAATTCTGCTCGGACGGGCAGGTTCCGCCTTGTGCCATGTGATGATTCCCAAAGTCGAAACCGTGGCCGACGTAGTGCGCGCCGCCTGGTCCATTGACCAGGCGCTAGGGCCCGGTCACGGTGCCGCGTTCATTCCCCTGCATGCGTTGATTGAATCCGCGGCAGCGGTGCATCGTGCCTTTGATATCGCCGCGCATCCACGCATTCAGTCACTCAGTTTTGGTTTGATGGATTTTGTGTCGTCGCATGGCGGGGCGATTGCCTCCAGTGCGATGCGTTTTGATCCACTGAGTGGGCACTCGACCCTTGATCAGTTTCATCACCCGTTGGTGGTGCGTGCCAAGCTGGAGATTGCTTCTGCTTGCCACGCCCATGGCAAAGTGCCGTCTCATTGTGTGGTCACCGAGCTGGGTGATCCTGGCGTGATCGGCGCCGCCGCTGGTCAGGCGCGGAACTTCGGCTACGCCCGCATGTGGAGCATTCACCCGGCTCAGATACGCGGCATTGTCGCGGCGTTGGCGCCGGCTCCGCACGAGATCGACACGGCTGCCCGAGTGGTGACGGCCGGTGCGGCGCAGCAGTGGGCTCCGGTTGCGGTTGATGGGCGACTGCATGACCGCGCCAGTTACCGGTACTTTTGGCAGGTACTAGAGCGCGCGCATAAGACCGGGTGCAAACTACCGGGCAGCGTGGACGAGTTCTTCGCTGATTCACAACACAGTCTTGGAGTAGCCCTATGAAGATCCAGCTCGCAGCGTTTCTGTTGATTGTTGCAGCGCAGTTTGTCTCGGCACAGACGGCCGTCAAACCGTCGAAGAGCCGGCAGGAATTGAAGTCACAGGCCAACCAGATGGCGGCGGGCGTGCGTGCCGCGGAAGCGGCTTTGTCGCCTGCTGAACTTGATATTGCGCGGCGCGTGCAGGTCGGTCGGCTGCCGTGTGAACTCGGCACGTCCGTGACATTGGCGGCCGACCCCCGGGCGCCAGGTTACTTCGACGTCACGGTGCGCAACCTCAAGTTCCGCATGTTCCCGGTGGAAACCACAACCGGCGCGATTCGGCTGGAAGATCGCAAGGCCGGCGCACTCTGGTTGCAGTTGGCGAACAAATCGATGTTGATGAATCAGAAACTGGGTCAACGCTTGGCGGACGGCTGCGTCAGCGCTGATCAGGCCGTTGTGGCCGAGTCCTTGAATCGCAATCCGGCGCCCAGCGTTCTGGATGCCCAACCGGCCAACGCGGCGGCGACTGCGGCGAGCCAGGCAGTTGGGTCGACTGCGAAGTAAGTAGTTTCGTCGACGCTGCAATCGGGGTGTCGACGCCGTTTTTTGAAATGAAGGAGTCTTTCATGTTGCAAGCCTACCGTGCCCATGTGGCTGAACGCGCCGCCCTCGGCATTCCCCCATTACCGCTGACTGCGAAACAGACAAGTGAACTGATCGAATTACTCAAGGCCCCGCCTGCGGGCGAAGAGCAGGTTTTGGTGGAGTTGATCACCCATCGTGTGCCCGCCGGTGTGGACGACGCGGCCAAAGTCAAGGCATCCTACTTGGCTGCCGTGGCGCATGGAAGCGAGAAGTGCCTATTGCTCAGTCGCGAGAAGGCCACCGAATTGCTGGGTACCATGCTCGGGGGCTACAACATCAGTCCGATGGTTGATTTGCTTGATGACGCGCTGGTGGGTAGCATTGCGGCCAATGGGCTGAAGAAGACTCTGTTGATATTCGATCAGTTTCATGACGTCAAGGAAAAGGCTGACAAGGGCAACGCCAATGCCCGGGCCGTGCTGCAAAGCTGGGCCGACGCTGAGTGGTTCACCAGCCGGCCAGAGGTGCCGCAGAGCATTGCCGTCAGCATCTTCAAGGTGGCGGGCGAGATCAACACCGACGACCTGTCACCGGCGCCGGACGCTTGGAGCCGGCCCGACATCCCCTTGCACGCGCTGGCCATGCACAAGAACGCGCGGCCGGGGCTGACGCCTGAAGAGGATGGCAAGCGCGGCCCGGTCAAGTTCATCGAGGACTTGCGCGCGCGCGGCAATCTGGTGGCCTACGTGGGAGACGTCGTGGGAACCGGATCTAGCCGCAAGTCGGCGACCAACTCGGTGCTCTGGTTCACCGGCGAGGATATCCCGTTCGTCCCCAACAAGCGTTTTGGGGGCGTTTGTCTGGGCGGCAAGATCGCACCCATTTTCTATAACACCATGGAAGACTCGGGCGCCTTGCCGATTGAGCTCGATGTCAGCCAGATGGCCATGGGCGACGTGGTCGAACTGCGTCCGTACGAGGGCAAGGCGCTCAAGGATGGCAAGGTCATCGCCGAGTTCAAGGTCAAGAGTGACGTGTTGTTTGACGAGGTGCGTGCGGGTGGGCGCATTCCACTCATCATCGGTCGTGGCCTGACGGCCAAGGCACGCGAGGCGCTCGGCCTGCCGGCGTCGACCCTGTTCCGCCTGCCGGTCAACCCTGCCGATACCGGCAAGGGATTCACCCTCGCCCAGAAGATGGTCGGGCGTGCTTGTGGCTTGCCAGAGGGCAAGGGCGTGCGCCCGGGCACCTACTGCGAACCCAAGATGACCAGCGTCGGCTCGCAGGACACCACCGGGCCGATGACCCGCGATGAGCTCAAAGACCTCGCTTGCTTGGGCTTCAGCGCCGACCTCGTGATGCAATCGTTTTGCCATACGGCGGCTTACCCCAAGCCGGTCGATGTCAAGATGCACCATGAGTTGCCGGATTTCATCAGCACGCGCGGCGGTGTCAGTCTGCGCCCGGGCGACGGCATCATTCACAGTTGGCTCAATCGCATGCTGTTGCCGGACACCGTGGGCACCGGCGGCGATAGCCACACGCGCTTTCCGATCGGCATCAGTTTCCCGGCCGGCTCTGGCCTGGTGGCGTTTGGTGCGGCCACCGGCGTCATGCCGCTGGACATGCCCGAGAGCGTGCTGGTGCGCTTCAAAGGGCAGTTGCAGCCGGGCGTGACCCTGCGAGATCTGGTCAATGCCATTCCCTTGTATGCCATTCGGGCAGGCTTGTTGACGGTGTCCAAGCAGGGCAAGAAGAACATCTTCTCGGGGCGGATTCTGGAGATCGAGGGCCTGCCCGATCTGAAGGTTGAGCAAGCGTTCGAGTTGAGCGACGCGTCGGCGGAGCGTTCGGCGGCAGGTTGCACGGTGCACCTGGATAAGGCGCCCATCATGGAGTACATCAACAGCAACATCACCATGCTCAAGTGGATGATTTCCACCGGGTATGCCGACGCGCGAACCATCGGGCGGCGCATCCAGGCGATGCAAGCCTGGCTGGCCGATCCCCAGTTGTTGAAGGCCGACGCGGATGCCGAGTATGCGGCGGTGATCGACATTGATCTGGCCGATGTGCATGAGCCGATCGTGGCCTGCCCAAATGACCCCGACGATGTGAAGACACTGGGTGATGTGGCCGGCGCCAAGATCGATGAGGTGTTCATTGGCAGTTGCATGACCAACATCGGTCACTTCCGCGCCGCGTCCAAGCTGTTGGAAGACAAGCGCGACATTCCGGTCAAGTTGTGGATGGCGCCACCAACCAAAATGGATGCCAAGCAGCTCAGCGATGAGGGCCACTACGGTGTCTTGGGCGCGGCTGGCGCGCGCATGGAAATGCCCGGCTGCAGCCTGTGCATGGGCAACCAGGCGCAGGTGAAGGAAGGCGCTACGGTGATGTCCACCAGCACGCGTAACTTCCCCAACCGCTTGGGCAAGAACAGCAATGTGTACCTCGGCAGCGCTGAGCTCGCGGCGATTTGCGCCAAGCTGGGCCGGATTCCGACCAAAGCGGAGTACATGACCGACATGGGTGTACTCACGGCGGCCAGCAGCAAGGTGTACCAATACTTGAACTTCGACCAGATCAAGGACTACACCGATCAGGCCGACAGGGTGACGGCCTGATGCCAAACAGGCGGTGACGACCTCGGTCGCATCGCCAACCCGAAAAGCCCCTCGGTTCTGATTGAGGGGCCTTTCTGCTGTTCGGGATTCCCCTGGCGCCTCTTGAGCACACTACTTGATAGGCCAATGGGTCATTTCGGACCAGGCGCACCGATCTACCTTCTTTTGCGTGGACCTGGGGCTGCCGGCGGCACCGGCCCGGTTAAACTTTGCGCAGTTCAAAAACCGTCATCGTCCTGACCCATTCCCATAAGCAAGCCATGTTCTTTGGCAAGCTGTTGCCGCGTGAAGGCAATTTCTTCGAGATGTTCAACCAGCATGCTGACCGCATCGTCGAGGCGGCACATGCTTTTGCCAAGCTGGTGGAGAACTACGCCGACCCGCACCTGCGCGACAAGTACAACCAGGAAGTGGACAACGCCGAGCGCGCCGCGGACAGGGTGACCCATGAGGTCAACAAAGCCATCCACATCACGTTCGGGCAATGCAGACAACTCAGGTCGCACTGTGGGTGGTTGTGACGCTGGTGGCCTTGGCGCTGGCGTTTGACTTCATGAATGGTTTTCATGACGCCGCCAATTCAATTGCCACCGTCGTCTCCACCGGTGTGCTCAAGCCGGGTCAGGCGGTGCTGTTCGCCGCCGTTTTTAACTTTGCTGCGATATTCGTTTTTCAACTCACCGTCGCCGCCACCGTGGGAAAGGGGTTGGCGCAGCCCGGCGTGGTCGATGTCCATGTGGTTTTTGGCGCCCTGATTGGGGCCATCAGTTGGAATTTCATCACCTGGTACTACGGAATTCCCAGCAGTTCGTCACACGCCCTGATTGGCGGCATCGTCGGAGCCGTCATAGCCAAGGCGGGTGCCTCGGCGCTGATGTCTGCCAGTTTGATGAAGACCGTGGTCTTCATCTTGGTTTCGCCAACCTTGGGATTCTTGTTGGGTTCGCTCATGCTGATCGCCGTCTCCTGGGGGCTGCGGCGCAGCACACCCAGCCGTGTCGACCGGTGGTTTCGGCGCCTACAACTGGTGTCAGCCGGTGCCTACAGCCTGGGGCATGGTGGCAACGATGCACAAAAGACCATCGGTATTGTCTGGATGCTGTTGATTGCGACCGGTTACACCGCCGCGGGGGACAAGGCGCCTCCGTACTGGGTGGTGGTGAGCTGTTACGCCGCAATTGCCTGCGGCACCATGTTTGGTGGCTGGCGAATTGTGAAGACCATGGGTCAACGCCTGACCAAGCTCAAGCCAGTGCACGGGTTTTGCGCCGAGACCGGTGGTGCGATCACGCTGTTCATGGCGGCCATACTGGGCATTCCGGTTTCCACCACGCACACCATCACTGGCGCGATCGTCGGCGTGGGAGCCACCCAGCGTGCCAGTGCCGTGCGTTGGGGCGTGGCGGGCAATATCGTCTGGGCATGGATATTCACGATTCCCGCCAGCGCCTTTGTCGCGGCGGTGGCGTACTGGGTCAGCCTGCAGTTATTCTGACAGTCGTGCTCGCAGTACCGTCGGTCACTGCGAAATCTTGCGGGCCTCCTCGATCTGGTGCTCAAAGTAGTGCTGGAAGCTGAACACGATGCTGCTGATCAGCACCGTCGAGCCGACCAACAGCGACAGCACCACCGCGCCGATCGTCAGCCAGTTCGTATGGCCCGAAGCATGATCGGGCGCTTCCTGCGGGTTGAAGCGAGTGTTCCATGGCTGCGGTGCCATCAGGCCGTACACAATGGCGTTGATGGCGCAGCCCGCGACGGTGAAACCCAGCAGCGGGATGAGCAGCCAACTCAGCGCGTCGTCCAGCCCCAAGTCCCTCGCGCGTTGCACGCCATACAGTCCGAGCAGCGTGGGCAGTGGCAGTAACCAGCCCAATCGGTCCGTGAAACCGTACAGGTAGAAGCGGTGCAGTCCCAAGGGACCCGCGAGGAGGGCCAACCACGCGGCCAGGGTCTTGTTCTTTGCCATTGGATTCACTCGCATGCCGGGCGACTGTCGCCCGCGCCCAGGGCTTTGTCCATCAACACCACGTCGCGCCACTGGTTGAACTTCCAGCCGCAGGATTTGAGCACGCCGGCATGTGCAAAGCCGAGCGATTGGTGAACCCGGATCGAGCCCAGGTTGGCCGAGTCCCCGATGACCGCAATGAGTTTGCGCACACCCGCTCGTTCGGCTTGCGCAGCCAGTTCAGCCAACAGCGCCCGCCCGCAACCACGACCCAGCGCGGAGGGCGCCATGTAGATTGAGTCCTCGGCTGAGAAGCGATAGGCCGGACGCGGCTTGAACCAGGTGCAGTAGGCATAACCGATGACCTGATCACCTTCGCAGGCCACCAGGTACGGCAGGCCCTTGGCCAGCACATCGGCCCGTCGTGTGGCCATGTCGTCCTGGCTGGGCGGGTCAAGCTCAAAAGTGCCTGTTCCATGCAACACGTGGTGGGTGTAGATGGCCGTGATAGTTGGAAGATCGCTGGCTTGGCTGGGTCGAATGATAGGCATAAATATTGAAAAGGCTATAATAGCGGGCTATTCAGTGTGTCACTGGCCGGGTGGTCAGTTGCGTGTCTCAACTCTGAATTCAAAGGTGACTGCAACATGTCGCCACCCAAAGGATAAATCATGGTCGTCATTCGACTCGCACGCGGCGGTGCTAAAGCCCGCCCGTTTTTCAACATTGTTGTGGCTGACAAGCGTACCCGTCGCGACGGGCGCTTCATTGAGCGCATCGGGTTTTACAACCCCATCGCCACTGCCAACGAGGAAAGCATTCGCATTGCTCAGGATCGCCTGACTTACTGGAAGAGCGTTGGCGCCCAAGCGTCACCGACAGTCGAACGCCTGATCGACCAAGCTGCCAAGAAAGCAGCTTGATCCTGAAGTGATCTTGCCCGGCCTTGAGGCTGCCGAATTGCCGGCAGACGCGATCGAAGTCGGGCGTATCGCCGATGCCTGGGGCATCAAGGGCTGGTTCAAGGTCTTGCCCCATAGCGCCGATCCCGAGGCGCTTTTTTCATCCAAACGCTGGTTCTTGATGCCCGCCGAGCGCGGTGCCAAAACATTTTCCGGTGTCGCTGGACTTTCCGTCATGGAAGCCAAGCACCATTCGGACACCGTGGTGGCCAGTGCACTTGGCGTCACGGATCGCGGCGCCGCCGAGGCCTTGCGTGGTGCCCGCATCTTCATTTCGCGCGCCAGCTTTCCCACTGCCGATAAAGACGAGTACTACTGGGTCGATCTGATCGGACTCAACGTCATCAATCGTGAGGGCGTGGCCCTGGGAACCGTGAGTGAGCTGCTCGCCACCGGCGCGCAGACGGTGTTGGTGATCGACTATCTTGAGGATGGCAAGACCATGCAACGCATGGTTCCCTTCGTGGCGCACTATGTCGACGATGTGGATCTGGCCAAACGATGCATCACGGTGGACTGGCAGCCCGACTACTGAGCGACTGACCCATGCGTTTTGACGTCGTCACGCTGTTCCCCGAGTTGTTTGCCCCGCTCTTGTCCGCTGGCATCACCCGGCGGGCCTTTGAGAGCGGCCAGGTTGAGGTCAAACTCAATAATCCTCGCGATCATGCGCCGGGCAACTACCGGCGCGTCGATGACCGCCCCTTTGGTGGCGGCCCCGGCATGGTGATGATGGCCGAACCGTTGGCTGCCTGTTTGCGCGAGATCGAGACCCAGCGTGGGGTCATGCCGGCCGTGCTGCTGTTCTCTCCGATCGGGCGCCGTCTTGACCACAGCACGGTGCAGCGCTGGGCCGACAGTGAGGGGGCCATTTTGGTGTGTGGTCGCTACGAGGGCATTGATCAGCGCTTCATTGATGCGCACGTCGATGAGCAGATTAGTCTGGGCGACTTTGTTCTGTCCGGCGGAGAAATCGCGGCCATGGCACTGCTCGATGCGGTCGCGCGGCTGCAACCGGGCGTACTCAATGACTCGGACAGTCACGTGCTGGACAGCTTCAACCCGGCCTTGGACGGCTTGCTGGATTGTCCACACTACACCCGGTCCGAGCGGTGGAGTGGTGTGCAGGTCCCGGAGGTCTTGCTGTCTGGCCACCATCTGCAGATTGAGCGCTGGCGGCGCGAACAGCGATTGCATCTGACAGCGCAACATCGTCCGGATTTGATCGTCCAAGCTCGCGCGGCGGGGCGATTGTCGGCGCAAGACGAGACGTTTCTATCCGGTCTGTGAGGCCAGGTTACCCGCCGAGCATTGCAACGAGGAAATCAATTGACGTAGCGACTTGCTATAATGGCAGGCTATCCGATCCTCTGCCCAACCGTTTCGACGCTTTGCGTCATGAGATTCTTAGTGCCATGTCGGCACTGGTGTGAGCAAGATCATTTGAGGAAATCATGAATCTTTTGCAGACTCTTGAGCAAGAAGAAATTGCTCGCCTCGGGAAAACCATTCCCGATTTCGCACCCGGCGATACGGTCGTGGTCAGCGTTAACGTCGTTGAAGGTAGCCGCAAACGCGTGCAGGCTTACGAAGGCGTGGTGATTGCCAAGCGCAATCGCGGCCTCAACAGTGGCTTTATCGTGCGCAAGATCTCCAGCGGTGAAGGCGTGGAGCGCACCTTCCAGACCTACAGCCCCTTGATCGCCAGCATCGAGGTCAAGCGCCGCGGCGACGTTCGCCGCGCCAAGCTGTACTACCTGCGCCAGCGCAGCGGCAAGTCGGCGCGCATCAAGGAAAAGCTGGGCTGACCTTCGGTCAGCGCGCGGCTGCGCCGCGCTTCGCGCACCAGCGCGAAACCAGCTTTCGACGCGACCCGGCGCAGCCGGCCGCGTCCAAAAGCTGGCCCTCCACGTTGATACCCGTTTCCCGCATCCTGAACCCGCAAGCGGTGCCTGTAGCCGGCACCGACGCCCATCTGCCGCCCGTGCCCACGCCGGCGTTGACGGCGGATGCGCTGCGCGAGCGCTTCCGTCAGCGCGAGCCGTGGCTACCCGAGATTCCCGGCGACGGCCGGCTGTTCACCGACCGCGAGCCGGCGCACGCCGCCGTGCTGGTGGCGCTGGTGCAGCGCGGCGACGGGCTGCACGTGCTGCTGACGCGCCGCACCGAGCACCTGCGAGAGCACGCCGGGCAAGTCAGCTTCCCCGGCGGCCGCAGCGAGGCCGGCGATGCCGACCCCGCAGCCACGGCGCTGCGCGAGACCGCGGAAGAGGTCGGCCTGCCGCGCGACAGCATCGAAGTCATCGGCCAGATGCCGGCCTACACGACCATCACGCAGTTCGTCGTCACGCCCGTCGTGGCACTGGTGCAGCCGCCGTTCGAACTGGCGCTGGACAGCTTCGAGGTTGCCGAGGCCTTCGAGGTGCCGCTGCCGTTCCTGATGAACCCGACCCACCACCGGCGCCATGTCTTCACCTTCGAAGGCGGGCAGCGCCAGTTCCTGTCGATGCCCTGGCAGGGCGCGGGCGCCGATGGCGTGTCGCGCGAGTACTTCATCTGGGGCGCAACGGCCGCGATGTTGAGGAACCTGTACCGCTTCCTCGCCAAGTGAGGCTCTATCATCGCTGCGAATGAGTTTCTTCGCAGTCATGTTCGCGCTGCTGATCGAGCAGCTCAAGCCGCTTCCGCGTGACAACTGGATCCACGAGACGCTGATGTCGTGGGTGCGCTGGACGGGCCGGAACTTCGACGCCGGGCGGCCGCACCATACCTGGGTCGTCTGGGGTGTTTCGGTGGGCGTGCCGGTGCTGGCGGTGGCAGCGCTGTACCTGGTGATCGCGCACTTCAGCCTGCTGCTGGCGCTGGCTTTCGACGTCGCGCTGCTGTACCTGACGCTGGGCTTCCGCCAGTTCAGCCACTACTTCACCGACATCCGCGAGGCGCTGGACCGCGGCGACGAGAACGAGGCGCGCCGGCTGCTGGCCGAGTGGCGGCACCTCGACGCCAGCGAGTTGCCGCGCACCGAAGTGCTGCGCCATGTCATCGAACATGCACTGCTGGCCGCGCACCGGCATGTCTTCGGCGTCTTCTTCTGGTTTGTCGTCTTCTCGGCCCTGGGCCTGGGGCCCGTCGGGGCGGTGCTCTACCGCATGGCGGAGTTCTCCAGCCGCTACTGGGGCTACCGCCTGCGCGCGATGGACGCACCGGGCAACGACGAGCTGCTGGCGCTGTCGCGACGGCTGTTCGCGCTCATCGACCACGTGCCGGCGCGGCTGACGGCGTTCGGCTTTGCCGTGGTCGGCAATTTCGAGGAGGCCATCGGCAGCTGGCGGCGCGACGCCGGGCTGTGGCAACACCCCAACGAAGGCATCATCCTCGCCGCCGCCGCCGGCGCCGTGGGCGTGCAACTGGGCGGCGCCGCGGCGCCGGGCGTCACGCCCGACCGCTCGAAGACCTTCACCGCCGGTGGCCCCGGCATCGCCGACGCCGCCGGCTCCACGGCCGGTGATCCGGCGCAGCCCGGCCACCTGCACAGCGTGGTCGGCCTGGTGTGGCGCTCGGTGGTGCTGTGGATGCTGCTGGTGGCGCTGCTGACGCTGGCCAACGTGCTCGGTTGAGTCAGCCCGGGCCACCTAGTAGCGGCTGCGCGACAGCTCCTCGAACAGCATCTCGTAGATGCGCCGCCGCGACGCGCTGATGTCGCCGCGCTCGACGGCTGCGCGCACGCCGCAGCCGGGCTCGTGGCGGTGGCTGCAGTTGTGGAAGCGGCAGTGCCCCAGCGCCGCCGCGAAGTCCGGCATCAAGGTGGCCAGCCGTTCGGGTGCGACGTGGCGCAGGCCGAATTCCTGGAATCCCGGGCTGTCGATCAGCGCGCCACGGCGCCCATCGTCGTGCTTTGGCTCGAGCCAGTACCAGGTGCTGGTGGTGGTGGTGTGGCGGCCGGCGGCGAGCGCCTTCGAGATCTCGCCGACCTGGGCCGCGGCCGCCGGCACCAGCAGGTTGATGAGCGTGCTCTTGCCCATGCCGCTGGGCCCCAGCACCAGCGTCGTGCGGCCGGCCAGGTGCGGCAGCAGCCGCGCGGTGGACCCGGCCGGGTCGGCCTTCAGCGCCAGTTCGATGACTTCCACACCCATCGCCACGTAGGGCGCCAGCCGCTCGCGCGCCGCGGCGGCGGCCGGCAAGTCGATCTTGTTCAGGCCGATGAGCGCCGGGATGCCGGCTTCCTGCGCCGCCACCAGCGCCCGCGTGAGCTGCGATTCGCTGAACACCGGCTCGCCGGCCACCAGTATCAGCAGCTGGTCGAGGTTGGCGGCGAAGGACTTGGTGCGCCATTCGTCCTGCCGGAACAGGAGGTTGCGGCGCGGCTCGATGTGCTCGACGACGCCGCCGTCGCCGGTGGGCTGCCAGCGCACCTGGTCGCCGACCACCAGTTCACTCTTCTTGCCGCGCGGATGGCACAGCACGCGCGTGCCGTCCGGTGTTTCCACGACCACATGGCGACCGTGCGCCGCCACCACCAGCCCGAGGTCGAGCGCGGCGGGCACATCCGCGGTGGCGCCCCGCGCGCCGCGCGCGGTCAAGGCAGCAGCGCGTCCACCTTGGCGGCGCAGATGAAGTCGTTGACCGAGATGCCGCCCACCGAGTGCGTGTTGAAGCGCACCGTGCAGCGGTTGTAGGACACCACCAGCTCCGGGTGGTGGTCCTCGACATGAGCCACCCGGGCCACGGCGTTCACGAAGGCCATGGTGTGGTGGTAGTCGGCGAAGTCGAAGTTTTTCTGGATTGCACCGTCGGCCAGCGCCCAGCCGGGTGTGCGGGCCAGCTGCTGCGTGACTTCGGCCGTGGACATCGGGGGCTGGCCTTCGAGCGGCCGGCAGCGCTGGGTGGCGAGCTCGGTCATGGTTCAGGCCGGCGCGGGCAAGGCCGCCAGGCGTTCGGACGCCGGCGGGTGCGAATAGTAGAAGCGCACGTAGACCGGGTCGGGCGTCAGCGTGGAGGCGTTGTCCTCGTGCAGCTTGAGCAGGGCGCGCGCGAGGTCGCGGCCGTCGGCCTGCGCGCATGCATACGCGTCGGCCTGGAACTCGTGGCGGCGCGAGACCTGCGCCATCAACGGCGAGACGAAGAAGACGAACGGCGGCAACGCCAGCATGAACAGCAACAGCGCCAGCGCATCGTTGGGCGCGGCCAAGTTGGGTGCCACACCGAGGCCGGCATAGAAGCCGCTCTGGCCGGCCAGCCAGCCCAGCAGCGCCAGCCCGAGCAGGCTGAAGCCGAAGATGCCCGCCATGCGCTGCAGCACATGCTTGTGCTTGAAGTGGCCGAGTTCGTGCGCCAGCACCGCTTCCACCTCGCCGGGCGTCAGCCGCTGCAGCAGGGTGTCGAAGAAGACCACGCGTTTGGCCGCTCCCAGGCCGGTGAAGTAGGCGTTGGCGTGTGCCGAGCGCTTGCTGCCGTCCATCACGAACAGGCCCTTGGCGGCAAAGCCGCAGCGCTGCATCAGTGCCTGTACGCGGCTGCGCAGCGCGTCGTCGGCCAGCGGCTCGAACTTGTTGAAGATCGGCGCGATGACGGTCGGGTACAGCACCAGCAGAGCGAGGTTGAAAGCCACCCAGACGGCCCAGGCCCACAGCCACCACATGCCGCCCGATGCCGCCATGATCCACAGCATGAGCGCGGCCAGCGGCAGGCCGATGAGTGCACCGACCAAGGTGCCCTTGAGCAGGTCGGCGAGCCACATCTTCAGCGTCATGCGGTTGAAGCCGAAACGCTGCTCGATGCGGAAGGTGCCGTACCACTCCAGCGGCAGGTCGAGCGCGCCGCCGATGGCGGCAAATGCGGTCAGCAGCGCGAGTTGATACGCCATGTTGCCCCAGCCCGGCTGCAGCGCGTCGCGCAACAGCGTGTTCAGCGCGTCCAGCCCGCCCAGCAGCGTCCAGCCCAGCAGCACCGCGCCGCCGACGGCGGTGGCCAGCAGCCCGAAGCGGCCCTTGGCCAGCGTGTAGTCGGCGGCCTTGCGGTGCGCCTGCAGCGTCACGGTGCCGGCAAAGGCGGCGGGTACCTGGTCGCGGTGCGCCGCCACGTGGCGCATCTGCCGCGTGGCCAGCCAGAACTTGACGGCCAGCGACAGCAGCAAGGCCGCCGCGAAGGCCAGCGTGAACGATGAAGGCTCCATGAGTGGCAAGTGTAGGCTTGGGCCAGAATCAGCCGCTTCGACACGGACAAGGCACCATGAGCGACATCGGTTTGACCCCCAGCGAGAACAACCTGGTCTGGATCGACCTGGAAATGACCGGCCTGCTGCCGGACAGTGACCGCATCATCGAGATCGCCGTGGTGGTGACCGACCCGCAGGTCACGCAGCGCATCGAGGGCCCGGTGTTCGCCGTGCACCAGAGCGACGCCGTGCTCGACGCCATGGACGCCTGGAACCGCGGCACCCATGGCAAGAGCGGACTGACGGCGCGCGTGCGCGCCTCCACCATCGACGAGGCCGCTGCCCAGGCGCAGGTGATCGACTTCCTGAAGCAGTACGTGTCCAAGGGCAAGAGCCCCATGTGCGGCAACAGCATCTGCCAGGACCGCCGTTTCATGGCCCGCTACATGCCCGAGCTGGAAGCCTTCTTCCACTACCGCAATGTCGACGTCAGCACGCTCAAGGAGCTGGCGCGGCGCTGGAAGCCGGCGGTGCTGGACGGCTTCAAGAAGGCGCAGGCACACACCGCCCTGGCCGACATCCACGAGTCGATCGACGAGATGCTGCACTATCGCCAGCACCTGCTGGCGGTCTGACGGGGCGGCGCCGGACGCCGACGTCACGGCAGCGTCACGGCGCATTCGTACACTCACACCATGACCGACGACTCGCGGGCCGAAGCGCCTGACTCCACGGGCGCCGCCGTGGGCGCCGGCGTGCTGCCCACAACGCTGCCGCTGCTCGACCGCGAGCGCTCGATCCTGCAGTTCAACCGCCGCGTGCTGGCCCAGGCCCGGCGCGCCGATGTGCCGCTGCTCGAGCGGCTGCGCTACATCACCATCGTCAGCTCCAACCTCGACGAGTTCTTCGAGGTGCGCGTGGCCGACATCATCGAGGCCACGCGGCAGCCCGGCTCGGGCGTCACCCGCCACGACCTGGCCTCGGTGGCCAGGGCCGCGCACGAGCTCATCGACGAGCAGTACGCCCTCTTCAACGATGCCGTGATGCCGGCGCTGCAGCACGTGGGCATCGTGGTGCTCAACCACGCCGAGCGCAACGCGGCGCAGCGCAAGTGGGTCCAGCGCTTCTTCGAAACCCAGGTGCGGCCGCTGCTGGTGCCGGTGAGCCTGGACCCCAGTCACCCGTTTCCTCAGGTGGCCAACAAGTCGCTCAACTTCATCGCCAGGCTGGGCGGGCGCGACGCCTTCGGGCGCGACAACCAGATTGCCATCGTCAAGGTGCCGCGCGTGTTGCCGCGCGTGATCCGCCTGCCCGACGAGTTGTGCCCCAGGCAGCAGGGTTTCGTGTTGCTGACCAGCGTCATGCGCGCCCATCTGGGCGAACTCTTCCCCGGGCGCGAGGTGGTGTCGTTCTCGCAGTTCCGCGTCACGCGCGACTCCGATCTCGACGTCGAGGCCGACGACGTCGTCAACCTGCGTCAGGCCATGCGCAGCGGCCTGACGACGCGCAACTTCGGGCTGGCGATCCGGCTCGAAGTCGTCAGCACCTGCCCGCCCGAGCTGTACAGCTTCCTGCTCGAGCAGTTCTCGCTGCCCGAGGTCGCGCTGTACAAGGTCAACGGGCCGGTCAACCTGGTGCGGCTGAACCAGCTCATCGACCAGGCCGACGGCGACGCGCTGCACTTCCCGCACTGGGAGCCGCGCTGGCCCGACGCGCAGTTGCCGCGCACACGCTCGATCTTCGAGCGCCTGCGTGCAGGCGACGTGCTGCTGCACCACCCCTTCGAAAGCTTCGAGCCGGTGGTGCAGTTCCTGCGCGAGGCCGTGCACGACCCCGACGTGCTGGCCATCAAGCAGACCATCTACCGCACCGGTGCGCAAAGCGAGCTGATGGACCTGCTGATCGAGGCCGCGCGCCGCGGCAAGGAAGTGCTGGCGGTGGTGGAGCTGAAGGCGCGCTTCGACGAAGAGGCCAACATCAATTGGGCCGAGCGGCTGGAAGCCGTCGGCGCGCAGGTGGTCTATGGCATTGTCGGCCTCAAGACGCACGGCAAGATGCTGCTCGTGACGCGCCGCGAGAGGGGCCGCCTGCGCCGCTACGCCCACCTGTCCACGGGCAACTACAACCCGCGCACGGCGCGGCTGTACACCGACATGGGTTGCCTCACTGCCGACCCCGGCCTGACGGCCGATGCCGACGTGCTGTTCCTGCAACTGGCCAGCCAGACGCGCAGCAAGGCGCCGCGCTACCTGCTGACGGCGCCGTTCATGATGCACCGGCGCATGCTGCGACACATCGGCCAGGTGGCGGTGGCGGCACGGGCCGGGCGGCCGGCGCGCATCGTCGCCAAGTTCAATGCGCTGACCGACCCTGGGTTGATGCAGGCCCTGGCCGAGGCCAGCCAGGCCGGCGCCAGCATCGACCTCATCGTGCGCGCCGCCTGCATGCTGCCGCCGGGCTTGCCGGGGCGCACCGAGAACATCCGCGTGCGCTCGGTGGTCGGGCGTTTTCTCGAGCACACACGCATCCTCTACTTCCGCTGGGGCGAGGGCGACGACGACGAGGTGCTCTACCTCAGCAGCGCCGACTGGATGAGCCGCAACATGTTCCGCCGCATCGAGGTCGCCTGGCCGGTGCGCGACCGCGCGCTGCGCCAGCGCGTCATCGACGAAGGCCTGGTGCCGTATCTGCACGACGAGCGCGACGCCTGGCTGCTGGACAGCGAAGGGCGCTACAGGCGCGTCGCCGAAACCGGTGTCAGCGCGCAGCAGGCGCTGATGCAGCGCTACTCCTGACGCGCCGGCGGCAACGATGGACCTCATCCTCTGGCGCCACGCCGAAGCCCTGGAAATGCGCGAGGTGCAAGACGACCTCGACCGCGCGCTCACCCCCAAGGGCGAGCGCCAGGCGCAGCGCATGGCCGCCTGGCTGAACCGGCAGCTGCCCGCCAGCACGCGCGTGCTGGTCAGCCCGGCGCGGCGTGCGCAGCAGACGGCGGCGGCGCTGGACCGCAAGTTCAAGACCGTGCCGGCACTGGCGCCCGACGCCGATGTGGCTGCCCTGCTGCACACCGTGCGCTGGCCCGACGCCCGCGAGCCGGTGCTGGTGGTCGGCCACCAGCCGACGCTGGGCCTGGCCGCGGCTTACCTGCTGTCGGGCCAGCCGCAGGCCTGGGCCGTGCGCAAGGGCGGCGTGTGGTGGCTGCGCGGGCGTGAACGCGAGGGCGCGCTGCAGGTCGTCCTTCACGCCGTGGTGGGACCGGAATTCCTGTAGCGAAGCCCGGCGGCCCCTAGACCTCCGCCAGCACCAGCCGCAGTGACCCGTTACGCGCCCAGGCGGCGGTCTCTTCCTGCAGCAGGAACAGCGTGCGCGGATTGGCTTCGGCCCAGGTGCTGCTGTGGCTCAGCACGGCGTCGCGGCCGCGGGCACGCAAGGTCAGCGCCTTGGGGTCGGCCAAGCCGCGTGCATGGCACTTGATCACCGCCAGTCGCAGGCACAGCACCTGCCAGGCGAAGGCGGTGCTGGACAGCTGGGCCTCGATCTTGCGCAGCCCGCCGCGCTGGCCCAGCACCAGGTCGCCGATGCGGCGCTGCTGGCTCTGCGAAAAACCCGCCGCGTCGACGTTGGCCAGCAGGTAGGCGCTGTGGCGGTGGTGGTCGTGGTGCGACACCATCAGGCCCAGCTCGTGCAGCGCGCAGGCCCAGGCCAGCTCGCGCCGCGGTTCGGGGTCGGTGTCGGGCATCGCGGTGTCGAACAGTGCCAGCGCCACCGCGGACACGCGCGCGGCCTGCGCGGTGTCGACGTCGAAGCGCTGCTGAAGGTCGGCCACCGAGGCGTCGCGCATGTCTCCGGGCAACTGGCGCTGCAGCGCCAGCAGGCGTTCGTGGAGGTCGATGATGACACCCTGGCGCAGGGCGCCCTTGGCCGGCCAGAGGGCGCGGATGTCGAAGTGTGCCGACAGCGTGTACAGGATGGCCAGCCCGCCCGGCAGCACGGCACGGCGTTCGGGTTTCAGCCCGGGCAATTCGATGCGGTCGACGTGTCCCGCCTCCAGGCAGCGCGCGATGCACCAGCGCAGCCCCGCCGGCGTGATGCGGCCGTCGGTCACGCCCGAGGCCTGCAGCAGTTGCGACACCGCACCCGCGGTGCCCGACGAGCCCAGCGCCTGCCCCCAGTGGTCGGGGGCGAAGGACTGCAGGCCTTCCTCGAATTCGGCGCCGGCAGCCACCTGCGCGGCGCGGAAGCCGTCGCGCGTGATGCGGCCGTCCTCGAAGTAGCGCATCGACAGGCTGACGCAGCCGACGTGAAAGGACTCCGCCACGGTCGGCGTGCGGCCCTGGCCCAGGATCAGCTCGGTGGATCTGCCGCCGATGTCGACCACCAGCCGCGGCTCGCTGCCGGGCTGCATGTGCGCCACGCCGGCGTAGATAAGCCGTGCCTCCTCGCGGCCGGAGATGACCTCGATCGGGTAGCCCAGCGCCTCCTGGGCGCGCAGCAGGAAGGCGTTGCGGTTGCGCGCCTCGCGCAGTGTCTGCGTCGCCACGGCGCGCACCTGGGCCGGCTGGAAGCCGGCCAGGCGGGCGGCAAACCGCCGCAGGCAGGCCAGGCCGCGCTCGGCCGCTTCTTCGGTGAGCATGCCGTGGGCGTCGAGCCCGGCGCCCAGGCGCACGGTGTCCTTGAGGTAGTCGATGCGCCTGTAGCGGCTCTGCGGCAGCTGCCCGATTTCGAGCCGGAAGCTGTTCGAGCCCATGTCGATGGCCGCCAGCGGGCTGCCCGGGTTCAGGCGTATTTCCATACACGGATCGTACCCGGCGCGCCTGCTCCAGAATGGCAGGCTTGCCACCTCAGAAGGAGAGACCCGTGCTCAAGGAAGACTTCGACACCCTGGTGCCGGCCGCCGGCGGCGTCAACCGGCGCACCTTCGTGCGCGGCACGCTCGGCAGCGGCTTTGCTGCTGCGGTGCTGCCGGTGATGGCGCAGACGGCGGTCAAGACCGACACCTCCGGGCTGCTGAGCGGCGAGGTCACGATCCCCGTCGGTGACTTCAGGATGCCGGCCTACCGTGCCGCGCCTGCCGGCCGCACCGGGCTGCCGGTGGTGCTGGTGATCAGCGAGATCTTCGGCGTGCACGAGTACATCGCCGATGTCGCGCGGCGCTTCGCCAAGGCCGGCTATTTCGCCGTTGCCCCCGAACTGTTCGTGCGCCAGGGCGACGCGCAGTCCTACGGTGAAATCGGAAAACTCATCGCCGAGGTCATTTCCAAGGTGCCCGACGAACAGGTCATGGCCGATCTCGACGCCACCGTCGCCTGGGCCAGGGCGCAGGGCGCCGACACGGCCAGGACCGGCATCACCGGTCTTTGCTGGGGCGGCCGCATCACCTGGCTGTACACGGCGCACAACCCGCAGGTCAAGGCTGGCGTGGCCTGGTACGGGCGCCTGGTGGGCAATGCGACCCCGCTCACGCCCAGGCACCCGGTCGACGTGGCCGGCGTGCTGCATGGCCCGGTGCTGGGCCTGTACGGCGAGAAGGACACCGGCATCCCGCTCGACACCGTCGACCGGATGAAGGCGGCGCTGGCAGCCGGCAACGCGGCGGCGAAGAAGAGCGAGTTCGTCATCTACCCGGACGCACCGCACGCCTTCCACGCCGACTACCGGCCCAGCTTTCGCAAGGAGGCCGCCGAGGACGGCTGGCGGCGTTGCCTGGAATGGTTCAAGGCGCAGGGCCTGGGCTGAGCGTCTGCTCGGCGTCGCGGGCGGGGGGCTTGACAGCGTCGATAACATGACCCGGGTGAGGTCGTCTCACTGACGGCCGCACCCCCACATGACCCTTCTGTACATCGTTGCAGCCACCCTTTTGGGCGGGCTGTTGTCCGTTGTCATCGCGGCATCGCTCACGCTGACGATGCTGAGCCGCGTCGTCAAGGGGCTGGTCAGCCTGTCGGCCGGCGTGCTGCTGGGCACCGCGCTGCTGCACGTGCTGCCCGAGGCCTTCGAGAGCCAGGCCACGCCGCAGGCGCTGTTCGGCACGCTGCTGGGTGGCCTGCTGTTCTTCTGGTTGCTGGAGAAGGTCGAGCTTTACCGCCACGCCCACCACCACGAAGGCGACGGCCACGACCACCATCACCACTTCGACGCCCAGCAGGCGGGACGCGGCGGCCTGAGCGTGCTGGTCGGCGACGGCATCCACAACTTCTGCGACGGCATCATCATCGCCGCGGCCTTCCTGGCCGACAGCGGGCTGGGCGTGGTCACCGCGCTGGCCATCGTGGCGCACGAGATCCCGCAGGAGGCGGGTGACTACATCGTGCTGCTCAACGCCGGCTTCTCGCGTCGCAAGGCGCTGTTCTACAACGCGCTGTCGGGGCTGGCGGCGGTGGCCGGCGGCGTGGTCGGCTATTTCCTCGTCGGCCCCTGGGAGGCGGCGCTGCCCTACCTGCTGGTGGCCGCATCCAGCAGCTTCATCTACGTGGCGGTGGCCGATCTGCTGCCGCAACTGCAGCAGCGTCTGTCATGGCGCCAGACCCTGGTGCAGGTGTTCTGGCTGGGCGCCGGCCTGGGCCTGGTGCTGCTGGCGCGCGCCGCGCTCGAGAGCCACGCGCACTGACGAGCCCGAGAGGCAAGCCAAGGCGCTTGCGTCGGAGTGCCTGCGGGGCCGCGGCCAGACACCTGGGCCGCGCTGCGCGCCCGGGCCCGTTCAGCGCACGACCAGGACCGGCAACTTGCCGTGCGTGAGTACCTTCTGCGTCTCGCTGCCCAACAGCAGCGCCGAGACGCCGCGCCGGCCGTGCGAGGCCATCACGACGAGGTCGCAGCCCTGCGTCTTGGCGTGGTCGAGGATCGCCTCCCACGGGTGCAGCGCTTCGACGGTGTGGCCGTGGCAGGTCACGCCGGCGGCGGTGCCGGCATCGGTGGCGGTCTTCACGCGGGCCGACGCCACGCGTTCCTGGGCGTCGAAGAATTCCTGCGGCGGCACCGGCTGCATTTCCGAGATGGCGCTGTAGGGGAAGGGTTCCTTCACCGCCAGCACATACAACTCGGCGCCGCACAGGCGGGCGATGTCGACGGCCGACGCCACGGCCTTGGCGGTGATATCGGACCCGTCGGTGGGAACCAGAATGCGCTTGTACATGGCAACTCCTTGTGCGTATGAGGGCGACGAGCGTGCGACTCGGTGTGATGTTCAAGTGTTCAGCAGTGTCGCCGCGCGGCCTTGATGCGCGTCAAGCGCGGGCCACCGGGCGCGACGGATCACTGCACCATTCGCTCCACGAACCCGGGTACAGCACCGCCTCATCGTACCCGGCATGGACCATCGCGAGCAGGTTGTGGCAGGCGGTGACGCCGGATCCGCACTGGTGCACGACGTCGCCCGCGCCTGCTCCCAGCGCTGCGTACTCCTGGCGCAGCTGAGCGGCCGGCTTGAAGTGGCCTTCGGGGCCCAGGTTGTCGCGGAAGAAGCGCAGCGTGGCGCCGGGGATGTGGCCGGCCACCGGGTCCAGCGGTTCGACCTCGCCCCGGAAGCGCTCGCCGGCACGGGCGTCGAGCAGCGTCAGCTGTCCCAGTCGCGCCAGCAGCGCATCGGCGGCGATCGTCGGCATGGCCGGCACGGCAGCCGGGTAGGGCGCTCGAAGGGCCATGGCCGGCACGGCGGTGTCCAGCGTGCCGCCGGCCGCCGACCAGGCGGCCACGCCGCCGTCGAGCACCGCCACCGCGTCGTGTCCCAGCCAGCGCAGCAGCCACCAGGCGCGTGCCGCATAGGGCCCGCCCTGGGCGTCGTAAGCCACGACCTGAACGCCGGGCGCGATGCCCCAGCGGCCCGCGGTGGCGGCCATGGCCCCGCGTGCCGGCAAGGGATGGCGGCCATTGCGACCGCTCTTGGCGCCTGACAGGTCGCGGTCGAGATGAGCGTAGAGCGCGCCAGGCAGGTGGCCGGCGGCCCAGGCGTGTTCGCCGGCCGCGGTGTCCACGAGGTCGAAACTGCAGTCCAGCAGCACCAGCGGCGCCTGCCGGGCCAGCAGCTCGCGCGTCTGCTCGGCCAAGATCAAAGTCTTGAAGACCATGGTGATGCCTCGGGTCAGGTTTCGGTGGGGGCGACAGTCGGGGCCGGCGTGCGACCTCGCAGCTGGGTGGCGGCCACGCCAGCGCCAATGATGAGCGCCATGCCGGCCAGCGACATCGTGGTCACGGGGTCGTCGAACAGCCAGACGCCGAGGACAGAGCCGAACACGATGCCCAGATACTGCAGGGCCGCGATGCCCAGCGTGGCGCCGCTGGCGTAGGCGCGCGTCATCATCCATTGCGCGGTGGTCGCCAGCAGCCCGATCGTCAGCAGCAGTGCCGCCCCACGCAGGTCGTGCGTGGAGGGGGCGTCGGACAGGGCGGTCAGCCCGGCACCGGCGACGACGCCAGCGGCCGAGAAGTAGAAGACGATGCGCTCACCCGGTTCGCCGGCGCGGCCCAGCGCCGTGACTTGCAGGTAGGCGGTGGCCGCGAGCAGGCCCGACAACAAGCCCATGACGCCGTGCCAGAGCTGGTCCTGTTCGAGCGTGGGTCGCAGCACCAGCGCGACGCCGGCAAAGCCGGCCATCACGGCGGCCACGAGCCGGCCGTCGATGCCGCTGTCGGCTCCGCCGCGGGCGGGCCCGATCAAGACCGCGCCACCGATCAGGAACAGCGCAATCCACACCGACGACATGTAGTTGAGCGTCATCGCCGTGGCCAGCGGCAAGCCCCCTATGGCGTAGAACCACAGGCACAAGGACGTGGTGCCGCTGAGGCTGCGCCAGAAGTGCATCGCCGGTACCTGGGTGCCCAGGCCGATGCGACGCCAGCGCAGCACCGCAGCCATCAGCGCCAGGCCCACCAGCGAGCGATAGAGCACGATCTCGCCGGCGCCATATTGCGCCGAGGCGAGCTTGACGCACGCGCCCATGAGGGCGAACAGGACGGCCGCGCAGACCATCAGCAGCGGCGGCGACAGCAGTCGCTGCCCGGTGCTCATGCGCACGCTCGCCGCGTCGGCACGGGCTGTCGTCGTGCCGCGCACTGCGGGCTGCCCGGCGGGCTCAGGCACCGGGCGCCAGCGGCCCCATCTCGCGCCGGTACCACTCGTGGAAGTGCTGCATGCCGTCTTCCATCGGACTCTGATAGGGGCCGGTCTCGCAATCGCCCCGGTCCAACAGCGCCTTGCGGCCGGCGTCCATGCGCAGCGCGATCTCATCGTCCTCGACGCAGGTTTCCATGTAGGCCGCCTGCTGCGCCTCGACCAACTCTCGCTCGAAGGCGGTGACTTCTTCGGGATAGAAGAACTCGACCATGTTCAGCGTCTTGCGCGGGCCCTGCGGGAACAGCGTCGAGACCACCAGCACATGCGGGTACCACTCCACCATCACCGTCGGCAGGTAGGTCAGCCAGATCGCGCCGTGCGCCGGTGCCTGGCCGCCGCGGAAGGCCAGCAGTGCATCGTGCCAGCGCCGGTACACCGGCGAGCCGGGCCTGGCGAGCGCCTGGTTCACGCCCACCGTCTGCACCGAGTGGTGGCGGCCGAATTCCCAGCGCAGGTCTTCGCAGGTCACGAAGCGGCCCAGTCCGGGGTGGAAGGGGCCGACGTGGTAATCCTCCAGGTAGACCTCGATGAAGGTCTTCCAGTTGTAGTCGCACTGGTGCTGGATGGCGCGGTCGAAGACATAGCCGCTGAAGTCGAGCGCGGGGGCGGGCCCGATCTGCGCCAAATCGGCCACCACGTCACGGCCGTTGTGATCGAACAACAGCCCGTTCCAACTCTGGACCGGGTAGTTGCGCAGGTTCAGGCACGGGTCTTCGGGGAAGTGAGGTGCGCCCACGAGCTGGCCGTGCAGGTCGTAGGTCCAGCGGTGCAGCGGACAGACGATGTTCTGGCGCGTGTGGCCGCGGCCCTGGAGCATCACCGCCTGACGGTGGCGGCAGACGTTGGAGACCAGTTCGACCCCCCCCGGCGTGCGCACCAGGGCCCGGCCTTCGCCGTCCTGCGCCAGTGCAAGGTAGTCGCCCACCTCCGGCACGGCCAGTTCGTGCCCGAGGTAGCGAGGCGACTGCTCGAAGATGAGTTCGTGTTCGCTGCGGAACAGGCCCTCGTCGAAGTAGCTGGAAACCGGAAGCTGCGAACGGCTGCGCTTGAGCGCTTCGAGACTGATGCTCAGGTCCGACATGATCCGACCGGATCCTCCAAGGCTGGTGTATAGACCCCCTCGCGCGACGGCCTCACGCCGGGCCGGCGGCAAACGAAACCGAAGCCAGGTGGCTACGGAGAGGGCGCAATTCTAACGACCGATGACAGATGCGCCCGGTGTGGCCGAGCGCAAGGCCCTCTTTTGCCACCTGCGGCGGCGGCTCGCTGCGGCACGCATGGGTGCGGCCGGGGCGCTTTGTCTAGAATCAGGACTCAGATTTCATCTCCCGAAATGGCAAGAAGCGCTGCATCCATCCCCAAAGAACCCGCCAGCTACGAGCAGGCCCTGGCCGAGCTGGACCGCCTGGTGGCGCAAATGGAGGGTGGCCAGTTGCCGCTGGACCAGTTGCTGGACGGCTACCGCCGCGGCGCCGAACTGCTGGCCTATTGCCGGGTCCGCCTGCAGGCGGTGGAAGAGCAGGTCCAGTTGCTCGACGACGGACAGCTCAAGGCCTGGAGCCCGACGTGACGACGGCCGACTTCGACGGCTGGGCGCGCCAGCAGCTGGCGGACGTGGAGGCGGCGCTCGAAGCGTGGGTGCCTGCCGACGCCCCGGCCGCGTTGGGCCAGGCCATGCGTTACGGCGTGCTCGACGGCGGCAAGCGCATGCGCGCGCTGCTCGTGCTGGCGGCCTGCGAGGCGGTGGCCGGCGAGCGCGCTGCGGCGCTGCGCGCGGCGGTGGCGTCGGAGTTGATCCATGCCTATTCCCTGGTCCACGACGACATGCCGTGCATGGACGACGACGTGCTGCGCCGCGGCAAACCCACCGTGCACGTGAAATACGGCCAGGCCCTGGCCATGCTGGCCGGCGACGCGATGCAGGCGCTGGCCTTCGAGGTGCTGACTCCCGACTCAGGCATCGCGCCCGCGCTGCAGGCCAAGCTGACTGCGCTGCTGGCGCGCGCCGCCGGCCACGCCGGCATGGCCGGCGGGCAGGCCATCGACCTCGCCAGTATCGGCCGCACGCTGGATGAAGCCGCGCTGCGCGACATGCACCGCCGCAAGACCGGCGCTCTGTTGCAGGCCAGCGTGATGATGGGCGCGGCCTGCGGCAGCGTCGACGCCGCGGCCGCGCGTGCGCTGGCCGATTACGGTGCCGCCCTCGGGCTGGCCTTTCAGGTCGTCGACGACATTCTCGACGTCACCCAGGTCTCGGAAACCCTGGGCAAGACCGCCGGCAAGGACCTCGATCGCCACAAACCCACCTACGTCTCGGTGCTCGGCCTGGAGGCGGCACGCCGCCATGCCCGGGAGCTGCACCTGCAGGCGCTGGCGGCGCTTTCGCGCAGCGGTCTCGGCCCCGCCTCGGGGCTGCTGGCCGTGCTCGCCGACAAGGTGGTGGAGCGTGATAGCTGAGATGAGACAGCCCCCACGCTCACTTCGTTCGCTGCCCCCAGGGGCCGGCGCAGGCCCCGTCGTGGCTCTTGGGGTGCATCGGTCCCTTGGGACGGCCCGGCGGGACTGACATGGACACCCTGTTGAAGAAGATCCAGAGCCCCGCCGATCTGCGCCGGCTGTCGCGGCCCGAATTGCAGACCGTGGCCAACGAACTGCGCCAGTTCGTGCTCAACACGGTGAGCCAGACCGGCGGCCACCTCGGCAGCAACCTGGGCACGGTGGAACTGACCGTGGCGCTGCACTACGTCTTCAACACGCCCTGGGACCGGCTGGTCTGGGACGTCGGCCACCAGACCTATTCGCACAAGGTGCTGACCGGCCGCCGCGACCAGATGCACACGCTGCGCCAGTGGGGCGGTATCGGCGGCTTTCCGCGCCGCGAGGAGAGCGAATACGACGCCTTCGGCACCGCGCACAGCTCGACCTCGATCTCGGCCGCCCTGGGCATGGCGCTGGCCGCCAAGCTCAAGGGCGAGGACCGCAAGGCGGTGGCGATCATCGGCGACGGCGCAATGACCGCCGGCATGGCCTTCGAGGCGCTGAACAACGCCGGTGTCAGCCACGCCGGCGTCACTGCCGACATCCTGGTCGTGCTCAACGACAACGACATGTCGATCAGCCCGCCGGTGGGTGCGCTCAACAAGTACCTGGCACGGCTGATGAGCGGCAACTTCTACGAGGCCGCGCGCGAGGGTGTCAAGGGCGTGCTGAAGGCCGCGCCGCCGTTGTTCGAACTGGCGCGGCGCTTCGAGGAGCATGCCAAGGGCATGGTCGTGCCGGGCACCATCTTCGAGGAATTCGGCTTCAACTATGTCGGCCCGATCGACGGTCATGACCTGGACTCGCTGATTCCAACGCTGGAGAACCTGCGCAGCAGGCGCGGCCCGCAGTTCCTGCACGTCGTCACCAGGAAGGGCTACGGCTACAAGCTGGCCGAGGCCGACCCGGTGAAGTACCACGCTGCCAGCGGCAAGTTCGACCCCGCCGAGGGCTTCCCGAAGAGCGTGCCCAGCAAGCCGAGCTTCACCCAGGTCTTCGGCCAGTGGCTGTGCGACATGGCCGAAGTCGACGAGCGGCTGGTGGGCATCACCCCGGCGATGCGCGAGGGCTCGGGCATGGTCGAGTTCCACAAGCGGTTTCCGAAGCGTTACCACGACGTCGGCATTGCCGAGCAGCACGCGGTGACCTTTGCCGCAGGCCTGGCCTGCGAGGGCCTGAAGCCGGTGGTGGCGATCTACAGCACCTTCCTGCAGCGCGGCTACGACCAGCTGATCCACGACGTGGCGCTGCAGAAGCTGCCGGTGGTGTTTGCGCTCGACCGTGCCGGCCTCGTCGGCGCCGACGGCCCCACGCACGCCGGCGCCTACGACATCGCCTACCTGCGCTGCATCCCCAACTGCAGCCTGCTCACGCCCAGCGACGAGAACGAATGCCGCCAGGCGCTGACCACTGCCTTCCGCCGGGACCACCCGGTGGCCGTGCGCTATCCGCGCGGCGCGGGCGTCGGCGTGGCCGTCGAGACCACGCTCACCGCATGGCCCTGGGGCAAGGGCGTCGTGCGGCGGCACGGGCAGCGGCTGGCGGTGCTGGCCTTCGGCACGCTGCTGCACCCGGCGCTGCAGGCGGCCGAGAAGGTGGGCTGCACGGTGGCCGACATGCGCTTCGCGAAACCGCTGGACGAGGCCCTGGTGCTGGAGCTGGCGCGCACGCACGAAGGGCTGATCACCGTCGAGGAAGGCTGCGTGATGGGCGGCGCGGGCAGTGCGGTGCTCGAATGCCTGGCGGCCGCGGGGCTGGCGCTGCCGGTGCTGCAACTGGGGCTGCCCGACCGCTTCGTCGAGCATGGCGACCCGGGCAAGCTGCTGGCGCTGTGCGGGCTGGACGCCGCCGGCATCGAAGCATCGATCATCAAGCGCTTCGGCAGCCGGCCTTCGCTGGCCGCCGTCAACGCCTGATTCAGGCCATTCGAATGGCGTCGTGTAAACCGCGTGACGGTGTCGGTGTGCAAACGCTGGCATGCTTGGCCACCCCATGACCAACCTCACCGACGCCCTGCACATCCCCGACACGCAAGGTGCGCGCGACGAGCGCCACCTGGCGATCCAGCGCGTGGGCGTGAAGGACGTGCGTTACCCGCTGCAGTTGCGCGTCGCCGGTGCGGTGCAGGCAACCACCGCGCTGTGGTCCCTGGACGTGGCGCTACCGGCCGAGAAGAAGGGCACCCACATGTCGCGCTTCGTCGCCTGGCTCGATGCGCTCGACGAGCCGCTGGACGCCGTGGCGCTGCGGCGGCGCCACGCCGCGATGCTGCACAAGCTGGGGGCCACCGATGGCCGCATCGAGGCCGCGTTCAGCTTCTTCCTGCGCAAGCGCGCGCCGGTCTCGGGCGTGCAGAGCCTGCTCGACTACCGGGGGCGCTGGATTGCCGAAGCGCGGGCCGGCGCCACCACGCTGTGGATGGAGGTCGGCGTGCCCGTGAAGACCCTGTGTCCGTGCTCGAAGGAAATCTCCGACTACGGGGCGCACAACCAGCGTTCGCTGGTGACGCTGCGTGTCGAAGCGCTCGGGGCCATCGAGTGGCACGAGCTGGTGCGCTTCGCCGAAGACAGCGCATCGAGCGAAATCTGGCCCATGCTCAAGCGCAGCGACGAGAAATGGGTCACCGAGCGCGCCTACGAGAACCCCAAGTTCGTCGAGGACCTGGTGCGTGACGTGGCGCTGCGGCTGAATGCCGACGCGCGTGTCGGGCGCTACCAGGTCGAGGTCGAGAACTTCGAGTCGATACACAACCATTCCGCCTACGCCCGCATCGAGCGGGTGTAGCGCCCGGGCGGAGGGCGATCAGCGGTCGCCGCCGCCGGTGGCGGGGCTGCCACCGCCACCGCTGACTACGGCTACGTCCGCGACTTGGCCGCGGTGCCAGACCTCCACGACGTCACCGTCGGCACGGCGGAGGTCGATCTCCTCGATGGCGGTGCCGTCATCGCCAAACCAGCCGGTGGCGACGACGAGGTCGGCCAGGGCTGGTGCGCCGGGCCGTACGACCTGGTCATCCGCCCAGCCGTTGCAGCAGCGCGTTGGCGAGACCCTGGGCGTCGTTGCGTTGCCAGCCGATGCGCGCGCTGCGCCGAAACGCCGATGCTGCATCGTCCCCGCGCCGCATGCAGATGAATACGCGCCTGATGCCAGGCGATCTGCATCCGGCCGACCCAATTACCGTCCTGCCGCGCCGCCCGCTCGCAGTTGTCGTCGAAGACGGTGATGGCCTCGGTATCGCGGCCCAGCCAGGCCCAGGCCACCGCCGACGCAGCGGTGCGACCGTGGCGAGACGGTGACAGTGTCAGCGGCTGGCGGGTCGTTCAGCGCCCGCGCTGGTCGCGTTGATCGTGATGCCGCGCTTGCGCAATTCGTCGACCAGGAGCTTGGCATTCGGGTTGCCGGCATCGGCCATGCGCTGGGTGTCGGCGGCCAGTGCGTCGAGCGACGCGCGCAGCTTGCCGGCGTTATCGACGGTCTGCTGCAGCGACGCATGCGCGGCCAGCAGGGCCGCGCGCTCGCCGATCAGCTGTTGTGTCTGAAAGCCGAGCCAGCCCAGCACGGCCACTGCACCCAACAGTACCGGGACGAACGGGCTGCGTACCGACGCCGCTGTTGCCGCCGGCGACGAGCGCGAATTAGATCGCGAACCGCGGCTGCGCTCGGGCAGCGCCGGCGGCGCCAGGGTGTCGGCGCCATCGGTCGCACCGACATCGTGACCGACGTCGTGTGCGGCGCTGTCCTGGGCGGGGGTGGCAGGTAAATTGACGACGTTTCTCATGGCCGATCCTTTGCAGTCACTTGCGCTGCGGCGTTGCCGGGGCGGCCGGCGCCGCGGGGGCGTTGACGCTGTATGTGATGCCATGTCGCTGCAGAAGAGCCTTGACGTCACCGTCGTTGTTGCGCGCGCCCAACTCGGCCAGCGCCCGGATGATCTCGCGGTACAGGCCTTCGAGCTGCACCGACTGCTGCACATACTGCTGGCGTTGGGTGACGTCGGCGCGTGCCGATCCGTTGCTGTGGCCCAGCGCGACATTGGCGGCCATCGCCGCCAGGCAGGCCGTGGCAAGCACGGTCGCGATCCAGTATTGGAGACTGGTCATGGTTGGTTCTCCGGTCGTCGAATCAATGCACCTTGGCGCGCCGGCGCCGGGCCACGAACGCGGCCGCTGCGGCCAGCACCAGCAGGTGAATCGTGCCTGGTTCCGGCACCGTGCCGCCGCTCTGGTCGATCACGTTGGCGCTGATCACCAGGCGCCGGCTCAGCGCGCGGCCACTGGGGTCGGCGGCGTTGGTGCTGACGTACTTGAAGTCGATCACGCCCTCGAAAAGGCCTACGGTCGAGGCCAGGAAGCCGATGTCGAGGTTGCCGGTGGCCTGCCCCGCCGCGAGCCCGGTCACCTCGCCCCAGCCGGTGCAGCTGAAGTCGTCGGCGTTGGTCAGCAGGTCGAACAGGCCGCTCAGGTCGTCGGCGGGCCCGGCGACATCGTTGTCCAGCCGCAGCGACGTCAAGATGCTGTTGCCGAGCACGATGTTGCCGAGGTTGAGGAGGTAGTTGCTGCCCGATTGCGTGAGCAGGCCCAGCCCGGCGAGGATGTCGAAGTCGGCGTTGGCCAGGTTGTTGATCTGGGCCTTGACCTGCACGCTGCCGTTGGCGCCGGCCGAGATGTCGGCCAGGTCCGGGTTCTGGCTCAGGAAAGCCACCGAGCCGGCCTGGTTGTAGACGCCGGCGCTGGCCGTGTTGAGACCGACGGCGATGGCGGCGCCGGCCTGCGCTCCGATGCCGCCGGCGCTGCCGCCGCCGGTGAACGGGCCGCTGACGCCGCTCAGGTTGGCGCGCAGCGTGTCGTTCAGCGCCGTCACGGCCGCGGTGTTGTTGACCACGATGTTCCGTGCGCTGACGGTGTCGCCGACGCGAACGACGCCGAAGTCCAGCGTCGTCGTCGCCAGCTGGCCGATGGCCTGGGTGTAGACCTTGCCGCTGACGCTGACCTGCTGGCTGGCCAGCGTGAGCTGGCAGTTCGGCGCGCAGTTGCCGACGTTGTCGGCATCGGAGACGAAGGCGAGGGTGGCACTGCCGGCGTTGCCGCCGGTGAAGTTGCCCGCGCCTGCGGTGGCCAGGCCGACCTGCAGCGCACTGCTGTTGGTGCCGCCGGGCGCCAGCAGGTTGAAACTGCCGCCGGCGGTGACGGGCGCACCGTTGCTGCTGATGCTGGCATTGAGCGCGGCCTGCGGCGCCGCGGTGGCGACGTTGGTGACGCTCACAATGGCCGTTGGCGACGCGTCGCCCACACGCGCGGCGCCGAGGTGGATCGACGGGTTGTTGATCAGCGGGCTGGCCTGGTTGATGACGTTGGCCTGCGCCTGGATGGTGCCGGCCACGCCGTAGGCCTCGCTGCCGGCCGATGCGGTGCCCAGGTCGTTGCTGACGCCGTTCACAGCGCCCGCGGTGAAGTAGTTGACCGCGATGCTGCCGTTGACGACATTGGCGGCCGTGGTGTTGACACTGACCGTCATCGACCCATTGCCGGCGTTGCTGTTGGTGCCGGCAAGGATGCCGTTCAAGGCGCCAATACCGCTGATAAGGCCGGCGCCGACGCCGGTTGTCGTGCCGAAGCTGGCGTTCAGGTCCTCGACGAAGCCGGCCACGCCGGCGGCGGTGTTGGCGATGACCATGTTCTGCGTCACCACCTGCCCGACCTGCACGGTGCCGAAGTTCAGCGCCGTGGACAGGATCGCGCCGGTGGCGGCCTGGTAGACGTTGCCGTTGACGCTGATGGTGTGGCTGCCGGCGCCGCTGACACCCAGGCCGTTGCTGACACCGTTGACCGTGCCCGTGCTCTGGTAGTTCAAGGTCACGCTGCCGGTCTTGGCCCCGCCGCTGGCCGTGTTCACGCCGACCTTCATCGCTGCCGCGTTGCTGGCGCCGGCCAGCAGGGCGTTGACAGCGCCGCCGTTGTTGGTTGCCGCGCCGGTGTTGGCGCCGAAGCCAGCGTTCAAGTCCTCGCTGAAGGCGCCTGCCGCCGCGGTGTTGGCCACCGTCAGCGACGCCAGGTTGCTGCCGCCGACGCGCTGGTTGGGCACCTGAATCGGCGACGACGAATGACCTGCGGCGATGTTAAACGCCGCACCCTGAATGTGTAGGGTCTGATTCTGTATGTTGTCGAAATTGCTCTTAATGTGCACGGCTTGACCAGTCAATGCACCCGCGCTCGCGGCGTTGAATGTGACGACCTGATCGACGCTATTGCTGCCGGTTGCGATTGGATTGAAGTTGCCTGCTGTCACGCCCAAGCCTGACAAGCGGGAATCGGTGATGCTGCCGCCGTTGGCGGCGGTTTGAATCGCGCCGCGCAGTACGGGGCCGGTGGTGCCGGTGTTGGCGATCTGATAATTCTGACTAACGTTGTCACCCACGCGAACATTGCCGAAGCTCAGCACGGGGCTAGCCGTGGTACCGCCGGTTACCGCACCGGTGATGGCTTGGCTAACATCGCCCGCCGCTAGGATTAATCCGCCACCAGTGACATTGGCACGGCGATTGAAGCTGTTGCCGGTGCCAAAGTTAGCGTTGTCGTAATCGGCCGAAACGGTGATGTTGTACATACCCAGGTTAAGCGCGTTGGCGCTCGACCCATTATTGAGCAGGATGCCCGCCGCGCTGTTCGCGCCCAGAGTCAACACCCCGGTGCCGCTGGTGCTAGCCGTACCGGTACCGGTAAAGCCTGTGTTCGCATTGACATTGCCGCCGTTGGCGCGAATCGTGCCGCCGTTGGCAATCGCTATATTCAAGGCCAGCGTGCCGCCGCCCGTACCTTCCAGAACCCCGCTATTCGTGAGACCGCTGCCGACGACCGTGCCGCTGCCGCCGAGGGTGCCGCCGAGGGTGCCGCCGGCAGCCACCGTGACGGTCGGGCTGGTCAACTGGCCGTTGACGCGCAAGACGCCGCTGGTGACCGCGGTGCTGGTATTGAACGTACCGGTGCCGGTCAGCGTCCAGTCCGCGCCCTGCATAGAGAGCGTTTCGAAGGCGAGAAACTTCGCGATCGATTCCGTGCCGGTGCCCTGCAACACCAGATTGTCGGTGCCGGTGCCGCCCTGCACATTGCCGGTCAGCGCCGAGCCGGTCAGCAGATTGAGCGTGTGGGCCGAGGCGCCGGAGAATGCGATCGAGCGCCCGGTGCCGGTCGAGCCGATGGTGCCGCTGTTGTTGACCGCTGCAGGATTTGCGCCCGCCACGAACATGCCGTCGTTGCCGGACTGAATTGTGCCTGTATTCGTGAAGATGCCGCCGCCTCGAGCCTCGACAGCGGGGCCGCGCACCGACGTGATCGAGCCGTTGTTCGTGAAGGTTAGAAGAGCGGATGCGCTGGCATAAATGCCGTTATAGCCGCCGGTGATGATGCCGGTGCTGTTGTTGGTCAGCGTCGCGGCGCCGCCCTGGACCAGCACGCCGGTCGAGTAGCCGGTCGTCTTGTCGGCGTGGATTTCACCGCTGTTGACGACGGTTCGGGAAGCCCCTTGGCCGACCGAAACGGCGTTATTGCCGCCGGTCGTCGAGATCGTTCCCCCTAGATAATTGGTGACCGTGCCGCCGTTCTTGAGTGTCACGCCCTCGACGTTTGCGGTGATCGTTCCAAAATTGTCGACGCTGCCGGCGCCGCCGGCATTGAAAGTGCTGAGCACGATGCCGCTTAAGCCCGCATTGATCTGCGCACCGGCGGAATTGGTCACCGCGCCGCCCTGCGTGAATGAAATCGAATTGCCCCCTGTGACGATCCCCTGGTTGGTAAGGGTCCAGACCTGAGTCGTGGCGCTGATGCCGGTGCCGTTGAAGATGACCGTGTTGTCGACGGTCACGCCGGGGAATACGCGCGCCGTCGATCCAATAAATGTGTCGAGATTGACGCCGGTGTTCGTGCTCGTGGTGATGTCGACATCTTCGGCGTGCGCTGTTCCGTGCAGGCCGACGACCCCTGCCGCGATGAAGGACACAGAGGCCAACAACGATTTGCGCAACGTGCGTCGCGAACCGCGTGGCCGCGAGCAAATCACGACACCGCCATTCAGTAGCTTTTGCATGGTGTCTCTCCTGTCGCTTACGCGCGGGGGGCTGGCTGATTAACGCCGAAAGTGCTCACCGCCGTCGGGCCCTGAGTCGAAGTGACGGTCGAGGTTTGCCCGCCACCGATGGTCGCGGTATCGGCAGCGTCGGGCACGAAGCCGCACGACCCATTGGCCGCCACGTTGCAGTGGCCGCTGGCCGGGTTCCATGTGCAGGCGGCCGCCAGCGCGTACTGGGTGGGCGCGGCGCCGACGACGAGCAGGGCGGCCAGGGCCAGCGCGGTCTCGCTGATGGGCTCGCGGTTCGTTGCCATGGTCTGGCTCCCGGTAGGCGCTGGGCGTGGGCGATGAAGAAGTGATATCCGGGCGACTGCGACGCAGCGAGTGCGCCACAGCCACCACGAACCCAGCATCGGCAGCTACCGTTAGTCAAACGCTAAATTCCGCGGCCATCAGGCCACGTTCTGGCCCTCTATTCGCGGGGTAGGGCGGGTTTCCCCGGGTGACTGGGGAGGCGGCGGCTGTGCCGACCGATCATTGGCAAGTGCCGACGGGAGCGAGCGCTCCGAACCCTCACTTGGGGGCCTGCAGCTGCTGCACCGTTCGATCGAGCGCCAACCGCCGGCATAGGCAGCCGAACCTGACCCGATGCCAGGCTGGCGGCCAAGTTTGCCTGGCCGCCAGCGCCGCGACACGCGACCCCGGCGCGCCCGCGATGGGCCCCGGGCCCCGCTCAGCAGCCCACGACCTTGAATTCGACGCGCCGGTCCAGCGCATCGGAGAGATCGTCGCGGCCGGTGCCGATCAGCGTCTGCCTGGAGCCCATGCCGCTGGCGATCATTCGCGGCGCCAGCGGCGGCGCCCGGCGGGCGAGTTCGTTTCGCACTGCCTCGGCACGCAGCAGCGACAAGCGCTCGTTCAGTGGTTCGGGCCCGCTGGCACTGGCGTGGCCCACCACCTCCAGGCAACTCTGGCGCGCCGATGCGTGCTTGGCGATCTCGCCGAACCACAGCGGGTAGGCCACCGGCCCGCTCCTGGCGTCTGACCACATGGCGGCCGTGCCGGGCCTGAAGAGGAACTTCATCCCCAGGCGCTTGTTCTCCAGCCCCTGGTCGACGATCTGCCCGAAGGCGTCTGCCGCCGCCGTGCGGTTGCCCAGCCGCCAGTTGGTGAGATACAGCCCGGTGTAGGTGCGCAGCTGTTCGCCGCCGGGGCTGCTGCGCGCGGCCTGGTAGAGCTGGCGTGCCTCGGTGTACCTGCCGGCGTCGTAGGCGTCGTTGGCCTCGGCGAGGGTGGCCGAGGTGAGCACGCGGTCGATGTAGGCGGGGTGGATCGCATCACCGGCGCGCGTGCCCTGGCAGGTGCGGATGTAGCCCTGGGTCGTCGTGTCCTCCAGCCAGGCCGGCGCGTCGCGGTAATAGGGCAGCGGCGTGGCGTCCACGCCCTCGGCTTCGGCGAACGCCAGCCCCTTGCTGACGAGCTTGCCGGTCTTCAGGTCGGCCAGTGCCAGGCAGATGCGGTAGGCCACGCGCTTGCCTTCGGTCTTGCGTTCGGTGTTGACACCGGTGAACGTGCCCACCAGCAGCAAGGGCCCGCGCATCAGGCTGCCGCTGTTGAACGGTTGCACGGCATAACGCGGGAAACTCTCTTTGATGATGCGCGTGATGCGCGTGCCCATGGCGCGCGTGGCCTGCGTCTGCGCCCCGGTCACGCCGTCGATCAGGGGATCGATGACGAGATCCCACTCGGTGTCTGGGGGCAGCTGGGCCTTGCCCAGCAGATTGTTGGCCGCCGCCTGCACTGCCTCGTCGAAGGGCAGGATCGGCGGTGGTGCTGCTGGGGCAGGTGCGGGTGCGGGTGGTGGTGGCGCTGCCGCGGCCACGGGTTCGGGTGGCGCCGCCGGCGCCGGCGCCGTGCCCGCGCTGGTCGTCACGGCAGCGGGCGGCCCGCTGGTCGCCGGCGACGTGCACCCCGCCAGCACGAGCACGCAGGCAAGACACGCCAAGAGTCCAGCGCTCGGAGCGCCCTTGGACGGCTGTTTCATCGTCGCTCCCCGGTCGGCAAAGGCAGGGCGTGCAGTATGCCTGTACCTGCCGAGGGCGGGAGGTGGCGTTTGCCCGTGGCGCCGGGCCTCAGCGCGCGCAGCGGGTATGGAAATAGGTCGTCTGCTCGGGCGTCAACAGGTCGCCCAGTTGCATGCGCAGGAGCAGGTCGTTGCAGCGCGGGTCGGTTGGGGCCGCCCGCGTGCCGGGGTTCGTGGCGGGCGCGGTGCGCGCGGGCGGCGGCCGCGTGGGCGCCTCCAAGGTCGGCGCGGCTGCCTGTGGCGGTACGGTCGCTGCGGGCGGGCGCCGCTGCGGGATGCTGGCCGGGCCCGCAACGGCAGCAGGTGCAGCGCCACTTGCCGCCGTGGCCAAGGACGGCGTACCGGCTGCCGCAGGCGTCTGGGGTGCCGCGGTCTTCGGCGCCGACGCCGCCGGGGCCACCGACGGTGCTGCCGGGCCGGCAAGCGGCCCCGGCCGCGCCACCAACAGCCAGACTACCGCTGCGGCGGCGCCGGCGGCCGCGAGACCGCCTGTCCATACCGCCGTCGCCTTTACCCGTGCCCGTGGCGGCATGGTCGTTGACGACGTCGCGGAGGCGGCGGGTGCAACGGCCGTGGGCACGGCGGGCGATGCGCCTGCTGGCGCGGTCGGCAGCGGCGGCGGTGCAACGGTCGCACCGGGCGTGGAGGGCGGCAAAGTGCCCGACGCTGCCGGCGGCGGCTGCAGTGGCACCACCACCGTGCTGTCGAGGTCGAGGTCCAGCGCGGCGCCGGTTGCAGCGGGTTGCGCGGCCTTCAACACGCACCGCAGATCGGCGGCGAAGACGGCAGCGGTTTCATACCGATCCTCAGGCTGCTTTGCCAGCGCCCGCGAGACGATGGCATCGAAGCCGGCCGGCAGTGCCGGATTCAGCTGCGACGGCGGGACCGGCTCGTCGTGCACGATCTTGCGCTGGATGCCGAAGGGACCGCCACCGACGAAGGGGCGCGTGCCGGTGAGGAATTGATACAGCACGACTCCGGCGCCGAAGATGTCGGCGCGCGAGCCCACGGCCAGGCCCAGGATCTGCTCGGGCGCCATGTAACTGGGCGTGCCCACCATGGTGCCCGGCAGCGTGCGGTCCTGGTTGGAGTCGGCCAGCCGCGCGACGCCGAAGTCGGTCAGCTTGACGCGGCCAGCGCTGTCGATCATCACGTTGGCCGGTTTCACGTCGCGGTGCACGACGCCGTGTTCGTGCGCATAGGCCAGCGCGTCGAGCAGCTCGCTCATGATGCGCACGGCCTCTTCGAGGCCGAACTTCTCGCCGTCTGCAAAGGCCTGCCCGAGTTCGCGCCCGCGCACGAACTCCATGACGATGAAGGTCACGTCGTCCTGGGCGCCAAAGTCGAAGACGGCGACGATGTGGGGGTGGTTCAGGCGCGCCGCGGCCTGCGCCTCGCGCTCGAAGCGGGCCGTGTAATCGGCCGAGGTGGACTCGTCGGCGAGAAAGCTCCGCAGCACGGTCTTGATGGCCACCGTGCGCGACAGCCGCATGTCGGTGGCCTCATAGACCACGCCCATGGCGCCTCGCCCGAGGACCTTGCCCAGCTTGTAGCGGCCCAGCAGAGTCTGCGGATCGGTGTTCATTGGCGGCGTGCGGTGGCCGCAGCGTCGTGCGGCAGCAAGGCGGTGCGAAGCAGTATAGGGGCGGCAACAGCCGGCCCGGCGCCGCTGCACGAAACCCTGCAACGCCTGTTGCGCAGACAGGCGCGCCGAACGACCACCGGCTGCGCCCTGCAGCAAGCACCCTCTGGCCGACCACGGCGGGCCCGGCGCCAGGCTGGCGCCACACCGGCAGCCGTCAGAATTCGATCGTGTCGGCGATGGCCTTGAGGCCCGCCTTGGCGCAGGCGTCGTCGGCCTCGCCGCCGGGCGCGCCGGAAACGCCGATGCCGCCGTAGATCGAGCCTCCGCCCTCGATGACCACGCCCCCGCCCACGGCCAGCATGCGCGGCGTGCTGCGGATGCCGCTCATCGGCCGGCCGGGCTGCGATTCGGCGGCCAGTTCGAGCGTGGAGGTGCGGAAGCTGGCCGCCGTCCAGGCCTTGTTGGTGGCCACGTCCACCGTGTGCGCACCGGCAAAGCGGTCGCGCAGGAAGACCTGCGTCAGGCCGGAACGGTCGACCACGGCCACGCCGACCTGGTAGCCGTGCGCACGGCACGACGCCATTGCGGCCTGCGCCGCGGCGAGCGCGGTTTCGGGCGTGAGGGTCTTGATCTGGAAGGTGGCAGCCTGGCTCTGCGCCAGGGCGGGCAGGGCCAGGCACAAGCCAGCAGCGATGAGTGCGTGTCGCATGATGAGGTCTCCTGAGCTTGGTACCACGACCCACCGCACGGCAGGTCGCGCACAGCTGACCTTACACAGGCTGGGCGGCGGCAAACTGATCCCTGTCAAGCCGGCCCTCAAAGCTGGTCGGCGGCATGAAGCGCCGCTGGCCGCCGCCTTCGTGGCGCCAGCGGGCGCCGGGCGTGCAGTCCGTCACGGGCCAGGGCGGGTGTAGGAATTTGCCTGACAGGCGACGTGGAAGAAGAAGGACTTCAGCGACGGAACTGGGCTGATGTCGGTGGCCTGTTCGACTTCTTACAGTCCTTACCAACGAACCTGCCCCCCGAAACCCCTGGAGTGAAGCGATGAAAACCGAACAGATCCTGGCCGAAATCCGCGAAGCCAACCTGTCTTACCTCATGCTGGCGCAAAGCCTGATTCGCAGCGACCGCGAGCAGGCGCTGTTCCGCCTCGGCGTGACCGAGGAAACGGCGGCCCTGATCGGCACGCTGACCTCGGCGCAGATGATGAAGATCGCTGCCGGCAACACGCTGCTGTGCCGCTTCCGCATGGACGACGACATGGTGTGGAACCTGCTCACCAACCACGGCAAGGGCGCCGCCAACGACGGCATGTCGCGCCTGCACGCCTCCATCCTGCTGGCCGGGCGCCATCAGGACGCCGCCTGAGCGACCTGACTGCCAACACCGCACCGAGAATCACACCATGGCCCGCAGCAAAAGCATCCTCACTGAAGCCCGGCAAATCGAACGCGCCGTGACGCTGATCCAGCTCGGAGCGCGGCTTCAGGTGCTGGAGAGCGAGACCGATCTCAGCTATGAACGCCTGCTGCGCCTGTACAAGGAAGTGGCCGGCAGGAGCCCGAGCAAGGGCCAGCTGCCGTTTTCCACCGACTGGTTCATGACCTGGCAGCCCAATATCCACGCCAGCCTGTTCTTGAACACGCACGAGTACCTGAACAAGGTGGCGGCACTCGACGAGATCGACACCGTCATCAAGGCCTACCAGCTCTATCTCGAGCAACTGCAGACGCAGGACCTGGAGCCGCTGCTGAGCCTGACGCGCGCCTGGCGGCTGGTCAAGTTCGTCGACAACGGCATGCTCACGATGACCCGGTGCAGCAAGTGCGGCGGTCATTTCGTGACCCACCCGCACGAGATCGCCCGCCACTATGTCTGTGGGCTGTGCAACCCGCCAGCGCGCGCGGGCAAGGGCAAGCCGGCGGTGCCGCGTGCGCTGGACGTCGGCCTGGCGCTGGCCGCTGCGCCCGCGCCCGCGCCCGCCCTGCTCGGCAAGAGCCGGGCCGCGGCCCCGACGGCGCCCGGCGTACATTGATCACGACCCGGGGCTTGATTGCGGCGCACGCGGGCCGATAAATGTCTTGAGTTCATTGCTTGTCTCCTCCTGGCACAGACCCCTGTGCTTTCGAACGGGCCCTTCGGGGCCCGATTTTTTTTGTCTGCGCACGCTCCGCGGCAGTGAGGGGAAGGCGGTCTTCGCACCTCTTCTCCGCCGGTGAACGGCCGTGCCGGCGCCGACACTGGCCGCCAGAGCCGTACCTCCGATGTCGACCCGACCCTCCTCCCTTGCTTCTCGCCTGCCGCGCTGGCCCTGGGCCTGGCCCTTGCCGGCGCTGCTGGCCTGGGCGGCCGGCTGGACGCTGTGGACAGGCGCCGCGGCAGCCGGCCTGCCCCCGGCGCTGGGCCTGCTCGCCGGGCTGCTGGCAGTGGCGGCGCTGGCCTGGCGCTGCGAGGGCCGCCGGCGCAAGTTCATCGCCATGGCCGGGTTTCCACTCTCGGCGCTGGTGCTCGGCCTGGGCCACGCGCTGCCGCCCTGGGCCTGGCTGGCGGCCTTGTTGCCGCTGCTGCTGGCCTACCCGGTGCGCGCCTGGCGCGACGCGCCATTCTTTCCCACGCCGGCCGGCGCCTTACAGGGCCTGGACCGGTGGATCCGACCGCCACGGCGCGCACTCGACGCCGGCTGCGGCCTCGGTCACGGCCTGGCCGTGCTGCATGGCCTGTGGCCGCAGTGTGAACTGCACGGCGTCGAATGGAGCCTGCCGCTGGCCGCTGCCGCTGCCATGCGCTGCCGCTATGCGCGCGTGCGCCGGGGCGACATGTGGGCCGCGTCATGGGCCGGCCACGACCTCGTCTACGTCTTTCAGCGCCCCGAGAGCATGAAGCGCGCCTTCGACAAGGCGCGCCGCGAGCTGGTGCCGGGCGGCTGGCTCGTGAGCCTGGAGTTCGAGGTGCCGGGGCAGACGCCGGTGGCCTGCCTGCGCGAGCCCGGGCGCCGCCCGTTGTGGCTCTACCGCCCGGGAACGGCCGACCCGGGCTCAACCGCCGCCGGTTGCGGCCGATAACCCACCCATGCCCGCTCCGGTGCCTGCCGTGCGCGGGCAACAAGTGGATACCCCTTCATGTTCCTGATCATCGGTTGGATCGTTGCGCTGACTTGTGTCTTCGGCGTGTACATCGTGCACGGCGGCAACATCGGCGTCATCCTCAAGGCCTTGCCGTTCGAGATGGTCACCATCTTCGGCGCCGCCTGCGGCGCCTTCCTGGCCAACAACCAGATGAAGGTCGTCAAGGCGACGGTGCGCGGCATCGGCCGCTGCTTCAAGGGCAGCAAGTTCAGCAAGGCGCGTTACATGGAGCTGCTGGCGCTGCTGTACGACGTGCTGCAGAAGGCGCGCAAGGAAGGCCTGATGTCGATCGAGAACGACGTCGAGGAGCCGCAGAACTCGCCGCTGTTCCAGAAGTACCCCAATGTCGGCGGCGACCACCACGTCACCGAATTCATCACCGACTACCTGCGCATGATGGTTTCGGGCAACCTGAACGCGCACGAAATCGAAAGCCTGATGGACAGCGAGATCGAGACCCACCACCAGGAGCAGTTTGCCGCGGTGGCGGCCATCCAGCGCATGGCCGGCGCGCTGCCGGCCTTCGGCATCGTGGCCGCCGTGCTGGGGGTCGTCAACACGATGGGCTCGGTGGGTCAGCCGCCGGCGGTGCTGGGCGCGATGATCGGCTCGGCGCTGGTCGGCACTTTCCTCGGCATCTTCCTGTCCTATGCCTTCGCCGAGCCGCTCGGAGGACTGCTGGAACAGAAGGTCGAGGACGGCAGCAAGGAACTGCAGTGCATCAAGACCACCTTGCTGGCCAGCATGCAGGGCTACGCGCCGCAGGTGGCGATCGAGTTCGGGCGCAAAGTGCTGTACTCGACCGACCGGCCGAGCTTCATCGAGCTCGAAGGCCACGTGAAGGGTAAGAAATAATGGCCGGCGACGCCAAGAAGCTGCAGCCGATCATCATCAAGCGCATCAAGAAGGGCGGCCATGGTGCCCACGCCGGCGCCTGGAAGATCGCCTACGCCGACTTCGTGACGGCGATGATGGCCTTCTTCCTGCTGATGTGGCTGCTGGGCTCGACCACCGAGGGCGACAAGAAGGGCATCGCCGACTACTTCGCCTCGCCGCTGAAGATTGCGCTGCTGTCCAGCGGCTCGGGCGCCGGCGACTCCTCGCACATCATCAAGGGCGGCGGCCAGGACCTCACGCGCAGCACCGGCCAGGTCATGCGCGGCGACGTGCAGGCGCCGCGCGACACCGTCAATGTGCACGCGTTGAAGGCCGAACAGATCCGCGCCGAGACCGCGCGCCTGCAGAGCCTGCGGCGCCAGGTCGAGCGCATGATCGAAGGCAATGCCAAGCTCGCCGGCATGAGCTCGCAGATCCTGCTCGACATGACGCAGGACGGCCTGCGCATCCAGATCGTCGACCAGGACCGGCGCCCGATGTTCGCCAGCGGCAGCGCCGTGGTGGAGCCGACGATGCGCGAACTGCTGCGCGAGATCGGCGCCATCCTCACCGAGGTGCCCAACCGGCTGACGCTGGAAGGCCACACCGACGCCTTGCCCTTCGGCTCCGGCGAGCGCGGCTACAGCAACTGGGAACTGTCGGCCGACCGCGCCAATGCCTCGCGCCGTGAGCTGATCGCCGGCGGCCTGGCCGACGACCGCGTGCTGCGCGTACAGGGCCTGGCGGCGAGCAACCCCTATGACCCCAAGAACCCGGCCGCGCCCACGAATCGCCGCATCAGCATCATCGTGATGACACGCGAGGCCGAGGAACGCGTGTTCAGCGGCGGCCAGCTGTCCGCCGAGCCGGTGGCACAGCGGCGAGCGGGGCCGGTACGGGTGCCGCCGCTGGCGCCGGCGCTGGCGCAGGACGCCACGCCTGCGAGCTCGGCCGACCGCCGCTGAAGGCGCACTGCCCGCCGGGCAGCGGCACCAGGCCGGCATGCGCCGGCACCCGCCGCGTGGCCCCGCGAACACGCGCACCTTTTCCCCGCTTATCCGACTCAAGCCGCGGCGCTGCGGCCTCACCATGGCAAGGTTCCTCTCAAGGTTGCAAAGGGCCGTTGCCGAGCTTCCTTGACCCCCTCGGGGGGGCCTGACGCGACGCGGCAGGTTCCGGGGGGCGCTCATTGAGCCTCACCCGCCATGGCCGACAACGCACAGGACCGCAAGCTTCCAGCCACGCAGCGCAAGATCGACAAGGCGCGCAGCGAAGGGCAGGTTGCGCGCTCGCGTGACCTCGGACACCTGGGCGCTCTGGGTTCCGGTGTGGCGCTGATCGCGATCTTCGCTCCCGATGCCACGGCCTGGCTGACACAGCTGCTGGCCGATGCACTGCGCTTCGACGCCTCCCAGGTGAGCCAGACCGAAGCGATGCTGGAACGTCTGTCGGCGTCGGGCCTGCGCACGGCGGCCGTGCTGCTGCCGCTGTTTGCGACCGTGGTGGTGGTGGCGCTGGCCGGCGCTGTATTGGCCGGCGGCTGGAACGTCACGCTGTATCCGCTCAAGCCCAAATTCAGCAAGCTCAACCCGCTGCCCGGCCTGAAGCGTGTCTTCGCGGGCCCGCAGTTGGTGGACACGCTCAAGGCCTGTCTGCTCGCCACCATCCTCGGTACCACCGCCACGCTTTACCTGAGCCGGCAGTGGATGCACCACGCCGAGTTGCTGGCCATGCCGCTGCCGACGGCCCTGGCCGAAGGCGGGCGGCTGCTGCTCGGCGGCTTGCTGCTGCTGGTCGGCGTGCTGGCCGCGTTCGCGCTCGTGGACGTGCCGCTGCAGCGCCGGCTGCTGCAGCGCCGGCTGCGCATGAGCATCCAGGAAATGAAGAAGGAGATGAAGGAGGTCGAGGGCAACGCCGAGATCAAGGGCAAGATCAAGCTGCGCATGCGCGAGATGATCAACGGCCGCATGCTGGCCGCCGTGCCCCGCGCCGACCTCGTGGTCATGAACCCCAGCCACTATGCGGTGGCACTCAAGTACGACGAGGCCAGGATGGCCGCGCCGCGCGTGGTGGCCAAGGGCGCCGACCTGCTGGCGCTGCGTATCCGCGACCTGGCACGCGAGGCCAAGGTGCCGGTGCTGCAGGCACCGCCGCTGGCGCGCGCGCTGTACGCGCACACCGAGGTCGACCAGGAGATCCCGGCGCGCCTGTTCGGCGCCGTGGCGCAGTTGCTGGCCTGGGTCTACCAGGTGCGTGACGCGATGGCTGCCGGCCGCCCGTTGCCCGAGCGTGCGCCCCTGCCCGAGGTGCCCGAGGACATGGACCCGCTGCATGGCGCCGATGCCGGCGAGGGCGCCGCCGGAGCTGAACTGTGAACGCACTCACCGCCAGGATCGCCGCGCTGCTCGGGCCGCAGGCCGACGCCCGCTCTGCCGCCGTGAAGGCGCTGTTGCTGCCCGGCTTCGTCGTCATGATGCTGGCGATGATGGTGCTGCCGCTGCCGTCGTTCGTGCTCGACCTGCTGTTCACCTTCAACATCGCGCTGGCGCTGACGGTGATGATGGTCTCGGCGCAGATGGTCAAGCCGCTGGACTTCGCGGCCCTGCCCACGGTGCTGCTGGTGACGACGCTGCTGCGCCTGTCGCTGAACGTGGCCTCCACCCGCGTCGTGCTCATGGAGGGCCACACCGGCCCTGGTGCGGCGGGCAAGGTGATCGAGGCCTTCGGCAACTTCCTCATCGGCGGCAACTTCGCGGTCGGGCTGATCGTGTTCGCGATCCTGGTCGTCATCAACTTCGTCGTCGTCACCAAGGGCGCGGAGCGCATCGCCGAGGTCGGGGCGCGCTTCGCGCTGGACGCCATGCCGGGCAAGCAGATGGCCATCGACGCCGACCTGAACGCCGGCCTCATCGACGAGAAGGAAGCCCGCCGCCGCCGCGCCGAGGTGGGCGAGGAGGCCGACTTCTTCGGCTCCATGGACGGCGCCAGCAAGTTCGTGCGCGGCGACGCCATGGCCGGCCTGCTGATCCTGTTCATCACCATCGTCGGCGGTTTCATCATCGGCCTGGCCATGCACGACATGAGCGGCGGCGAAGCCGCGCGCTCGTACATCACGCTGGCCATCGGCGACGCGCTGGTGGCGCAGATCCCGTCTTTGCTGATCTCGGTGGCAGCGGCGATGGTCGTCTCGCGCGTGGGCAAGGAACAGGACATCGGCACGCAGATCGGCGGCCAGGTCTTCGATTCACCGCGTGCACTGGGCGTGGCCGCTGGCGTGGTGGCCCTGCTCGGGCTGGTGCCGGGCATGCCGAACCTGGTGTTCCTGATCGTCAGTTCGGGCCTGGGCCTGCTGTCCTGGCAGTTGATGCGCAAGCGCGGCCGTATCGCCGCGGCGGCAGACCGCCACGGCCGCAGCGTCGGCGCGCAAGCACCGCCGGCCAACGCCGAGGCGAGCTGGGACGACCTGGTGCCGGTCGACACGCTGGGCCTGGAAGTGGGCTACCGCCTGATCGCACTGGTGGACAACGCGCGCCAGGGTGACCTGCTGGCACGCATCAAGGGCGTGCGCAAGAAGTTCGCGCAGGACGTCGGCTTCCTGCCGCCGCCGGTGCACATCCGGGACAACCTGGTCGAACTCAAGCCCAGCATGTACCGCGTCACGCTGCGCGGCGCCGTGGTCGGCGAGGCCGAGGCGATGCCCGGGCAATGGCTGGCCATCAACCCCGGCGGCGCGACACAGCTGCTGCCCGGCGCGAAGACCACCGATCCCGCCTTCGGCCTGCCCGCGGTGTGGATCGAGGAGCGCCACAAGGAGATGGCCCAAATGGCCGGCTTTACGGTCGTTGATTGCGCGACCGTCGTGGCGACCCATCTTTCACACTTGATGCAGGTCAACGCGGCCCGCTTGCTGGGTCGCGTCGAGACCCAGGCGCTCGTCGAGCACGTCACCAAGCTGGCCCCCAAACTGATCGAAGACGTGATTCCCAAGATGGTCGGCATTGCCACCCTCCAACGCGTGCTGCAGCTGCTGCTGGAAGAGGGCGTGCACATCCGCGACATGCGCTCGATCGTCGATTGCCTGGCCGAGCACGCCGCCACCGTCACCGACGCCGGCGAACTGGCGCGGCGCATCCGCACCCACCTGGCGCCGGCGATCGTGCAGCACATCTATGGCCCGGTGAAGGAGCTCGACGTGATCGCCCTCGACCCCGACCTCGAACGTCTGGTCATCCAGGCGCTGAGCTCACCGCACGGTGCCGCGCTGGACCCTGGCGTCGCCGACACGCTGACGCGCAGCGCGGCCGACACCGCGCGCCGTCAGGAAGACCTGGGCCACCCGGCCTGCCTGCTGGTGCCCGACCACATCCGCGCGCCGATGGCGCGGCTGCTCAAGCGCGCGGCACCCCGCCTCAAGGTGCTGGGCCACAGCGAGATCCCTGAAACCCATTCGATCCGGATCGGTTCGATCATTGGAGGTGTTGCATGACCCCCCACGCTCACGTTCGTTCGCGGCCCCCCCGGGGGTGGCGCGCCGCCCTTGAGACGGCTCGGCGGGAGGCAGCATGAACGTCAAGCGTTTTACCGCGCGCACATCGCGCGACGCCCTGGCCCTGGTGCGGCAGGCCTTCGGCGAAGACGCCGTCGTGATGTCGACCCGTCCCTGCGCCGACGGCGTCGAGGTGCTCGCGATGGCGCCCGAGAGCGTGCTGCAGCTCGAGCGCTTCGGGGCCGCTGCCGAAGCGGCGAGCGCCGCGCCGTCCACGGCCGTGAACGAGAAGGCGCCGGTGCGCGCCCCCGCGCGCAGCCCGGAGCGTGTCGAACCGCCGCTGGAGGCCAGCGTCGAGCAGGATGTCAGCGCGCTGGAGATGAGCACCTTGTCGTTCCAGGACTACGTGCGCCAGCGCATGCTCAGGCGCCGGCAGACCGAGCTGGCGGCCAAGGCACCCGCAGCTGCGCCGCCACCGCGGCCCGCCCCGGCGTCGGCGCCGATCGAGGCCG
>JAUXWC010000111.1 GCA_030685025.1 Rhodoferax sp.
GTGGCCATGGTCAACTCTCCTGCTTGTCGTTTGAGTCGTCGTCCGGCTTGACGTTGCGCTTGGCAATGAAGCTCATGGCGCCCAGCACCGCAAACGGCATGATCAGGTTGCCGTACAGCGTGTGCTGGATGGTCTCGGACAGCGCCGCCGCCGCATCCGGCGGCAAGTCAGGCATGCCGACCTGTCGGAAGCCGACGCCGGAGAGCTTGAGGACCTGGGTGCCGCCGTACTCCTTTTCGCCATAGACGTGTGGCAGGTATTTGCCGGCCTGGGTTTCGTAGCGCTGGTCGGGCTCTTCGCGCCAGCCGTTGCGCATTTTCACGCCCTTGGCGTCGACCGTGACCTGGGTCTTGCTGTCCTGCGCCGAAAGCAGGTGGCCACGCGGAAAGCGATTCAATTCGCCCGGCTTCATCGCGATGCGGCGCTTGGCTTCGGCCAGCAGATCGCTTGTTTTGCCGAACAGCGTCGCTCCCGTCGGACAGACTTCGGCGCAGGCTGAGTAATGACCATCTTTGTAGCGATGCCGGCACAGCTCGCACTTGCCGATGCGCCCGGTGGGGGAGTCGTACTGGTACTTGGGGATGCCGAAGGGGCAAGCGGCCACGCAGTAGCGGCAACCGATACACTTGTCGGCGTTGTAGCCGACCACGCCGGTCACCGGGTCCTTGGTCATGGCCGACACCGGGCAGGCCGACACGCAGGACGGATCGCCGCAGTGCATGCATGAGGTCTTCATGAAAGCGTAGCCGTTGACCTCGGCGTCCTTGGTCGCCATGGTGCCGTTGCGGTACATCTTGATCAGGTTGAAGGTGTAGCCCGAGGTGTCCAGCGGCGTATCCCAAAGCTTGTCCGCGGTGGAAAACTCGGCTGGGTTCTCGTTGACCTCCTTGCAGGCCGCCACGCAGGCCTTGCAACCCACGCACAGCGTGGCGTCATACAGCAAGCCCAGCGCCTCGGCGGGCCGCGCGCGGGTCTCCCGGGCACACACCGCGGGCGCCACCGCCGCGGTGGTGACCGCGGCGCCACCCGCAAGCACCCCCTTGAGGAATTTGCGACGGGTGTCCATGGCTACACCTTGGCCTTGTTCTGTGGCTCGTCGCCCTCTTTGGCGCGTTCGGCCTCCTGCGCCGCGTGGGACAGTCCCAGGTTGCGCGTCAGCATCACGGCGGCACCCGCAGCGGCAGCAGCCAGCGCCGCGACCGCAGCGGCGGCGGCGAAGGTGGCCCCCTTGCCCTGCTCCTCGACGATGCGCGGGTACTGCAAGGGCGGCGTCACATTGAGCATCTTGGCCACCTGGTGGATCGGCTTGGTAAAGCCCACACCCTTCTCGGTGCAGCCAATACACGGGTGGCCGCAGCCTACCGGCCAATTGTTCTCGCCCGCGTCACCAAAGCCCAGCGTGGGGCAGTTGGCGTAGGTCTCCGGCCCCTTGCAGCCGAGCTTGTACAGGCAGTAGCCCTGACGGTGACCAGCATCGCCGAACTCCATCGCAAAACGGCCGGCATCGAAATGTGCGCGGCGCTCGCAGTTCTCGTGGATCAGGCGCGAATAGGCGAACTTGGGGCGGCCGAGATGGTCCACCTCGGGCAGCTTGCCGAAGGTCAGGAAGTGCACCACGGTGGCCAGGAAGTTGTAGGGGTTGGGCGGGCAACCGGGGATGGTGACCACCGGCTTGCCGAGTATCTCTGCGACTCCCGCCGAACCGGTCGGGCTGGAGTTGGCTCCGGAAATCGAGGGGATCGTCGAGGGCATGCCGCCCCAGGCAGCACAGGAACCGATGGCAATCACGGCCGCAGCATCGGCCGCGCATTCCTTGAGCATGTCGATCGCGGTTTGGCCGCCGATTTTGCAGTAAATGCCATTGTCCTTGACCGGAATGGCCCCTTCCACCACCAAGATATATTTACCTTTGTTGGCTTTCATGGCGTCTTTGCGGGCGGCCTCGGCCTGGTAGCCGGCGGCGACCATCAGGGTCTCGTGGTAGTCCAGCGAGATCACATCAAGAATCAGCTTCTCCAGCGTCGGGTGCTCGGCGCGCAACAGCGACTCGGTGCAGCCGGTGCATTCCTGAAAGTGCAACCAGATCACCGAAGGTCGCTTGGACGACTCGATGGCCTTGGCCACTGCGGCCTCGGCGCCTTTGGGCAGCCCCATGGTGACGGCCAGCGTGGCGCAGAATTGCAGGTACTCGCGTCGCGACAGGCCCAGGCGCTGTTCGACGTCGTGCAGGGCCGTGCGACCCAGATCGAAGATCTCGTGTAGTTCGCTCATGTCTCTTGTCCCCATTTGCCAGGCCGCGTCCGGGCCCGATCAGGGCTATCAACGCAAGGAGCGGGCCAGCACCGTGGACCGCGCCATCTCAGCCGTTTTTCACTGGTACAGCGACCGAGCGGTAGCGTTGCACACCCGGACCCGACGGGTTAAATCGGTTAGCTACTAATCAGTTTACTATCCAGTTCGCTCATTAGCCGGTTGCCTTGGGCTGCAGCCACGCGCGCCTGTTTCACTGGCGCTGGCTGGCGCGCCGGCGCGGGCACGGATCTTGTATGGACCCAGTGGACTTTGTGTGCGGAGCTGGATTACCAACACCCCTAATCAGTTGAGGACAGAGCTAAAGGTCTGTCCCGCAAAGTGAACAGCCAACATCCGACAATCAGTTGAGGACAGAGCTAAAGGTCTGTCCCGCAAAGTATCAGAAGGACCCCAATGGAATTGCCCACTGACTGGATTGCCTTGTTGATGCTGGTGTTTGTGCTGGGCGCCAAACACGGCCTGGACGCTGACCACCTGGCCACCATTGACGGCCTGACCCGCCACAACCTGCGGCGCGACGCCTCGCGGGCGGGCTGGTGCGGCGTGCTGTTCTCCCTGGGCCACGGCGGCATCGTGCTGCTCATTGCCTTGGGAGTGGGCGTCGCTTCCAGCCAGTGGCAGGTTCCAACCTGGCTGGAGAGCGCCGGCACCTGGATCTCGATCATCTTTCTGACCGTGCTGGGTTGGCTCAACCTGCGCGCGGTGCTGATGACGGCGCCCGAAGCGATGGTAGCGCCAGTCGGGCTCAAGGCCGGCCTGCTGGTGCGCCTGCAATCCGCCTCGCATCCGCTGGCGATCGCCGCCGTGGGCGCGCTGTTCGCCCTGTCGTTTGACACCATCAGCCAGGCCGCGCTGTTTGCCGTCACCGCGACCCGGCATGGTGGTGTGGGCCATGCGCTGGCCCTGGGCCTGAGCTTCACCGCAGGCATGCTGGTGATGGACGGCATCAATGGCTTGTGGATTGCCGGCCTGCTGCGCCGGGCCGACCACCATGCCCGCATCGCTTCGCGGGTGATGGGCCTGGCGGTGGCCATGATCAGTTTCTCGGTGGCTGGATTCGGCCTGGCGCGCTGGCTGCACGCCGACCTTGCCGCCTGGTACAACGGCAAGGAACTGGCGGTGGGTGCCAGCGTGATCGTGCTGCTGTCGCTGAGCTTCGTGGCGGCTCGCTGCCTCGCACCTCAGGCATCCACGCCAAGCAACAGCCGGTTGTCGGCTTCAAAACGGTAGGCCGGAATCACCAAGTTGGCAGTGGCCGGGCCGGCCTGGAAGACCCGTCCGGCCACGTCGTAGCGCGAGGCGTGACAGGGGCACAAGAAACCGCTGTCGCCCTGCAGGTTCGGCGCGCAACCCTGATGCGTGCACAACCCGATGGCCACGAAGATGTCAGGACGCAGCGAGCGTTGCCGGTTGCGGCAGGCGGGTGGCTGCATGGATTGTTGCGACTCAGGGTCGATCAGCAAATCCTCGTGCGAGGCCAGGGCGGCCAACGACCCCTCCGAGCGGCGCAACACCCAGACTGGTTTGGACTGCCACTCCACGGTGCGCAGTTTGCCCACGGGAAGATCACCCAGTTCCACCGCCAACGGTGAACCATGCGGATGGGCAATCACGACCCCGCTGGGGCGCAGCACCATCGCGGCGCCCGCCGCCACCGCGCTGGCCGTGGCGGCGATCATGATCCGGCGTCGCTGCGAATTGGGGGAACGCTCCATTGAAAACCTCCTGAACGGACATTCTGGCGGCTTCTCTCACTTGTGACCAGCACCGAGCCCCCTACAACGCCTGCAGATGCCCGTCCAAATCGAAGAATAGGGTGTCCTCATGCTTGAACCGCCTCGAAACAACGCTGCGGCGCGCACGTCGACCGGACCGAACATTCAACGCGCATGACCAGCGGGCTCCCGCTGCAGCAACTCACCGCGCGCTTGCCGCAACACCTGCCAGCCCCCCCACAACGCCAGCGAAGACATGACGGCGGCCACCGCCAGATCGGGCCAGGCGGTGCCGGTACCGAGCACACCCAGGGCCGCGCCCATGACTGCGATATTGCCGATGGCGTCGTTGCGCGAGCACAGCCAGACGCTGCGCATGTTGGCGTCGCCCTCGCGGAAGGCATACAACATCCAGGCCACCGCCACGTTGGTGCACAAGGCCAGAAACCCGACCACTCCCATGGTCGCCGCGTCGGGCACGCTGCCGTCCAGCGCCGCCCAGATCGCGCGAACCAACACGAACACGCCAAACCCGATCATGCTGAGCGCCTTGAGTTGGGCGGCGCGGGCGCGCCAACTGAGCGCGGCCGACAACACCGCCAGCGAGACGCCGTAGTTCATGGCGTCGCCGGCGAAGTCGATCGCGTCGGCCAGCAGTGACAGCGAACCGGATCGGTAGCCACCGACCAGCTCGGTCACGAACATGGTCGCGTTGAGCACCAGGGCCAGCCACAGGACGCGCCTATAGCGGGGCAAATTGAGAATCTGGTTGGCTTCGGGGGCGTCGTGTTCGCAGCAGTGGGCGGCCATGGTGTCGATCAGAAATAAAGCGCTATTGGAAACCCTGAAGTCGCTCAAGAGTCAAGCCCCATTTACAAACCCTGACGCGACCCGCATACCAGCGCCGGGGAGGGGCGTCAAAGAGGCACCTCAAGTCCTTGGCCCGGCGTCCTTGAGCAGCCGTTCAATCAACTCGTCGTTGATCGCCGATGGCACGCCACGCCAGACAATCGTGTGGTCCTTGCCGACAAACAAGGTGTAGGGCAGGCCGATGATGCGCAAGCTCTCATGCAGTTTGCCTTCCACATCGAGGCCGACCGGGTAGTGAAACGGCACCGTCTTCATGAAGCGTTCCACCAGTTCCTGCTTCTCCTGGGTCACGCCGATGATCGAGAGGCCGCGCGGGGCGTACTGGCGATGAAGCGCGTTGAGCTTGGGGATGGCTTCCCGGCACGGCGCGCACCAGGTGGCCCAAAAATCCACCAACTGCAGCGTTGCCAGCGGATCCGGCGCGGCGCCCAGAAACTTCAGATCGTGCGTCGGCAAGGCTCTTCCCACGCTGCCACCATTGAGCCAGTCCAGCACCCCGGGGCGCGCGGCAACGGGCAAGCACAGCGCCCAGGCAAGGGCTGATCGACGGAGCAACATGGCCGCAGTGTGCCGGTTTTCGGCCGGCCCTGCCGCACTGGTGGGCTTGCAATGCCCGCCATGGCGCACAATCCAGGCCACCAACCCCGGAGATGCCATGGTTTGTGGAACCGCTGCCCTTTGTCGGCTGACCATTCTGTGCGGCCTGTTGCTCACTCAGGCCGGAATCTGGTCCGGACGGTGGAGAATATTTCCAACCTGCGCAAACTGATGCTGGGCCGCGTGGACGCCTTCGCGGCATAGAGTAACTACGAATTTGATAGCGATAGAACTAGCTCCGACGAGGGCTAGAGGCCAATTTGTCTCTAACCCATCTGGCTGGAGACCATTTAGGCCCGGGCATCACTCCAGCGCAGCTTGCAGTTGTCGTCACCGCGGTACACCGTGCCGCCGCGGTTGTCTACACAGTAGTCGGGCGACACAATCATCTCGGCAAACGCCATGTCCTGGCCGATGCGGGTGTATTCAAACAGCACACAACGCGTAACGCTGGCCCCGCCGCGTATGTGGCTGCCATGGCCAATCCAAGCAGGGCCAACAATGTGCGCACCGGGCTCGATCTTGACGCTCGAACCAATATAGACCGGCCCTTCAATCGTGACGTGGTCCCAGTCAATACGGGTGTTAAGTCCCACCCACACACCGGGGCGCGCCTCGCGGCCAGGCATGTTCATGTGTTCCACCTCGCCGCGCAGCACCCGCTGAAGCACCGACCAGTAGTCACTGACATGGCCGATGTCGATCCAGTTGAAAAACCTGTTTTGTACGAAGAATGGCAGCTTCCGCTCCACCAGCAGGGGAAACAGCTGGGAGCCAATGTCGAAGTTTTGCCCTGGCGGTATCAGATCCACCACGCTGGGCTCCATCAGATAGATGCCAGTACTGGCCAGTGTGGACTTGGCTTCCTCTGGGCGGGGCTTTTCCTGGAAGGACTCCACATGCCCATTTTTGTCGGACAGCACCATGCCGTAGTACTGCACCTGGTCCGGTGGAACATTCAGAGCCACCACACTGGCCACCGCACCTTTTTCCTTATGCTCGCGCACGGCGGCACCAATATCCAAGTCGATCAGCGCATCACCGCACAGCACCAATGTGGTTTCGTCAAAAAATCCCGAAAAATCCTGGATGTGGCGCATGCCTCCGGCCGATCCGCGGGGCCGCGGCAAGATGTCGCCATGGTCCAGCACGCCTTCGTAAGAGTAGCCAATCTCTACACCCCAGCGGCTGCCGTCACCAAAGTAGTGCTCGATCTTGCGGTGGTGGTAGGCCACATTGACCATGATCTCGCGCACACCATGGCGGGCCATGTGTTCGATCGCGTCGGCCGCTTGACGGGCTTGTAGCGCCGCCTGGATACTAGCATTTCGAAGCATCCTGGTTCCAGCCACCGACGCACCCTTGACGCTGAAACCAGCCGCAATGGCACTGGCTGTCGCGTTCCCCGTAGCCAAAAAATTTGGGATAAAGGCTGCCTGACGTGGGGTCAAAGTGGTAGGCTGCATATTGCCTATATTTTAAGCATTTATGAGTAATTTGTCACGTTAGAAAATTCCAGACGACATCCTCAGACGATACGGTCCGCCTCCGTCCAACTGTGCCATGAGTTCCTGCCGGCACCCGAGCATGGTCGGGTGTGGCCGCAGGCCCAGTTTTGCCAATTTTTCAATCTTGTTATCGATGCTCATGACCATGTCTTCCGTTGCTAACCGGGTGCCTTTTTCTGGAGCCCGCGGATACGGTGGGATTTCAAAATCATCGGCGTCCATACATTCAAAAGTCCTAATCAATGTCATTAGCATCAGCGTTCTGACGCCGTGATTCGGCCTCTCGTCGCGTGAATTCAATGTCTTTTTCCGTGGCACCGCGCGCGCGCGCTTTGGCAAAAAAATCGTCACCCTCTTCATAACGATCCAGTTGATAGCACAGTGCACCCAGCAGCAGATAGGGATGTTGCTTGTCGTCACGTTTTAATAGCGCAGCCTTTGCTGAACCCCAGGCCTCGCTGAGCGCACCAGCATCACGTTGCGCACCGCCTAGAGTGGTAAAAAACGCACTCGCTACCGTCCTGTCCCAGTCAGAAATATCGATTTGGTTCAAAAGATTTACCGCTTTTCGGGGCGCTTTAGCCTGACGAAGCAAGCTACAAGAGTGCACCACATTCCAAGGGTCTGACGCGAGTTCCCAGGTCCGCCAGTGAACAGCGGCAGCCAGATACTTGTAAGAACTTTTGCGTAGCCGGAGCAATTCTTCCTGGTCAAACGGATCGTCCGCAAGGATGTATTCAAGTATTTGATACACCCACGTTGGTGAGTCCTCTGGCGATAGGAGGTCGTTTTCGGCCAGGTGATATTTGTCTACCAAAACTTGAACTGGCGCCAAAAGATTCCTACGGGCTTGAACTTTCAATCGCTGTGCAATTCGGTTGGCCTCCGTTTGCTTCGCAATATTTTCCAACCGTTCTGTTTCGGCCGCCTCACGGGCTGGCCGTTCCGCCTCCCACTGCGCCCTACGAATGGCTATCAGCGCCTGCCGCGCTGCCTCCTCGAGTGCCACTTTCGTTGCATGTTGATTGACTTGCTCAGCAACACCTGACGGAACAAGCAATGAAAAATTGCCCATCTTCAGACTGTCCGGGTTATACGTGGTTGAATCACCTTCCCCATCAAAGGCTATGTGAAGCAATGGCATGAATTCATTCCGGGGCGTTACGGCAATTAGAACCCCTAGGCAGGTGCTAGCGGCGTTACGTTCGCTGGTGATGAGCGGCCACCACGTGATAGCTTGGTTTGCCTTGGCGCCGAGAAACCCGACCAGGGCGCTTGCCGTCACAAACACCCACCCCTCATTATTTTGTGGTGGGGTCGCCATTCAAACTCCCAGTACCCCGGTACTTTGCTCCGTATCCAACACACTGCTGATTTGCGCCGCCGACTTAAGCGTCACCTTGAAATTGCAGCCGGTTTTGTCTTTTAACCAGAGCGGACACCCTAGGAAATACTGTTCAAAAAGTTTCTCTTTTTGCTCCCTACTCCGCTCCAGACGAAGACTCTCACCATGAACCGGGCAGCGATACACCGCGATTCCCAACCGTTTGTCTCTATGTTTATCCCGGATTGCATCCAGTGCCTGGCGAATGCGCCGCGCCTTCACTGGGTTGATGGTTTCCAGCGTCAGCGTCGCCGAATCTGTTTCAAACTCTGGTCGGTTCATATTCGCAAACAAGTTCAGGTCTTCGAACGTCAACCGTTTGGTGCGCATGCAAGCTGTGCGACCGTTGACATGAATGTAGAAGCCGGAGCAACCCCAAAAAAAATCATGCAGCCCGGCCGTGGATTTTTGCCGATCCCATTGCAGCACCATGGGGCGACGGCAAACACACATCTTGTTGTGCGTGCTTTGCCCAACGTGGTATTGCAACACCTGCGCATTGGCATCCGTGATGACGACAGGTCGGTAATTCTTTTCCTCCGCAACGATTTCTTTGGCTGTCGTGAACTTGTCAATGGCCGAGATTTCACCGTTCAATACATCACGCCGACTTTTTAAGTCTTTCCATCTTTTGTTTTGAGCTTCATTCAAACCGCCGTTGTCACGATGCCGCTTCACGAGGTCCGCCACTCCCGCGTTGACTTCCTGCAGTTCACGCTCAGATCGTTCCCGCTCAGACTTAGGCTCGGCACGCATCCCTTCAGTGAAGCCAACAACGAGGTCCACCAGTTCTTTTGCGCTCCGAATAATGACCTTCGCCACCGGAGCGACCACGCCGATGATGGCGCGCCCTACCTGTGCAACTGTTGAAATGAACCCGGTCAAGAATGCAGCAAATCCCACGGTTACGCCCTCGCGACCAACACCTGATAGTGTTGGGCTCTGGCAGCCAGCAGCCGATTGCGGGGTTTCAGTGCCTCGACCAACTCGTCAATGTTTTGAGATCGATCAAAAAACATTCCAGCCGTTACGGCCCCCAACGCTGACGCGATCCAGCTGCCCGACAGCACCTTTATCAGCGCACCAGCGGCACTGGCAACCATGCCGCGAGCCGCACGCGCCTTTGCCACCTCCATGGCGCTGCTGACGGTCTGCTTGTTCACCGCCACTTGATAGCCTTGAGTTGCAGCGATGAGCAACAGGGGAATCAACGGATGAAAGTTGCCCCAAAATTCATCAAGGTACCCGTGATCGGTGCCCACTGCGGTCGAATTGATGGCGCGTTCCAGATCGGATTCTGACATTTTGGAATCAATCACCATGTCGTTCGGCCCGAGACCGGAAGCCACTTCGCCGGTCGTCAGAATAGAAATGTCCGGGTAACGTTCCAGCGTGTCGCGGATATACCCCACGCTTTCGGTGGCCTTGAGTTGCAGAAGCTCAGCCGTATCGCCATGTTCGTCAACGATTCGCATATCCCAGCCCGGCTGTGTCATCGAGGTCGCCAAGTGTGCGGAGTAGCCATCGGGCAGCGTCAAATCGCCAACGGTGCCCCCCGCATTTAGTTCATCAGCGACGAGGTACTCAAAATACTTGCCTTTGGCACTGTTAACGATCCCCATCCATTCTTGATCAGAGTAGCTACCCACATTGCCAGGGTCAAAGTTTGGATTGGTGTCGTGCAATGCCTTCAGCGCAAGCGGGTCCATTGCATCGCTGCTTTCCGGCTGGATACCCAGACTGAGCGCTACTGCGGCCAGGTCAAGTGCGCGGGCATTTTTGTACTGCTGGTATCGAGTCAAAAGATCGCCCATTGGGTCTATTTCATCGCTTCTGTACTGGCGATAGCGCCCCAACAGGGTTTCCAGGTAGTGATAATTCATGGCAGTCAACCGACAATGATTCGTGGTGGTGCCGCCACCGGGTCAGCTTCATCGTCGGCATAAAGCGCTGCAGTGATTGCTGCTATCTGCCCTTCAAGAGCCGCGAGGCGCCGTTCCAACGGCTGACTCCCTTGCGCTACTGGATCACCGCCACCGCCACCGCCACCGCCACCGCCACCGCCACCGCCACCGCCATTGCCATTGCCATTGCCATTGCCATTGCCATTGCCTCGGCCTTCGAGTGAATTGATGCGCTTTTCTAGCTTGGCGATGTAAGCGTCCATCCCACTTAAAACTTCCTCCATGCGCAAGTAGTTTTCGCGAAGTTCATCTCTGAGACCGTCGAGTGAAAGACCCATGTGTGTGCCCCTGATTTTGAATTCAACGTGTAAATTGCTGCATCCAACCAACCGCCAGCCGTTCAACCAAACGGATAGATGCTATGGATGCCTCCCTCCTCACGGGGCTATCAACTGGAGCACCAAAATGAAACAGCCGTTTATCAACAAGAAAACACTAACTCGTGGTGGATCCTCTGATGGATACGGCATCAAAGTGCCCAAGGTGTGATAGACCAAGGTCTTCACTCAACCACAGAGGATCCGCCATGAATCGTAATACAGGAATGAACGCCGGCCAAATCATCGGCACCATGGACGGCCAACAAGTGATCGGTCTAGACATTGCCAAACACGTGTTTCAGATGCACACGGTGAACATGGGTACGGGAGAGATCGTCAACGTGCAAATCAAGCGCGCCAAGGTGGCTGAGCACTTTGCCAACCTCACTCCCTGCCTGGTGGCCATTGAAGCCTGCGGTGGTGCACACCACTGGGCACGTGAACTGAGCACACTGGGTCACACAGTGCGACTGTTGCACGCCAAGATCGTGCGTCCCTTTGTCAGTGGCAACAAAACCGATGCCACCGATGCCCGTGCGATCTGGCTGGCGGTGCAACAGCCCGGGGTAAAGTTTGTGGGCACCAAGACGGCCGCGCAACAAGCAACGCTTACCCTGCACCGCCAGCGCGAGCTGCTCATGAAAATGCGCATCATGCAGACCAACGCCTTGCGCAGTCTGCTCTACGAATTTGGTGCCACCTTTGCCAAGGGCAAGAGGGCCTTGTTCAAGGAAATTGAGGCGACCCTTGAAGGACTGGCACCAACATTGCCGCAGATGGTGCGTGACAGCCTGCGCGAGCAGGTGGCGCGCATCAAAGCGATTGAGGTGGATATGCAAGCCATTGAGACTCGCCTGCAAGTCGAACTCAAGCAAGACCCCCAGATGCAGCGCATTGCCCAGATTCCTGGTGTGGGGCTCCTCACGGCCACTGCAGCCATTGCCACCATGGGGGAGGCCAGCGCATTCAAGTCAGGTCGAGAGTTCTGTGCCTGGCTGGGCTTGGTGCCAAAACAAACTGGTACGGGCGGCAAAGTCCGACTGGGTGCAATCTCCAAGCGCGGTGACACCTATTTGCGGACATTGCTGATCCATGGTGCCCGAAGTGTGATTGCACACGCCAAAGAGCCGACGCCGTGGCTGCAGGGCATCAAGGCTCGGCGTCCCTCCAACGTGGTCTTTGTAGCGCAGGCGGCCAAGATGGCCAGAACGATCTGGGCCATCACAGCCAAAGCACAGGATTACGACAAAGGCTTCAAGAGCACCAGGCCCCAAGCGGCGTGATGCTGAAGTAGCGCAGACTAGTGTAGTGTTGCATATATATTGAACCTTTCTGCGTAACTCCTGTCCAATTCTGAACATTCCAGTTTCGAGGGGTATCAGAATGAACAGCCGCAGAGTAGTAGTTGAGTTTGGCGAAGATGACCTGGAGACCTTGCTTCGCTGGAGCACATCAAGCCTGGCAAGCGTTCGCTGTGCGCTGCGCGCCAACATGGTGTTGATGGCGGCGGCAGGTTTTGCTGACCGCGTGATTGCGCAGGAGCTTGCTGTGAGCGCGCCACGGGTGCGCCGCTGGGTGGCGCGCTACGTCAAGCTTGGACTCAAAGGGTTGGAGAAGGATGCCCCTCGTGGTGGGCGCCCGCGCTTGGTGAGCGCGCAGCGGGTTATCGAATTGACCACGCAAACCCAACCTGAAGCGGCAACCCAGTGGAGCACGCGCACCATGGCCAAAGAAGCCGGCGCCAGTGCGGCCACGATATCGCGGATTTGGCGCAGCCATGGCCTCAAGCCCCATCTGAGCAAGACCTTCAAGGTCTCCAATGACATCCGGTTCGAAGAGAAGCTCACCGACATCGTTGGGCTATACATGAACCCGCCCGAACGTGCGGTGGTGTTGTGCTGCGACGAGAAAAGCCAGGTACAGGCGTTGGACCGCACACAGCCGGGCTTGCCACTCAAGCGCGGGCGTGCTCAAACCATGACCCACGACTACAAGCGCCACGGAACGACCACGCTGTTTGCCGCGCTTAACATTCTTGACGGCAGCGTCATCTCCCAATGCCAGCCACGCCATCGGCACATTGAGTGGCTGAAGTTCCTCAAGCAAATTGATACCAACGTAGCGCCAGATCTGCAAATCCATGTGGTGCTGGACAACTACGCCACGCACAAACACCCCAAGGTACTGCAGTGGCTGGCCAAGCGACCCCGCTTTCACATGCACTTCACTGCAACCAGCGCTTCGTGGATGAACATGGTGGAGCGCTTCTTCAGAAATCTCAGCGAGGATCGGCTCAAACGTGGGGTGTTCAGAAGTGTTGACGAGTTGATCGACGCGATCAACCTCTTCGTGCTCGCTCACAACGAGAATCCCAAGCCCTTCATTTGGACGGCGAGCGCCCGTGACATCCTGGAGAAAGTCATGCGGGCGAAGGCAAAACTCAATACGGTTCAAATAGCGTGAGACACTACACTAGACAGAGCAACGGAACGAGCAACGGACAAATGAAACAGAAAAATGAAAGGACTATGGTTTTAGCCTTGGAAGGCTAGCAGGTGGCAAAGAGCGAAGTGATGTGAAACAGGTCAGACCGGTGGCGAGCTAAACCTGAGAATTTCCTGGGACATAAAGAGTCCGTCGGATAGAAAAGGAGCACGTCAGCGAATATGCATCGGGGCCAGTGCAAAGTCGGGGAAACCTGACCAACCCACAAACAAGGCCGAATATAAGGACGCAACCGACTTCTTCACAAAATAACGCAAATTCTGCTTGCTATCCGGGAGGCATCCATATAAGGCATTTCAACCACATCAAGGCCAGTATCGCACCTTGGGTCAGCCACCGATCGACGGGAATCAGCGGGTAAACCCCCGCCTTGACACACAGATTGGCCCGTTCACCCTGGAGTGCCTGGCCGTTGGAGTGAATTGCGGTGCGCCGCGCTTGCCGCACGCAGGCCTACCCGGCAGCGAGTCTGTGGACTTGGGGTTTTGCCAATCGCCGTTTCGCCCGCTCACCAGTTGACGCGCTGATCGACATCAAAGTCGGGTTCGGGTTGTACCGCCAGATCCCCGTCCGGCTCGACTTCTACACCCTCGTGCATCTGCGCATCACCGTCATCCCACAGCGGTGGCCCGCGCGCCGGGGATATGCGCGGCGCCTGAGCGTCCACCCCGATGTGCTCCAGGATCTTTCTGATCTGTGCGCCCTCGGTAATGAACGCGATCAGGCGCATCTGCCCACCGCACATCGGACGCAGCAACGGGAATCTCGATCAGTTGAGGACAGAGCTGGTTCGCTGCGCGTAACTGCGGTCTGTCCCGCAAAGTCTCAGGAATCGGGCGATCAACACCGCCCACAGGTAGTGCGCCGGTGAGCGCTTGGGTGGCGCCGAATCGGGCTGGATCGGGACCACATTGCCCAGCGGTGCCACCCCAGGCGCGCGCTCGCCCGCAGTGGCTGGCTCGGCCTTGGCCGGTTGCATCCGTGCGGCCAGCGCAGTCACCGCAGCCCTGAGCGGCGAGTTCGGTGCCAGCACGCCAAAGTAACGATGCCGATGCGTGCGCGGTGGTGGCACCAAGGCGGCGATGCGCTCAATCAACTCCAGCGGCGTGAGGTGCAGTTCGTCCACCTTGGCGCCGCGCTTGTCAGCGCCAGGCTCGCTGTGCTGTTTGGCGCAGCGGTACACCAGCGCGGCACCCTCTTTGCGAAGGCGGTCCATGGCGAAGGGTGGACGCGCGCAATACCTCAGCAGCCGCTCCAGTGCGGCACGGTCGTGCGCCTCGATGCACACACCGGCATCCACCGAAAACGCAAGTTTCAGTGAAGGCTAACTTGTACTCAAGTTATGCCGTAACTAAAAGCCGCTGTGCTGGTAGGCCAGCCCTTACTTGCGTACAGTATTTGCAGCATGCATTCATCTGGTCAAGCCTCGGCGATTTGCAGTTGACGGTCAGGCGCAGGCTGGCGAAACCCTATGCTGTCGCCATGTTCCCAATCGTCATCGATACCAATGTCCTGAATCCGTGAGTCAACGGTCAAAAAATGCTAATTTACCTGCTTCCCCGCCAATCATCCACTGGCCCTGGGCCTGAGCTTCACCGCCGGCATGCTGGTGATGGACGGCATCAATGGCTTGTGGATTGCCGGCCTGCTGCGCCGGGCCGACCACCATGCCCGCATCGCCTCGCGGGTGATGGGCCTGGCGGTGGCCATGATCAGTTTCTCGGTGGCTGGATTCGGCCTGGCGCGCTGGCTGCACGCCGACCTTGCCGCTGGCGGTGCCCAGCTCCAGAACTTTGGAGAATTGCCCCGACGCATCCACCTGGTCTTTGAACCGGAACAGCTCGCTTGAGATCAGCACGCTGTTGAAATTGCCCCGGTTGCGCGGCCGTGGTGCCTTGGCCAGCTTCTTCAACTGGCGCGTCTTGGCATCCATCCAGCGGTCCGCGCCGTTGCGCAGGATCTGGCTCGGAACCTCGGACAACCATGGTGTGAAGGCACGCATGAAACTAATCTTTACCGATGTGTGTCTCGCCTGGCGCTGCAAATTGGTGGAGTTTGGTGGAGAGGCAGACCATGTCCATCTGCTGATTGATGCGCATCCGTCCATGGATCTGTCGCGCTTCGTCGGCAACCTAAAGACGGTGAGTTCAAGGTATGTCCGCAAGGAATTCGCCAGTCACTTGAAGAACTTCTTCTGGAAAGTCCGCTTCTGGAACAGCGCCTATGGTGTCGTAAGCGCGGGCGGACACGCCAGCATCGAGCAACTTCTTGCGTACATTCAGGATCAGGAATCGCCTCCGTAGGAAGTCCAAGTCCAAGTCGCCTTCGGCTCCTGCCGCTTGACCCCCGACTAAGCTGCGCTGTAGTCGGGGGTCAAGCGGCAAGATTGCTCAAATGCCTGCGGTCCGCGAAGGTCATCGGTGGCACTGACGTGGAGCACCGCCCCATCCGACAGCCGGACCATGAAGTCGTCCGTGAGCACCTGGTAGCGCTCCTGCGGGTTCATGGGCCTGTTTGCACGGCTACTTGCAGCGCAGCACCAGGGTTTTTTCCGCGTCGATTTGGTAATCACATCGCTCTACCCGATTGGAGAGCATGACGTCGAGCGTTTTCCCGTCGGCATACTTGCATCGAATGGTGACGAATCGAGCTGCGTCGTAGACGTATCCAAGGCGCCAGTATCCAGAGCGTGCCTGGGCCTTGTCGGGCACCAGCGTGGCAAGGTCCTCCACCGGTCCGTCAAAGACATCCACGAAGCGCAAGGGCTGAGTTTTCTGAACAGGACAAACCTCGGCCGCGACACCAGGGGCGGGTGAACAACCCGAGAGCAAGGCAAGCAGCAGGATGCCGGCGCTGTTACTCCACGACATAGAACTTGTCCCCATTGTTCGAGTTACCGTGAGCGCCCCAGCGCAAGGTTCTAGGACCGACGGCCTTCGGGCTGGGCGGTGTCACGTATTGGTCGTAGACGCTTATGCCGGCAGGTGATTGACTGACGTAGATCGCCGCGTGGCCTTCGTACTTGCTGGTGGCATTGAACGTTGCGATGACGGTGCCCGGCGAGATCGTGGTGTGGTTCTTGACGGATGCCCCTTTCTTCCAAGCGCTGGTAGCTGGCAAGGTTGGACAGACCCTCTTTGCATAAGAAACGCATTGACCGCAAAGATCGTTGCCTTTTGTGTTGGTGCCGGACGGTGCTTCGGCGAACGGCGCAAGGCTGGACGTTGGCGCGCAGGCCCACTTTCCGACAGGTGCGTGCGCGTTGGTTGCGTAGTTTGTAGAGACGTAGGGCATCGGGTGGCTCCTGGAATGTGCAAGGCAAACTGATGCGCTTAGTTTAACCACCCTGATGGCCAGGGTCCGCTCACTGGTGGGCTTGCAATGCCCGCCATGGCGCACAATCCAGGCCACCAACCCCGGAGATGCCATGGTTTGTGGAACCGCTGCCCTTTACCGGCTGACCATTCTGTGCGGCCTGTTGATCGCTGGCCCGACCGCCGCCCTGGCGCGGCAGTTGTCCATCCTGACGGAGCTCAATCCCCCTACTCAAGTCAAGCTGGCCAATGGGGAGCTGGGCGGCCCGGCGGTGGAAGTCGTTCGGGAGATCCAGAGAAGGGTCAGCAACACCGACCCCATCGAGCTGGTTCCCTGGGCACGCGGCTACCGTCTGGTGGAGACACAGCCCAACACCGCCCTGTTCGTGATGGCACGCACGGCGTCACGCAATGCCCACTTTCAATGGGTGGGCCCTTTCACCGAGGCAGCCTACGCGCTGTATGTCAAAGCCGACTCCAAGATCGTTTTGAAGAACCTGGAAGATGCCAAGCAGTTAAGGTCCATCGGCGTCTACCGGGACGATGCGCGCGACCAGTTGCTCACTCAGGCCGGGTTCACCAATCTGGACCGGACGGTGGAGAATATTTCCAACCTGCGCAAACTGATGCTGGGCCGCGTGGACGCCTTCGCTTCTTCCAATGTGGCCATTGATGAACTGCTGACCCGCGCTGGCATTGCACCCGACAGTGTTCGGGAGGCGTTGCCGCTATTGAAGGTCCAAACCTGGATGGCTTTCTCCAGGCAAACGCCCGAAAGCACGGTCCGGGCGTGGGCCAATGCGCTGGAATCCATGAAGAAGGACAAGACCTTCGAGACGATCATGACGTCCGGCATCCCCGGCTGGACGCCTCCTGGCAAACCGGTAACGCAGTTCCCCGAGCATTAGCGAGCCCGGCCAGTCCCCTCAGCGCAATTGAGCCTGGGCCCAACGCACAATGTCCGCCGCCCCCATGGCCCCGGCTTGTCGGGCCACCTCGCGGCCATTCACGAACAGCGCCAAGGTGGGGATGCTGCGGATGTTGTAACGCGCGCCCAGGTTTTGCTCCGCCTCGGTGTCGACTTTGGCCAGGCGCACACGCGGCTCCAGTTGCGCCGCGGCCTGCTCAAAGGCGGGGGCCATCTGGCGGCACGGCGCGCACCACGGCGCCCAGAAGTCGACCAGCACCGGGATCTGGTTGCGCTGGATGTGCCGCTCAAACGCGGCCTCGTCCAGCGCAACCGGGTGCGCGCTGAACAGCGGGCGGTGGCACTGGCCACAATCGGGCGCTTTGCCCAGATCGACCTGCGCCACGCGGTTGGTGGTATGGCAGTGCGGGCAAACGATGTGCAATTTGTCGGTCATGGGAGACCTCCTGATACTTTGCGGGACAGACCGGCGCTGCGCGACGCTCTGTCCTCAACTGATTGTCGGATGTTGGATGTCCCTCAGCACATGGGCCCGGCGGGCGGTGGTTCAAGGCTGTCGGGCGGACTACAGGATTCTTGCCACCAGGCTGGCCAGCAGCGTCAGCAGCACGGTGGAGGCCAGGGGGATGAACCACTCGCGTCCCGCCAGCTTGAAGCGGAAGTCCCCCGGCAGCCGGCCCACGCCAAAGCGCGCCAAAAACGGCAACAGCCAGTTGAGCAGCAACAGCGCCAGGAAGGTAACGAACAGCCAACGCAACATGGAACCTTCCTTAATCAGTTGAGGACAGAGCTTGTTCGCTTCGCGTAACGGCGGTCTGTCGCGCAGGGTCTAGAGTTTATGGGTTCGATCACCCTGGGCGAATCCCATGGCATGCCAGGCCTCGCCCTGGCACAGGCCGATCACCTTGAACAATTCGCCCATTTCATGCTCCATGATCAATCGCTGCGCATGGACACGATCGACCAGGCCGGCGGTGCCCAACAAGTCCAGCAGGCCGCAGTTTGTCAGGAAGCGGGCCTGGTTGCAGTAGCCCAGCACGTTCAGTCCGGCATCCTGCGCCGCCAGGGCGATGCCAGTGAAGTTGATGTGCGCGGTGATGTCCTTCAGTCCCACGTCCTGCAAGGGGTCGGAGTCGCTGCGGTGCGCGCGGTGGCACATCACCGTGCCCATGTGGCGTTGCGGGTGGTAGTACTCGGCCTCGGGAAATCCGTAGTCGATCAGAAACGCCGCGCCCACCTGCAGCTTGTCGGCCAATGTGCACACAAAGGCCTCAGCCTGGGGGTGGATTTCGGTCAGGTAGTCGTGCGCGCCTTCGATCTCCAAGGGGGGCCGCAGTTCAGTCGGCTGGTCTTGCCAGGTGAAGCCCGACTGGTCCGCCGCCAGCACCACCCCACGCTCATGCCAGTGCCCCGCCACGCGGGCCAACAGCTTGACCGGCATGGCATCCAGCACTTCATTGCCCAGCACCACGCCGCGCATCATGGCGGGCAGTTCGCTGACCCATCTCACAAGCTCGCCATGCTTGGCAAGCGTGAGCTGCTGGCGCGCACGCAGCGTGCCCGACAGGTCCACGATGGTGTAGCGCCGCACTGGCACGCCGAGCGCTTGTAACGTGTCAAGCAGTTGCAGCGCCAGCGCGCCCGAGCCGGCACCAAACTCCCAGACCTCGTCGGTCTGGGTGACCTGCAGGGCTTGCGCCACCTGCCTGGCCAGGGTTCGGCCAAACAGCGGACTCATCTCGGGGGCGGTGACGAAGTCGCCACCCGAAGCGCTAGTGCCCGCGCGCGCGCCAGCCGGCAGTTGGCTGAAGATCACGCCGTCGTTGGCGTAGTAGCCCAAGCCGGGCGTGTACAGGGCCAGTGCCATGAAGCGCTCGAAACTGATCCAGCCGCCCTGCGCCACAATGGCTTCCTCGATAATTCGACGCAGGCTGGCCGAAATCCCTTGGGCCGTCTTTGGTGTCATGAATAGGTCTATGAGCAACGAATCTGTCAATACGTCAGGCGATCTGATCCGCTGGTTGAAAATGCTGGCGTTGCCAATCTGGGCAAAATTGGGCTTGGCCCTGATTATGTTGTTGGTTCTATTCAGCGCGCTGGGCCTGCTGGTCTGGGGACTGATTCAGCAAGATCGCGAATCCATCTCGTCCGCCGTCGCGATGTTGACGGTGGGCTTGCCGATTGGGCTGATCGTGGTCGCGCTGGTTTTTGGTGACGGTGGCGCCAGAAAGCTCAAATCCCTCACGCAACTGGTGCTCAGCCAGGAAGTGCCTGAGGCCATACGCAAGAATCTCTCCGCGTGTCCTGACGGATCTCATCTCAGCCATGCCGAGGTTCACCACAGCGTACAGGGCTGCATCGCCGACTACCGCGTACTGACACGGCTCGGCGACACACGCCGAACCGCATTGGAATTCAAGCTCGAGCTAAATGTTAAGAAAGTGAACTTTGTGGTCTGGATTGCGGTAGCCCAAACCGAACCGGCATCCGACCTCTCAGCGCAGTTGGAAGCCTATCAGTCTTGCCTGTTTGGCGCTGCCAATGAAGGCTATGTGTACAACAAATTGCCGATACGGGGCGAACGAGACGGCTTGCTCGGTCTGGTGTTCATCAAGAACCTGAACGACGACTTCCTGATCAACCCAGCAGAGCGCCTCTACTTCGCGCAAGACTTAGCGTTTTTCGTCCGCGGACTGCTCAATGTTGAGATCACGCATGCCTAGGCGTGTCTTGGTAACGGGCGGCGCAAAGCGCTTGGGCGCCTTGATTTGCCGTCATTTTGCCGCGGCGGGTTGGGAGGTGTGGTGTCACTACCAAAGCTCAGCCCAAGCCGCGCACGCGCTGTGCGCCGAGCTGAATCGCCAAGGACTCACGGCGTTCCCCATTCAAGCAGACATTGCCAACGAGTCGCAATGCCAAAGCCTGTTCAAGACCATTAACGACACGGTTGGAACCGTGCATTGCCTCGTCAACAATGCCTCAACTTTTGAGCCTGACAGTGCAGGCGATTTAGAGATGGAAACAGCCTGGCGACACCTCGAAGTCAATCTTCTGGCGCCCCTATTTTTGTCCAGTCTGATGGCACAAACCATTTCGACCGAAGCCGTGGCGGGTGAACACAGCATCATTCATATTCTCGACCAGAAGGTGTTCAACCTCAATCCGGACTATTTTTCCTACACCGTGTCCAAACTGGCGCTGGAGCGCGCCGTCGCACTGCAAGCCCAGGCATTGGCCCCACGACTGCGAGTGTGTGCGGTGGCGCCCGGTCTGGTGTTTCAGAGCGGCCCGCAATCACCGGCCAACTTCGAGCACGCCTGCACCATCAACCTGATGCGCCAAGCCACCGACCCAGAACAGATCGCCGCGACGTGCCGGTTCCTGGCCGAGAATCCGTGCATCACTGGCGTCACCATCGCGGTGGACAACGGCCAGCACCTGCTCCCCTTGCCACGCGATGTAATGTACTTGGTGGAAGACCTCCTGAAAGCGCCCTCGCATGACACGTGACCCCCTGCCCGATCTGACGCTTGGTTGCCGTCGGATATTCCTTCGCAACCACATCGTGTCGGTACGCATCGGCGCACACGCACACGAGAAGACGCAACACCAGCGGGTGATCTTCAACGTGGAACTGTTTGTGCCCTACGCCAGGTCTTCCCCTCGGTGCGACCACCTGGAAGAAGTGGTCGATTACGACTACGTGCGCGACGTGATCGCGGCTCGTGTTCAACAGGGTCATATCGAGCTGCAAGAAACCCTGTGCGACGACCTGGCCACAAGCCTGTTGGCGCATCCAAGCGTGCACGCGGTTCGGCTCTCCAGTTGCAAGCCTGACATTTATCCCGACTGCGATGGCGTGGGAGTCGAGGTTTTCCGAGTCAAGGAGATCGCGCCATGAGCCTCCCGCACGGTAGTCAAATTCTCACGCTCACCGGGCTGCGCTTCGACGCCAATCTGGGTATTCTGGAGTCCGAGAAGACCGCGCCGCAGCCGATCCAGGTGGACGCGGAACTGAGCCTGGGCCCGCAACCGCTGTTGCCGCACGACGACGACATCCACAAGGTACTGGACTACCGCAAGGTGCGCCGCATCATCATCGAAGAGTGCACCGCCGAACACGTCAACCTGCTGGAGACCTTGATCGGCAAACTCGCCAACCGCCTGATGCAATTGCCGGGTGTGCTGGGCGTGCGGGTGAAGATCGCCAAACTTGAGATCTTTGACGATTGCGAAGTCGCCATTCGCATCGAAACTGGTCAATGGTGAAGAGGAAGAAATACATGAATGCAGTCTGGATAGACAACGAACTAGCCGCCCCTGAAACCGGACGGGAACAAGCGGTCAAGATCGAGCGCGAGACCCACAAGCTCGAAAAACGCCTGTGCCGCCAGGTCGGCTCGGCCATCATGGACTTCAACATGATCGAGGAAGGCGACCGCGTGATGGTGTGCCTGTCGGGCGGTAAAGACAGCCACGCCCTGCTCGACATCCTGCTCAAGTTGCAGCAGCGCGCCCCGATCAACTTTGAGCTGGTGGTGGTCAACCTCGACCAGAAACAGCCCGGTTTTCCCGAGCACATCCTGCCCGAGTACCTCAAGAGCCTGGGGGTGACGTTTCACATCGAGAACCAGGACACCTACAGCATCGTCAAGAAAGTGATTGCCGAGGGCAAGACCATGTGCAGCCTGTGCAGCCGGTTGCGCCGGGGCATCCTGTACCGGGTGGCGGACGAGTTGAAGATCACCAAGATCGCGCTGGGCCACCACCGCGATGACATGCTGCAAACCTTCTTTCTCAACATGTTCTTCGGAGGCAAACTCAAGGGCATGCCACCCAAGCTGGTGAGCGATGACGGTGGCCACATCGTGATCCGGCCGCTGGCCTACGTGGCCGAGAAAGACCTGATCCGCTGGGCCGAGCACCGCCAGTTCCCGATCATCCCGTGCTCGCTGTGCGGCAGCCAGGAGAACCTGCAGCGCAAGCAGATCGGCAACATGCTGCGCGACTGGGAGAAAAAGTTCCCCGGGCGCATCGAGAGCATGTTCACCGCGCTGCAGAACGTGGTGCCCTCGCATTTGATGGACCGCTCGCGCCACAACTTCACCGATATCAAGGTGACGGGCATCCCGTCGCAAGACGGTGACAAGGTGTTTGACGAAGAAGAGTTCCCTGTGGCAAAGTTGCCGGGACTGCAAACCGTAAGTATCGAAGCCGGAGCGGCTGTGTCCCCGGAGGTGCCATGAAACTCGCCAGTTGTGTTCTCTGCGTCGCCGCGCTGCTGCAGGCGGGCTGTTCGTCGATGCGCCTGGTGGACTCCGATGTCGTCAGCTTCACGCCCGCAGCGGCCAGGCCGATCGCGGTGCCCGCCAGCTACCGGTTCGAGCGACTGCCCTCGCAGCAGGCCCGTGCCGAACAACAGGCCCAAGTGGAGGCCTTGGCGGTGCCGGTGCTGGCGCTGTTCGGCCTCAAGCGCGACGACCAGGCGGCCCAGTACAGCGTGCAGATTGACGTTCGGGTTCAACAAGACCGGCATGACTCCTGGGAGTCGCCTTGGTTTGGCGTGTCCCGACATCATTTCATCGGCTTTGGTTCGGGTCGTTATGGACGCTTTGGCCTGGTCGCGATTCACTCGGACTTTGCGTCCTACCGCCGTGAGGTCAGCGTGGTGATACGCAGCACGCCTGACAACCAGGTGGTGTACGAGAGCCGCGCCCAGCACGAGGGGCGCTGGTCGGACGACGCGGCGGTGGTGCCCGCCATGTTGCAGGCCGCGCTGAACGGCTTTCCCCAAGCTCCACCCGGCCTGCGCAAGGTCAACATCGAAATCCCCCGTTGAAACGATGCAAGCTACCCGAATCATTGCCGTGCGCCACGGCGAGACCGCCTGGAACGTCGCCACCCGCATCCAGGGGAACCTGGACATCGGCTTGAACGACAAAGGTCGATGGCAGGCACGCCGCCTCTCCATGGCGCTGGCCGCACGTGAACCGATTGCGGCGATCTACAGCAGTGACTTGCTGCGCGCGCGGGATACGGCACGCGCCATTGCCGACGCCACGCAGCGTCCACTTCATCTGGTGGAGGGCCTGCGCGAGCGGGGTTTCGGGCAGTTCCAGGGCAAAACCTATGCCGAAATTGAAGCCCAGCACCCCGAGGACGCCTTGCGCTGGCGCAAGCGCGACCCCGAGTGGGCGCCACCCCAGGGTGAATCGCTGCTGGCACTGCGCGAGCGCGTGCTCGGCACGGCGCAAGCCCTCGCCGCGCGGCATCTGGACGAGCAGATTGTGCTGGTGGCCCATGGCGGCGTGATGGACATGTTGTACCGCGCCGCCGCCGGTGTGGAACTGCAAGCCCCGCGAACCTGGAACCTCGGCAACGCCGCGGCCAATCGGCTGCTGTGGTCAAGCGAAGGCTTCTCCATCGTGGGCTGGTCCGACACCTCACACCTCGACGACAACGCGGTGCTGGACGAAACCACCGCCTGACTGCATGACAAGCGGCCGGGCGCCAGCGCGGGCAGCCATCCTTCAGGGTTGATCCCGGCGCCGCGCGGGACTGAATCCCACCACAATGACGCCATGAATCAGTTCCAGGTCATTGTGTTGGCCACCCCGGTGTTCCTGTTGATGGTGTCGTGGCCCTGATTGATTTGCTCTACCAGTTCTGGGTGCACACCGAGCAGGTCGGCAAACTCGGCTGGTTTGACCGCGTGTTCTGCTCACCGTCCAACCACCGCGTGCACCACGCCGTCAACGACGAGTACCTGGACAAGAACTACGGCGGCGTTCTGGTGCTGTGGGACCGGCTGTTCGGCAGCTTCCGGCAAGAGGGCACGCCCTGCATCTACGGCACGCGCGGCGCGCTCAACAGTTGGGACCCGCTGTGGGCCAACGCCGAGGTGTATTGGGCGCTGCTCAAAGACTCGTGGCACGCGGGCAACGCGGTCGACAAGCTGCGGGTCTGGTTGATGCCGCCAGGCTGGCGGCCGGCTGACGTGGCGCGGCGTTTTCCGAAGCCGGCCTTTGATCTCAAGCAGGTCAGCACCTTTGATCCCCCAGCGAGCCGTACCGTCCAGACGTTTGCCGCGGTTCAGTTCCTGCTGCTGCTGGCAGGTGTGCTGACGGTGTTGTGGTTTGCCGCCACATGGTCGGCGCTGAGCACCGCCGTCTGGTCGGCCGCACTGGGCGCCAGTTTCTGGGCGCTGGGCGCCGTGCTGCAAGGGCGCATCTCGCCACTTGAAGTGCTGCTGATCGAGGCCGCCGCCCTGTCGACCGCCGGCAGCACCCTGGGCGTGCAGCCGCTGTACTTCCTGTTCAAGCCCTTGACCATGTTGATTGCTATTGTTTATGCAGCATTCAGAGCAAGCAGGACGGGCGGTATCACTCGATTTGATGCCCTGCTGATGGCTGCGTTGACGGCCTCGCTGGTGGGCGATGTATTGCTGATGCTGCCGGGCAACTACTTCATCGCGGGTCTGGCCGCGTTTCTGGTGGGCCACCTGTTCTACATCACACTGTTTCGCCAAGGACAGGTCTGGTTTCCCAGTCGCCTCGCCGTGGTGGGCACGCTGAGCTTTGGCGCAGCGATGGTCGCCTGGCTGTGGGCCGGCCTGAATGGCCCGGTGCTGAAAATGGCGGTGGCGCTTGGCGCGGGCGTCTTCATGCTCAGCGACTCGCTGATTGCGATCAACCGCTTCGTGCAGCCGCTGCCGTTGGCATCGCTGTGGGTGTTGTCGAGCTACTACCTGGCGCAGATTCTGATCGCGCACAACGCCCGACCTGCGCCGCCGGCGCGCTAATCAGACGCCAAACAGATCCGTGCCGGCGCCGTCGCCACGACTGGCTGGCGGCGCGACACCCAGGTGCCGGTAGGCCGCCAGGGTAGCAATGCGCCCGCGTGGCGTGCGCTGCAGAAAGCCCTGCTGGATCAGATAGGGCTCGATCACGTCCTCAATCGTCTCGCGCTCTTCGCCAATGCTGGCGGCGATGTTGTCCAGACCAACCGGGCCGCCGTCAAAGCGATGGATCACCGCTTCGAGCAACTTGCGGTCCATCACGTCAAAGCCTTGCGGGTCCACGTCCAGCATGGCCAGCGCCCGGTTGGCAATGTCCAGGGTGATCTCGCCCACGCCCTTGACGTCGGCAAAATCGCGCACGCGGCGCAGCAGGCGGTTGGCAATGCGCGGCGTGCCGCGTGAACGCCGGGCAATCTCGAATCCGCCAGACTCGTCGGTGGGGACTTTGAGCAGGCCGGCACTGCGCTTGACGATGCGTGCCAGTTCTTGCGCGGTGTAGAACTCCAGGCGCGCGACGATGCCAAAACGGTCGCGCAGCGGGTTGGTCAGCATGCCGGCGCGGGTGGTGGCGCCCACCAGCGTGAACGGCTGCAAGTCGAGCTTGATGGAGCGCGCCGCCGGGCCTTCACCGATCATGATGTCGATCTGGTAGTCCTCCAGCGCGGGGTACAAGATCTCCTCCACGACGGGCGAGAGGCGATGGATCTCGTCGATGAACAGAACGTCGTTCTTTTCCAGGTTGGTCAGCAGCGCGGCCAGATCCTTGGGCTTCTCCAGTACCGGGCCGCTGGTCTGACGCAGGTTCACCCCGAGTTCCTGCGCAATGATGTGCGACAGCGTGGTCTTGCCCAGCCCAGGCGGGCCGAACAGCAACACATGGTCCAGCGCCTCGTCGCGCTTGCGCGCCGCGCCGATGAAGATCTCCAACTGCTCGCGCACCTTGATTTGCCCGATGTACTCGTCGAGCAGCTTGGGACGCAAGGCGCGCTCGATCGCTTCCTCGCCCGGCGACGCGGGCGCTGCCGACACCACGCGTTTGGCGGGCGGAAGGACGAAGTCGTCGGTCTGAATACTCACGGCAGATCAGTGGACTGAAAGAGGGGGACCGCGCAAGCGGTGGCGCTGGCAAGCCTTGACTATAGCCGTTGACTGGCGTGATCACCCTCAGCCGCAGCGCGCCAGCGCCGTGGTTCAAGTGTGTCGCTACATCTGCCGATATGAGCTGTAGTCCCGTCACGCTGTGTGCGGGTCGAGCTTGCAACAGACCCGTCCAATGCGTACGCTGACACCATGACCCGCACCCCCAGGTCCGACCGATCCCACCCAGCGGGGGGTGCTTGGTGTTGTCTGCATGCTGCCGCGGCTTTGCTTGTGCTGGCAGGTTTGCTGCATCCGGCCAGGGCGCTGGCCGCCGATCCGGCGCGCGGCGCCGCCAGTGCGCCCACCAGCGCCACCGCCAAACCGGCAGCCAAGGCGGCCAGCAAGCCCGCCGAAGCCGAGGCCGCAGGCAAAAGCGTCGGCGACCAGGTCCGCGACGCTGTGGCCGGCGGCGTTTCGCCCAAACGTTTGACGCTGGTCGTCAGTGGCAAGGAGAAGAAGTACATCACGGTTGAGCCCCGCGGACCGATCGAGTATCCAGCCAAACCGGCAGAGCCCGAGCACGACGGCGCCAAGTCGGCGGGCTCCAGCAAACGGCCGGTGACACGGCCGTCCACGGGCCACGCAGGCGCGCGCGCCAAGGCCGCCGCGATGGCCGGGCACGACGCCGAGGCACACTGGGCGTACGAGGGTGACTCCGGTCCGCAGGCCTGGGGCAAACTCAAGCCCGATTTCAACCTGTGCGCGATGGGCAAACGTCAGTCGCCGATCAACATCGAGGACGGCGCGACGCTGCAAGGCCCCGCCGAGCCGCTGCAGTTTCACTACCTGGCCAGCGGCGCGAGTGTGGTCAACAACGGGCACACGATCCAGGTGGACATGCTGGGCGAGAACTTCATCACGGTGCGGGGCTCGAACTACAAGCTCGTGCAACTGCACTTTCACCACCCCAGTGAGGAACGGGTCAACTTCAAGAGTTTTGCGATGGTGGCCCACCTGGTGCACAAGAATGCAGAAGGACAATTGGCAGTTGTGGCGGTGCTGCTGGAGCCGGGCGCGGCCAATGCCGTCATCAACAGCGTATGGACCTACATGCCGCTGGACGCCGGTGACCGTGTGCGCATGCCCACGGATTCGCTTGATCTGACGGCGCTGCTGCCCAAGGACCAGCGCTACTACCAGTTCCTGGGTTCGCTCACCACGCCGCCCTGCACCGAGGGGGTGTTGTGGATGGTGCTCAAGACACCTACCACCATCAGCCGCGAACAGATCAAGCTGTTCGCGCAACTGTTCCCCAACAATGCGCGGCCGGTTCAGCCGCTCAACAATCGGCCGGTGCGGGAGGCCCAGTAGAGCGCGGCCCCCACGCTGGCGGACGGCGTGTGAAGTCGTGGTCTGCGCGGCATCGTTTGCTTAACACACCCCCTATCCCCCGGCCCCTTTCCACCCTCGCCAGGGCGGAAAGGGGGGCCTCATTTGGTGTTTGGCCATCTGGGAATGCTTCCACGGCGCGACGGTCGCGACTGCTGCTTCCGGGCAAGATGGGTCACGAGCGGTCGTAGCAGGCTCCGATGTGACGGCACACACGCTGGCTGGCCGCTGCGCGCCAGCGACGAGACGGGTCGGGTTCCGATCCGCACGCACTGGATTGCGGGTCAAGCCCGCAATGACAAGTTCTTGCGCCGCGCCCTGCCGTTACCCCGAACACACTATTCGTCATCCCGGACTCGATCCGGGATCCACACCGCGCAGACCCGCCCCCGGCGCTCGGAACTCGTGCCCTGAGTTCCTGCCTCGCCAACCCCGATTTCAACGGTTCCCGGTTTACCCGGTGATTCACCGCGCGGTCAAATGAGGCTCCCCCTTTCCGCCCTGGCGAGGGTGGAAAGGGGGTTGGGGGGATAGGGGGTGTGTTAAGAAAGGGCGGCGAAACCCGGCCGTGAGCGGTCAGCGCGCCAAAGCCCGCAGCGCCAGCTTGATGCCATCACTAACGCCAACATCAACCGGTAGCGCCTTCAAAGAAAGCGCTGCCTCCTTGTCGCTATAACCCAAGGCCAGCAAGGCGTGCAGGATGTCGGCCTGTGCATCGCTGGTGACACTGGTCAGCACACCGATGTCGGCCCCGAGTTTGCCCTTGAGCTCCAACAAGAGACGCTCGGCGGTCTTTTTGCCAATCCCCGGCACCTTGGTCAAGCGGCCCGACTCCTGTAGCGTCACCGCCTGCGCCAGTTCACTGACACTCATGCCCGACAACACCGACAGTGCCGTGCGCGGCCCCACGCCAGAGATCTTGATGAGCTGGCGAAACGCTTCGCGCTCCTGGCTTGATGCAAAACCGAACAGAATCTGCGCGTCTTCACGCACCACGAAGTGTGTCAACAGACTGACTTTGTCACCCAGACCAGGCAGGTTGTAGAAGGTGCTCATCGGCACCTGCACCTCGTAGCCCACGCCGTTGCAGTCCACCAGCACCTGCGGTGGATTCTTGTCGCCCAGGGTGCCGGTTAACTTGCCAATCATTTCTTGCCTATCATTGCGTGTTGCAGCGAGGAATTATCAACTTGATTCTCAGACACCTGTTCACGCCCCACAACAACGCCCGCTTGTCGCACTTGTGCGGCCCCATGGACGAGCATTTGCGCACCATCGAAGCGGCCCTGCAGGTCAAAATCGCGCACCGCCACGAGCAGTTCAAGGTGGACGGCCCCAAGGTGCAAGCCAAGCGCGGAATGGAAATGCTGCAAGCCTTGTACGAGATGGCTGCCCGTCCCATCGAGACTGCCACGGTGCAATTGATGCTGGCCGGTGACGCCAACATGGACCAGACCGACAGCCTGGTGCTGCAAACCCGTCGCAATGACCTGCGCGCCCGCACCCCCAACCAGGCGCTGTACCTTGACAACATGGTCAGCCACGACATCACCTTTGGCATTGGCCCGGCCGGCACCGGCAAGACCTATCTGGCCGTGGCCATGGCGGTCGACGCGCTGCAACGCAGCGCCGTGCAGCGCATCGTGCTGACCCGTCCGGCGGTGGAAGCCGGTGAGCGCCTGGGCTTCCTGCCCGGGGACTTGAGTCAAAAAATCGACCCCTATCTGCGCCCCCTGTACGACGCCTTGTATGACCTGATGGGTTTCGAGCAGGTGCAAAAGGCCTTCGAGCGCCAAGCCATCGAGATTGCGCCGTTGGCCTTCATGCGTGGACGCACGCTCAACAATGCGTTCGTAATTCTGGACGAGGCGCAAAACACCACCATTGAGCAGATGAAGATGTTCCTGACCCGCATCGGCTTTGGCTCCAAGGCCGTGGTCACCGGCGATGTGAGCCAGATCGACCTGCCCAAGACCCAGCCCAGTGGGCTGATTGACGCCGAGCGCGTGCTCAAGCGCGTGCAGGGCATCGCCATCACGCGATTGACCAGTGCCGACGTGGTGCGCCATCCGCTGGTGGCGCGCATCGTGGACGCCTACGACGCGCCGCGCAGGAAGATTGATGCCGCTTAAAGCGCTCAGCCTGTCGTTGCAGTTTGGGCCGATTGACGACCCGGCCCTGCACCGCGCCGCGCTGCCACGCCACAGTGTGATGCGCTGGGTCCGCCACGCCCTGGAATGCGACGCGGAAATGACGGTGCGCGTCGTCGATGCCGCCGAAGGCCAGGCGCTGAACCGCGACTACCGCCACAAGAACTACGCCACCAATGTGCTGACCTTCGACTACAGCCAGACACCGGTGGTCAAGGCCGATCTGGTTTTGTGCGCGCCAGTGGTCGCCCGGGAGGCCAAGGAGCAGGGCAAGTCCTTGCAGGCCCACTATGCGCATCTGTTGGTGCACGGCACGCTGCACGCCCAGGGCTGGGACCATGAAGCCAGCAAGAAGGCGGCGCAAGCGATGGAAGCGCGTGAGACGTTGATTCTGGCAGGGCTGGGGTTTGAAGACCCCTATTGGGCGTGAGTACCCGAGATCCGTATCGTGCCTCGATGGCTCCCTGGCCCGGGGTCGGAACGCCGCACCAAGCAATTACAGGGGCACGTTTGCGTCCACCGAATTTGGCTCGGGCGCAATGCGCATCGGAATCGTCACCGGCCCGTCGTTGATCAAATGCACCTTCATGTTGGCGCCAAAGCGACCCGTTTGCACCACGGCATGCGCGACGCGCGCTTGGCGCACGAAATAGTCGTACAGGCGTTCCCCCTCCGCGGGCAGGGCGGCGGCCGAAAAACCTGGCCGGTTGCCACGGGACGTATCCGCCGCCAGCGTGAACTGGCTGACGATCAACAGCGCGCCGACGGCCCCTTGGCCATTCATATCTTGCACGCTCAGGTTCATCTTGCCTTGCGCGTCGCTGAAGATGCGCAACTTGAGGATCTTGGTCAGCAGTTTGTCGGCTTGGCGCGTGCTGTCGCCGCGCTCCGCACACACCAGCACCAACAGGCCGGCGCCGATCTGGCCTACGGTCTCCCCGTCCACCACCACACGAGCTGCTTGAACGCGTTGAATCAGAGCCAGCATATCGTGGCCGGTTGGGGAAGAGCAAAGCCCGCTTCGCGTGGCTGCGGTCTGTCCCGCAAGGGGACATCCACGATCAGTTGGGGACAGAGCTGGCCCGCTTCGCGTGGCTGCGGTCTGTCCCGCAAGGTCTCAGATAAGGTCTTTGGCATCGTCAAAATGGGCCTCCACATCGCTGGGCAGCAACTGGATGCTGGCGCGCAAACCGGGCACCGCACTCATCAGGGCCTGCTCGACGCTGGTGCGCACCGCCGCCGCGCGCCCGAGTGACCAGGAGGCCGGCATGTGCATGTGCATGTCAACAAAACGGCGCTGCCCGGAGCGGCGGGTGGTGAGATGATCAAAACGAATGGTGTGGTGCGCAAAGTCGTTCAGCACCTGCTGTATTTGCGCCAGTACCTCGGGCTCCAGTGCCTCGTCCATCAGGCCCTGGGACGAGCGCCACATCAAGCGCACGCCCTCCTTCAGAATGTTCAGCGCCACGCCAATGGCGACCACCGCGTCCAGCCACAGCCAACCGGTCAACGCCACCGCGCCAAGACCGACCACCACGCCCACCGAGGTCCAGACATCGGTCACCAAGTGGCGGGCGTCGGCCTCCAGCGCAATCGAGCGGTGCTCTTTGGCGGCGCGAAACATCACCCAGGCCAGCAAGCCGTTGAGCACCGAACTCAGCACCGACAACACCAGCCCCCAGCCCAGCGCCTGCAGGGGTTGAGGATCAAACAGCCGGTGAGCGCCAGCCCAGATGATGCCCATGGCGGCGGCGATGATCAAGATGCCCTCGAAGCCGGAAGAAAAATATTCCGCCTTGTGGTGGCCATAGGGATGGTCTTCGTCCGCCGGGCGCTGCGCAATGGTCACCATCATCAAGGCAAAAATCGCGCTGGCCAAATTGACGAATGACTCCATGGCGTCGGACAGCAAGCCGACCGAGTCGGTGATGTACCAGGCCAGGGTCTTGAGCGTGATGGTGATGATGGCCACCACCACCGACGCCCACAGCAGTCGACGCGGTGTCAGAAACTTGGCGGCAAGCATGGGCACCTTGGTTCAATCCAGCGTCACCCGCGCGAACTTGCGCTTGCCAACCTGCAACACGTAGATGCCGGCACCCAGCTTGAGGCTCTTGTCGCTGATCACCACACTGTCAACCCGAACGCCACCGCCGTCGATCAGGCGGTTACCTTCACCACTGGAGGCGGCAAGTCCGGCCAGCTTCAGCAAAGCGGCAATGCCCACCGCCGCGCCACCTTCGCCCAAGGGCAAGGACAGTTCGGTGATGTCGTCCGGCACGCCGCCTTTGCTGCGGTTGATGAAATCCTGCTCAGCCGCATCCGCTGCCGCCGCGCTGTGAAAACGCGTGGTGATCTCCTTGGCCAGCGCCACTTTGGCGTCCTTGGGGTTGCGCCCGGCGTCGACTTCAGCTCTCAGGGTGGCGATGTGGGCCTCGGACTTGAAGCTCAGCAAGGTGTACCAACGCCACATCAGGACGTCCGAAATACTCAGCACCTTGGCGAACATGGTGTTGGCGTCTTCGGAGATGCCGATGTAGTTGTTCTTGCTCTTGGACATCTTCTCGATGCCGTCCAACCCCTCCAGGAGAGGCATGGTCAGGATGCACTGTGGCTCCTGCCCGTACTCAGCCTGTAGGTGACGACCCACTAACAAGTTGAATTTCTGGTCCGTGCCACCCAGTTCCAGATCGCTCTTGAGCGCCACGCTGTCGTAGCCCTGCATCAGCGGGTAGAGGAACTCGTGCACGCTGATTGACGCGCCGGATTTGAACCGGTCGTGGAAATCGTTGCGCTCCATCATGCGCGCCACGGTGTAGCGCGAGGCCAGTTGGATCATGCCGCGCGAGCCCAGCGCGTCGCCCCACTCGCTGTTGTAGCGAATCTCAGTCCGGGCTGGGTCCAGCACCATGGAGGCCTGGCGGTAGTAGGTCTGGGCGTTGGCCTCGATTTGCTCCCGGGTCAGGGGTGGCCGGGTGCTGTTGCGCCCCGATGGGTCGCCAATCAGGGTTGTGAAATCACCAATGAGGAAGATCACGGTGTGGCCGAGGTCCTGCAACTGGCGCAGCTTATTGAGCACGACGGTATGCCCGACGTGGATGTCCGGCGCGGTCGGATCGAGGCCCAGCTTGATGCGCAAGGGGGTGCCGCTGGCGTCGGAACGGGCCAGCTTCTTGAGCCAATCCTCCTGCGGGATCAGTTCCTCACAACCCCTCAAGGTAATCGCCATCGCCTCGCGAACGCGGTCGGTGATCGGAAAGGCAGTTGATGGGGCTTGATTCATAAGGGTTTTTCCAGATGTCTGTGCGGTAGGAGCCGGTATACTTGCGGCTCGCCGTTGCGCTCAATTTTAAGTGGCGAAGTTCGGGTGTCGGCCCGCCGCTCACGGCGGGGACCACCAATCAGTCAATTTCTGGGATTCACTCTTGGTCAACGGCCTCGCTTCCGTCGGTAGTTCCTTCTTGACCACATCAGGTCAGATCATCCAACAACACCCCAAACGACTGGTTGCGCTGTTGGCTGCCTTGCTGGTGGGCGGCGCCGGTGGTGCGTTTGCCGTGGCCAACCTGGCGCCGGACGCCGCCGACTTGCCGGTGCGTCAGGTACTGGAGGCGGTGCAACCGCTGCCCTTGCTGGCGCAGGCCGAGGCGCTGGACTTCCACCAGTTCCGACTGTTTCGCTCCGAGACCACCCGTTCGACCGACTCCGCCGATTCGTTGTTGGGTCGACTGGGCATCAGCGATGCCGCGGCCGCCGCGTTCATTCGCACTGACAGCATGGCTCGCCAGGTCCTGCTGGGCCGGGGCGGGCGCAACGTCAGTGTCGAAGCCAGCGACGACAACACCCTGTTCAAGCTGAGCGCCCGCTGGAGTGCCGATGACGACGGTCACTTCAAGCGCCTGGTGATTGAGCGGGCCGCGCAAGGTTTCAAGTCGCGCGTTGAATCTGGCGACCTCAGCGCCTCGACCCGTCTGGCGAGTGGAACAATTCAGTCCTCCCTGTTCGCTGCCACCGACGAAGCCAGGATTCCCGATTCGGTGGCGGTCCAGTTGGCCGAGATTTTTGCCGGCGATATCGATTTCCATCGTGCCTTGCGCAAGGGGGACCGCTTCTCGGTGGTGTACGAAACGCTCGAAGGTGATGGCGAGCCGATGCGCAGCGGTCGCGTGCTGAGCGCCGAGTTTGTCAACCGCGGCAAAACCTTCCAGGCGATGTGGTTCCAGAACCCCACGGCCAGCGTTGCCGACGTCGGTGGCACGGCAACGGCCAGCGCCAGACCGCAAAAGGGCGGCTACTACACGCTGGAAGGCCAGAGCCTGCGCCGCGCCTATCTGGCCTCCCCGATGGAGTTCTCGCGCGTCAGCAGCGCCTTCAAGATGCGCTTCCACCCGATTCTGCAGAAGTGGCGGGCCCACCTGGGGGTGGACTACGCAGCGCCCACCGGCACGGCCGTGCGCAGCGTTGGCGACGGTGTGGTCGAATTTGCCGGTGTGCAAAACGGTTTTGGCAACGTGGTCATGATCAAGCACCGCAACAACCACAGCACGGTTTACGCCCATTTGAGTCGCATCCATGTGCGCAAGGGCCAAAGCGTCTACCAAGGCCAAAACGTCGGAGCCGTGGGCGCCACCGGTTGGGCAACCGGGCCGCATCTGCACTTCGAGTTCCGTGTCAATGGCGCCCACCAGGACCCCCTGACGATTGCCAAGAACAGCGAAGCAATTCCGGTGGCCGCCTCGGCGAAGCCGCTGTTCGACCGGGAAGCGTCATTCGCCAAACTGCTGTTGGGCGCTGCGGCGACGGTGCAGCAGAGCACTGCGCAGTAGGCGCGCGGCCAACCGCAAGCACCGGTGTCTGAACGCTACATCGGGCTGATGTCGGGCACCTCGCTGGACGGGGTGGATGGGGTGCTGGTCGATTTCTCGGGGCTACGCCCGCACGTCCTGGGCCATGTCTGGTGCGAATTCTCGCCGCCGTTACGCGAAGAGATGCTGGCCCTCAACCGTAGTGGCGCCGACGAGTTGCACCGCGGCGCCCTGGCCGCCAACGCCTTGGTGCGGGTCTACGCCGGGATCGTGGAGGACTTGTTGCGGTCCGCGGGGCTGGATGCAGCTTCAGTTCGCGCCATCGGTGCCCACGGCCAGACCGTGCGCCACCGGCCGGGCGAATTCGATGGCACCGGTTACACACTGCAAATCAACAACCCCGCCTTGCTGGCCGAACTCACCGGCATTGACGTGGTGGCCGACTTTCGCAGCCGCGATGTCGCCGCCGGCGGGCAGGGCGCGCCGCTGGTACCGGCGTTCCACCAAGCCGTGTTTGGCGCAGCCGGTGAGCGCGCCGCAGTGCTCAACCTCGGTGGCATCGCCAACCTGACCGTGCTGTCTGCCGATCCAGGGGCGCCTGTGTTGGGATTTGACTGTGGTCCCGGCAACGTGCTGCTGGACAGTTGGTGCCTGCGCCATCTGGGCCAGCCCTATGACGCCGACGGCGCCTGGGCGGCCAGCGGTCAAGCGCAACCTTCTCTGCTGGAACAGCTTCTGAGTGAACCCTACTTTGCCAAGGCGCCACCGAAAAGCACCGGCCGTGACCTGTTCAACCTGGACTGGTTGCTCGGCCATCTGACCACCCGAAGCACCTTTACACCAGTGGATGTGCAGGCCACGCTAACGGAGCTGACCGCACGCACTTGCGCCACTGATCTGCAGACTCGCGGACCTGGCAGCACGGTACTGCTTGTCTGTGGTGGCGGCGCCCTGAACGGGCAACTGATGCGCCGCCTGCAAGCCCATCTGCCATCCTGCCGGGTGGAATCTTCGGCCAAGCACGGCTTGCCGCCCTTACAGGTTGAAGCCGTAGCGTTTGCCTGGCTAGCCCGCAAGACCGCGCGGCGCGAGACCGGCAGCCTGCAAAGCGTCACGGGCGCCTTGGGCGCCCGTGTGTTGGGTTGCTTCTACCCGGCGTAACCGGAAGATTACGAGTCCGAGTGGCTGCTCGCTGAGAAGCTGGAGCCGCAACCGCAAGTGGTTTCAGCGTTGGGGTTCTTGATGACGAACTGCGCGCCCTGCAGGTCTTCCTTGTAATCAATCTCGGCACCAACCAGGTACTGGTAACTCATCGCGTCAATCAACAAGGACACACCGTTCTTGGTCATGGTGGTGTCGTCTTCGTTGGTGATTTCATCAAAAGTGAACCCGTACTGAAAGCCCGAACACCCGCCGCCTTGCACGAACACGCGCAACTTCAGTTCGGGATTGCCTTCCTCGGCAATCAGGTCCGCTACCTTGGCCGCGGCACTGTCGGTGAAGAGGATGGGCAAGGGCATTTCTGTCTGGGCAAGGTCTGCAACGGCACTCATGAAGGCCTCCGATTCAATGGAATGGGGGTAATACTACAGCAAATCCGTCAACCATTGTGTCAGGCGTTATTTGCAGCCAGCTTCAGCGCGGGCTTTTCCTCGCCAGCCACCAGCGGCCGCAACTGGCCCGCAATCAAGGCCCCCTGGTGCATCTCCAGGGCCGAGTACCGAACGTTCCCCTCGATGCGGGCCTTGGGCTGCAATTCCAGCATCAGCTTGGCATGCACGTCACCCGTAACGGTCCCATTGATGATGATGTGGTCGGCATGGATCTCGCCAACCACCGAGGCGGTTTCGGATATCACCAGAATGCTGGGCATCTCGGGGTTCGCATAGATGTTGCCCTTGATCGCCCCGTCAACGCGCAGGCCATCGCTGAAAGTGAAATTGCCATCGATCTGGCTACCCTCGGCAATCAGGCTCTTGATGGGGGGTTGTTTCTTCTTGTTGAACACGGAGACTCTCTAATCAGTTGGGGACAAAGCTAAAGGTCTGTCCCACAAGACCCTCGAATATGCGGCAGTTTACAGCTTGATTGTTTGCGTGGCTTTGGTCACCTGCCCGTCCATCACCTTGGCAGAAACCGACTTGACGACGGTATGCAGGGGGAGCTCGAAAGCACCCTCCATCCGCCCATACTGGCGCAACGTAATGGCCTGTGCCCCGGACGGCAATGCCCCGGTCCAAGGTCTTCCATTCTGCACGCCATTGAAGATCAGTTCAAGTCGCCCCTGGAACTCCGGTGCATTCTTGACCGCCTGAATGACCAGAACCTGCCATCTCAATTCGCGCCCGTTCTTGACTTCAGCCTGCAGACCCCGAATGGACATGCCTTGAGCGCCCGAGCTGGGAATCAGCCGCTCAAAGAACCCCAGGTCATCGCGAAGCGAACGGTTCTCAGCCGCAAGCTGTTTGTTAAGTGTCAACAGGCGCTCTTGCGACGCCTTTTCTGCAGTGAGCTCAGTGCCGGCCGTATTGGCGATAGACTGCGCCTTGTCCCGTGCCGCCTGCAAGGCCGTCACCTCGGTACGCATGGCCGCGAGCTGCGTGCGCAGTTGCCCCAGTTCCTCCTTGGTGCCCCGATCCAGACCGGCAATGTCCTTGCCGAACTCAAAGGCCCACAGACCAATGGCGGCCGAGAAGCCCAAGACGATGGCCAAAACCGCCCAACGAAACGGCCAGGGCAACGCGCTGCGCACCGCCATGCGCGGTGCGCTGATGGTCAAACGGCGTCGAAGCAATCGGAATCGCATGGAGCGCAGAGTCTAGCAGCCAACATGAAGAAAGCCGCCAGGATTGACGCCGGGCGGCTTCTTGACTTGCAACACTTTGTGCCGCGCGGCGGTAGCGTGAATTAACGCTTGCTGAACTGCTTACGGCGACGGGCACCGTGCAAACCAACCTTCTTACGCTCCACTTCGCGCGCATCGCGCGTCACGAATCCGGCCTTGCTCAGCTCAGGCTTGAGCGTGGCATCGTAGTCGATCAGGGCACGCGTGATACCGTGACGCACCGCGCCAGCCTGGCCCGACTCGCCACCACCAGCCACATTGACCATGACGTCAAAGGTCTCGGCATGGTTGGTCAGCAGCAGGGGTTGCTTGCAGATCATGATGGACGTTGCACGGCCAAAGAAGTTTTCAATAGCCTTGCCATTGACGACGATTTGGCCGGAGCCTTTTTTCAGAAACACGCGGGCGACGCTGGATTTGCGACGGCCGGTGCCATTGTTCCAATCACCAATCATTTGGCTGACTCCCTTTTAACGGCATCGGGGGAAATACCTGGGATTTCCAGGACTTTCGGCTGCTGGGCAGTGTGCGGGTGCTCCGCACCGCCATACACCTTGAGCTTCTTGATCATCGCGTAGCCCAGGGGACCCTTGGGCAGCATGCCTTTGACGGCTTTTTCCAAAGCACGGCCAGGGAACTTGCTTTGCATGTCGCGGAAATTGGTGCTGGAAATGCCGCCGGGGTAACCCGAGTGGCGGTAATACACCTTGTCCAGCGACTTGGCGCCAGTGACGCGCAGTTGGGCTGCATTGGTGACGATGATGAAATCGCCGGTATCGACGTGAGGCGTGTAAATGGCCTTGTGTTTGCCGCGCAAACGGAGAGCAACTTCGCTGGCTACTCGTCCGAGGACCTTGTCGGTCGCGTCAATCACAAACCACTCGTGCACGACCTCAGCGGGTTTTGCGCTGAAAGTTGACATGAGATTTCTCTTTTAAAGGAGGGTTTGGCTAACCTACGGGGTTAGCTTCCGTGTCGCTCTTTTCCACGGTCGGCGTTCCTCTGATGGGAATCTCTTAGGTGGGGTTTCAAGCTTCCCCGCGGAGCCACAAAGCGCTGAGAAGCCTTCTATTATACAAAGCCCGCATCATGGCGTCAAAACTGAGCCGCCAACTGAGCCGCCAACGCGTGTCGGTGCGCCAGGACGCCTGCATCAGGGATCGACCCGTTCTCGCTGGCGCGCGGACCGTCTTCGATCTTCCACGCAGACCGCCAATGGGGCGAACTGTGGCTTCTGGCACGCCCGATGAATGCACATCGGGCGGGTCAGAAAACTGCGGTCGGCGCACAAGGCGACCGGTCCGGCACGGCTGGAGTCGGCCGCACTGGCCGCACTGGCCGGCGTGGCTGCACGGGGGCTTGCCGTCGGCCGGGCAAGCGATGGCTTCGCGGTGACATCCGGTTCACCGGACCCGGTCCGCGCATTCCAAGCCAGCCAACCCGTCGCCAACAGCGCCACCCCCAGCACCATAACGCCGAACCTCTTCCTTGCGCCAACGCTCGCTGGGGCGTTGGTCCCGACAGCGCCCGGCTGTGCCACCGTCAGTTCGAGGTCGGTCGCGGCAACCGTCGGCGCGGACGGGGCAGCATCCGCAGTGGGCTCGTCCTTGAGCACCCGCCCAAGTTCAGCGCGCCAATCGAACCTCATCATGTCGCCGGGCGGGCCCAGCCGCATTTCCTGGGCGAAGACATTGATACTCTGCGGCCGGTCCCCAGGCTGAATCGCCAGGGCGTGCCCGATCGCGGCCACGAAGTCAGCCGAATACGACTGCCCAAAGTGCTCCTGCACGGTGGCGGCCACCCTTGCAATGGGGGGCATTCGGTCAACCAGGACCCGAAATGTGGCCGGCAACGGCGGCTCATTACACAGGCACCCATGCACCACCGCAGCCAGCGCGTAAAGGTCGGTCCAGGGCCCCTGGATCAGGTCGGCCGCGTCGGCGTATTGCTCAATCGGCGCGTAGTTCACCTTGAGGACGGCGGTATGCTTCTTGTTTGCATCAAGCACCGCCCGGCGGGCCGAGCCCAGGTCCAGCAAAACCGGTGGGCCGGTATTCTGCAAGAAGATGTTGTCCGGCGAGACGTCGCGGTGCAGCAGATTGTTGTCATGCAATAGCTTCAGCGCGCCCAGCAGCGACCACAAGACCTTGCGCAACCAGGCTTCCGGCGGCGGGCTCGGCATCTGCCCGCGCGCCTGCTTGAGCGTCATACCCAGGTACAAGGGCATCGCCATGTAGGCAGTGTTGTTCGCCTCCCAAAACCGGTAGACCTTGACCAGCGACGGGTGATCAAACTGCGCCAGCAAGCGGGCTTCGGCCACGAATGAGGTCAATCCGGCGAAATACGTCGACTGGTCGACAGAGGATCGGACCGACAGCGCGGTTCCAAGCACGCGGCTGGCGAGCGCTGCCGGCATGTATTCCTTGATCGCCACGGTTCGGTGCAGAGAATGGTCGTAGGCACCATAAACCATGCCGAAGCCACCGACCCCCAGCAGACCCAGAATTTCAAACTCGCCCAGCAGGGTCCCTTGAGGCAAGCCATCAACATGGATGACGTTGGTCTCCAGGAATTCTGGTGCCTGGCGGCTCAAAGTGTTCATGCAGACAGACTCTTGCGTGGATGTGTCACTGCATTGTGCGCGAACCCCGCGTCTGTGCAAGCACCAACAAAGCAGCGGTTCTGCCGCCAGCTTCGTTAATATCGGGGCATGTTCAGTTACCGCCACGCATTTCATGCCGGCAACCACGCCGACGTGCTCAAGCACACCGCGCTGATGGCCATCCTCCAGCACCTGACCCAGAAGGACACCGCGCTGCTGGTGGTGGACACCCACGCCGGAGCGGGGCTGTACCGGCTGGATGGCGACTACGCGCAGACCAGCGGTGAGGCCGACGAAGGGCTGTTGCGCCTGACCGCCAAACCGGCAGCTTCCCCCGCGCCTGGCAAGAAGCCGCCCGCTGGCGGCGCGTCCAAGGCGGCAACCGCCGAACGCGCCCCGGCGCTGCAGGCCTACCTGGACATGGTCGGCAGTTTCAACGCCAAAGGCCGTCACCGGGTGTATCCCGGCTCGCCCTTCATCATCCACCAGTTGCTGCGCGAACAAGACCGGCTCAAACTGTTCGAGTTGCACCCGACCGACGCCCGCACCCTGTTGGCCAACATTGGACAACTGAATGCCGGGCGACAGATCGAGGTCTTCGACCAGGATGGTTTTGAAGGCCTGAAGAAGTTCTTGCCACCACCCTCGCGGCGCGCGCTGGTGCTGTGCGACCCGAGTTATGAAATCAAGAGCGACTACCCACGTGTGGTGGCCATGGTGAGTGAGGCGCTGCAGCGCTTTGCCACCGGAACCTACATGGTTTGGTACCCACTGATTCCGCGACCTGAGTCGCATGACTTGCCGCGCAAACTCAAGAACCTGGCCATTAAGGCCGGCAAGGGCTGGCTCAACGCCAGTCTGAATATCAAGTCCAACAAGCTGGGCAAAGACGCCGCCGGCGAAGTGGTACGTCCGGGCCTCAGCGCCAGCGGCATCTTTGTGATCAACCCGCCTCACACCCTGAAAGCCGCGCTAAAAGAGGCGCTGCCACAAATGGTGGCGTTGCTGGGCCAGGACCAACACGCCTCGTTTGAGCTGGAGTCCGGCTAGAGCCCCAAGCGCCGGCAGATCTCCAGTGTCGCGGCGCTCTGATTCATGCTGTAGAAGTGCAGACCGGACGCGCCACCGGCGCGCAACTGCTCACACAAGGCGGTGACCACATCCAAGCCGAAGGCCTTGATCGACGCCGAGTCGTCGCCAAACGATTGCAGGCGCAAGCGAATCCAGCGCGGAATCTCGGCGCCACAGGCATCGCTGAAACGCATCAACTGCGTCGAGCTGGTGATGGGCATGATGCCGGGCACCACGGGCACCTGCAGTCCCAGCGCGTCAGCATCTTCCACAAAACGGAAGTAGGCGTCGACGTTGTAGAAGTACTGGGTGATCGCCGAGTTGGCTCCGGCGCGCACCTTGGCTGCAAAGGCCTGCAGGTCCGATGCCGGTGACTTGGCCTGCGGATGCACTTCCGGGTAAGCCGCCACCTCAATGCGGAAGTCGTCACCGGTTTCTTGCCGGATGAAGGCCACCAAGTCACTGGCGTACTGGAACTCGCCGCCGGTGCCGTAGCCGCTGGGCAAGTCCCCCCGCAAGGCCACCAGGCGTTTCACGCCCATGGCACCCAAGATGGCCAGTTGCTCGCGCACGCCCGCGCGGGTCGCGCCGATGCACGAGAAGTGCGACGCGGCATCGACACCCTCGGCCAAAATGTCGCGCACGGCGGCGAACGTGCCCTCCTGCGTGGAGCCACCGGCGCCAAAGGTCACCGAGCAAAACTCTGGCTGGAGGGTGTACAACTGCTGGCGCACCTGGCGCAGCTTCTCCACGCCCTCGGGGGTCTTGGGCGGAAAGAACTCGATGCTGATGGGCAATGTGTCGGCCTGCGACCTCATGGGATGACCCCTTGTGGTTTCTCGGCGAAAACGAAAAACTCGCGATTGCCATCGCCCCCCAGAATGGGGCTCTCGTACCAGCCCTGAACGCTCAGGCCCAATTCGGCGTAGCAACCGCGAATCCGCTGTTCGACTTCCGCATACAGGTTGTCATCGCGCACGATGCCACCCTTGCCAACCTGGCCGGGCTGTAACTCGAACTGGGGTTTGACCAGCATCAGCACGGCGCCGCCAGCGCGCAGGAAGGGCACGCAGGCCGGCAATACCAGTGTCTGCGAAATAAAGGCCAGGTCACCAACGATGAGGTCGAAGTCGACCGCTGGGGCCAAGCCCTGCGGGTCACCCACCGAATCGGCAGCGTCGCCCTCGCTGGACAGCTCGTCGGCGCCGGTCGCGGTGAAGTTCTCGGCATCCAGATAACGTGCGTTGACACCTTCCAGCGCCAGCACCCGGGCATCCTGCCGCAACTGAGGGTGCAATTGTCCGGAGCCGACATCGACGCCAACCACCCGCGTGGCACCGTGCTGGAGCAGGCAGTCGGTGAAGCCACCGGTGGACTGCCCCAGGTCGAGGCAGGTCTTGCCGGTGACGACCAGACCACTCTTGAGCAGAGCGCCTTCCAGCTTGAGCCCGCCGCGCGAGACGTAGCGCGCCTCACTGCTGTCGAGCAACTCGATCTGCGCGTCCTCGGGCAGCTCGTCGCTGTTCTTGCCGATGCGCTTGTAGGCGCTGGCCGGCAGGGCAGTCTGCTCACGCCACTGCACGCCAGCGCTAATCAGGCGTTGCGCTTGTGAGCGTGAGCTGGCCAGGCCGCGCTGCAGCAGCAGTTGGTCGGCGCGCATCAATAGCGGTAGCTGTCGGCCTTGTAAGGCCCGGCCTTGCTCACGCCAATGTAGGCGGCCTGCTCATCGGTGAGCTCGCTCAGCATGGCGCCGACCTTCTTGAGGTGCAGGCGCGCCACTTTTTCGTCGAGGTGCTTGGGCAACACGTAAACCTTGCCGACCTTGTATTCCTTGGGCTTGGTGAACAACTCGATCTGCGCGATGGTCTGGTTGGCAAAACTTGACGACATCACAAAACTGGGGTGCCCAGTGCCGCAACCCAGGTTCACCAGGCGACCCTTGGCAAGCAGGATGATGCGTTTGGCCGGGTTCCTGCCCTTGGCCGGGAAGATCACATGGTCCACCTGCGGCTTGATTTCTTCCCACTTGCATTTGGACAATGAGGCAACGTCGATTTCGTTGTCGAAGTGACCGATGTTGCAGACGATGGCCTGGTCCTTCATGGCCGCCATGTGCTTGTAGGTGATGACGTTCTTGTTGCCGGTGCAGGTCACAAAAATATCGCACTTGTCGGCCGCGTACTCCATGGTCACCACTTTGTAGCCCTCCATCGCCGCTTGCAGGGCGTTGATCGGGTCGATCTCGGTCACCCACACCTGCGCCGACAGCGCGCGCAGCGCCTGGGCGGAACCCTTGCCCACATCGCCGTAACCCGCGACCACGGCCACTTTGCCAGCGATCATCACGTCGGTGGCGCGCTTGATGGCGTCCACCAGGGATTCGCGGCAGCCGTACAGGTTGTCGAACTTGCTCTTGGTGACCGAGTCGTTGACGTTGATGGCGCGCATGGCCAGCGTGCCCTTGGCCGACATTTCGTTCAAGCGGTGCACGCCGGTGGTGGTTTCTTCGGTCACACCAATGATGTGCTTGAGGCGGCGGCTGTACCAGGTTGGATCGGCCTTGAGCTTGGCCTTGATGGCGTTGAACAAACAGACCTCTTCCTCGCTGCCCGGCTTGGCCAGCACCTTGATGTCACCCTCAGCCTTGGCGCCCAGGTGCATCAGGAGCGTGGCGTCACCGCCGTCATCCAGGATCATGTTCGGGCCTTCGGTTTTGCTGCCCTTGGGGCCAAACTCGAAAATGCGGTGGGTGTAGTCCCAGTAGTCCACCAGGGTTTCACCCTTGTAGGCAAATACCGGCGTGCCCTGTTCGACCAGTGCCGCGGCCGCATGGTCTTGGGTGGAGAAGATGTTGCACGATGCCCAGCGCACCTGTGCACCCAGCGCCTGCAAGGTTTCGACCAGCACCCCGGTCTGGATCGTCATGTGCAAGGAGCCGGTGATGCGCGCGCCCTTGAGCGGTTGCGACTTGGCGAATTCCTCGCGGATCGCCATCAAGCCGGGCATTTCGGTCTGGGCAATGTTCAGTTCCTTGCGGCCCCAGGCGGCAAGGCCCAGATCGGCAATGATGTAGTCTTGTTTGGGGGTGACAACGGCGCTCATAGCATCTCCTTGGTTGATTCAATACGGTTTGACCAACCACTGACTGCCAGGTGACTTGGAAACAAGGCTCACCAACCAGTACAGTGGGTGAGCGCCGTTGGTGCGGTGAATGGCCCTGATTGGGTCAACCACGCTGTCCGAGCCTCGTTCACGGATGGGTGAACTGCAGCGCTCCTCGGAAGACGCGATTATACGAAGGTGCACGCCGCGTGTGTCGCGTGGGTGGCAGACCACGGTGACGCCAGGCCGGATACTGGCGGGCCCGAACCGGGGGTTTTGTCAGTGGTAGGCTCCGGTTTGCCCCCCCTTCAGGGGAAGTTGCGTTGGGAGGAGTGCAACTCCTTTCAACCGTCGCCCGAACGGGCGTGGATTGAAACATGGACATACGAAACAAAGTAGCCATCGTCACGGGTGGCGCCAGCGGTATTGGTCGCAGCATCGCGCAACGCTTTGCGGCCGACGGCGCGCGTGCCGTGGTGGTGGCCGATGTCAACCTTGAGCGCGCCGAAGAAGTGGCGCGCGACATCAAGGGTCTGGCGGTGCGCTGCGACGTGAGCCAGGAGGCCGACATCCAGGCCCTGGTGAGCACGACGCGCCAACACTACGGGCAGGTGGACGCCTATGTCTCCAACGCCGGCATTTTGGGGCGCATGGGTGGCTTCGAGCTGGAAGACCCGTTGTGGGACGCCATGTGGCAGATCCACGCCATGGCCCACGTGTGGGCGGCGCGCGCGGTGGTGCCCGAAATGGTGGCCAGGGGTGAAGGCTTCTTCATGGTTACCGCCTCTGCCGCCGGGCTGCTGACCATCGTCGAGTCCGCGCCCTATGCGGTCACCAAACACGCGGCGGTGGCGTTTGCCGAATGGCTGCGCATCGCCTATGGCCGCAAGGGCCTGCGCGTGTCCTGCCTGTGCCCGCAGTCGGTCCGCACGGACATGGTCACCGGCGACGGTGGCTCGGCCTCGCATGACGGCATCATCTCGCCCGAGCAGGTGGCACAAGACGTGGTTGACACCCTGCGAGACGAGAAGTTTCTGGTGCTGCCACACCCCGAGGTGGCGCAGTACTTCCGCAACAAAGGGCAGGACTACGAGCGCTGGATCGGCGGCATGCAAAAGATGCACGCTCGCCACGCCGAGCCGGATCGCGATCAGGAACGCTGACAGCGTTCGTTGATGCTGGTGGATGGTGGAATCCCTGTTTTCTTGCGTTAACTATCCGTATTCACTGTGACCAACGACGAAAGGAGGCTTGCGAAGGGCGCGATGTTCTGCATCACGCTCGCTTGCTCTAACGCCGCCATGTATTCGGTGCGCCGCTCCAACGGCACCACTGTCCACGGGTAGCCTCCTGATGCCATCATGACGTTCATTAAAAATCGTCCCATGCGCCCGTTGCCATCGAAATAGGGATGTATATAGACGAACATGAAGTGACCCATCACGACTCTAACTGCTGGTTCTGGTTCGTTCTGCAACAGGTCAAAGAAGGCGGGCATCAATTCACGCACGGCTTCATAACGCGGAGGTACGTGCATCGAACGGCGGATATAGACCGGGCCATTGCGGTAGCCCGCAAGATCAGCAGGTTTGATCAATCCGGCGGTGACGCTCGGACCAAACAGTTCGCGGTACCACGCGCTGTGGTCGCTGCTTGCGATCAGCCCCGCGTTCTGGTTGCTCAAAACCTTTTCGACGCTTTTCTTGACCTGTTGGAAGGCCTGCCAGTACCCGCGCGCCGCGAGAGCATCCCGATGATTGCGGTCGGCCTCAACACTTGTCGGATTCCAGTCGCCAGACCGAACGCGCTCGATCAGCTCAGGGGTGACGCGGTAGCCTTCAATTGACAGGGAGTTATACGCATCGCTGACATAGACCTCATCCAGGTGATGAAGGTATGCGGCGGTATCTGTCTGCTGTGGCACCGCCGTAAAGTTTTGCAGAATATCGGCCCTCATCTTGTCCCATGTCATGCGCGCCCGGTTAACGTACGGGGAAGTTTCCCGCAAGGCGAATGCCATGGGTGGCAAGCCTTTGAAAGGGTCGGTTTCATTGACGGTATAGCCCGCAGCCCGCATTGTGGCGACGATGTTGTCAGCGATTGTGCTTCGTCCAATATTGCGGAAGGCACCCGCCAATCGTCCGGCGACCGTGCTGTGCCCGCCGTCAAGGAGTTGGCTCAATACATCAGAGGCATCCGTGACGGCGGCAAGTGCCGCCCGCATCACGATGGGTTGTGCTGCGAAGTGCGTGGGGGAACAGGAGATGAGCGCTGACGGCAGATTGAACACGCGCAGTCCATCTTTGATTTCAGTATCCTGCGCCGGGGGCAGCTCCAGGCGCGTATCAAAGATCGACGTTTCATTGGGAAGCGGGGTTGGCTTGTTGCCTCCCTTGGGGGAGCGGATCAATATCTGACGGGGCACCGTCCAGTCGCCCGCATGGAGCGCCAGGGATTGCTCTGGGCTGACACACCAGTCACTGCCAAATCGTTCAGTCAGGTAGCCCGCGCAGAACGCCCAGAATGACCCGTACCAGGCTGTGCTTTCTCCGGCCAGTTCGTCGGGACGGGTGGGGATGTACCAGCCCTTCATGACCTCCCGGATGAACCCATTTTTAAGCAGCCGCTCCCGGTGTATCCGGGTCACATCACTCGCCCGGATAGCCACAAGTCCCCGATCCTGAAGCTGCTTCAGGATTTCGAGGGAGGTGGCTAGATTAGCTGCTGGTGTTGCCATGGGTGTGTTTCCGTAATTGTTGTTTCTAGGTTATTCAGTTTCTCATTTTTTAGGTTATTGTGTCAATCTATATTTAGGTTATTGAGATTGTTTATTTTTAGGTTATTTTGCATATGAGGTAGAAAGAGAAAGGCGGGCAGTCAAGCCATCGATAAAATCAAGGGTTCCGCCGCCTTGCGTGTGCGCCCAAATAATATGCGTGCATAAACGTGTACATAACGACAGATTTACCCCGATGACGACCCACTCAACCCTAGAAGAAACGCGGCGAAGAAGAACATTTGCCATCATTTCCCACCCCGACGCTGGCAAGACCACGCTGACCGAGAAGCTGTTGCTGTTCTCGGGCGCGATCCAGATCGCCGGTTCGGTCAAGGCACGCAAGGCCACCCGCCACGCCACCTCCGACTGGATGGAGATCGAAAAGCAACGAGGCATTTCTGTGGCGTCATCGGTGATGCAAATGCTGTACCGCGACCACGTCATCAACCTGCTCGACACGCCCGGTCACAAGGACTTCTCTGAAGACACCTACCGGGTGCTCACGGCGGTGGACTCGGCCCTGATGGTGATTGACGCGGCCAACGGCGTGGAGGCACAGACCCGCCGCCTGATCGAGGTTTGCCGCCAGCGCAACACACCCATCATCACCTTCATCAACAAGATGGACCGCGAGGTGCGTGACCCCCTGGACATCATGGACGAGGTCGAACGCGAGCTGGGCATGCCCTGCGTACCCATGACCTGGCCAGTGGGACAGGGCAAGTCGTTTGGCGGCATCATCAACCTGCGCACGCGCACCATGTCGGTGTTCGAATCGGGTTCTGACCGGCGGCCGCAGGATTTCGACACCATGCCGCTGACGGATCAGGGCGCCTTGCTCAAGCGTTTTGGCCAAGAGTTCGAAACTGCGATGGGCAGCATGGAGCTGGCCACCGGCGCCTCGCCGACCTGGGATCACGCGGCCTTTCTGGCGGGCAAACAGACCCCGGTCTTTTTCGGCTCGGGGGTGAACAACTTCGGTGTGATGGAAGTGCTCGACGCCCTGGTCGATCTGGCGCCCTCGCCGCAGCGCCGCACCAGTTCGACGGTGGTCAACCGCCAGCCCGTCATCAAGGAAGTGCAGCCCGATGACGAAGCCTTCTCCGGCGTGGTGTTCAAGGTGCAGGCCAATATGGACCCCTCACACCGCGACCGCATTGCCTTTGTGCGCATGGCCTCTGGCAAATACACACCGGGCATGAAACTGAAAGTGATGCGCACCGGCAAAGAGCTTCGTCCGACCAGCGTGGTGACTTTCATGAGCCAGCGCCGCGAGGCCGTTGAAGAGGCCTACGCGGGGGACATCGTCGGCTTTACCACCCACGGCGGTGTGCAACTGGGCGACACCATCACCGATGGCACGGTTACCTTGCAGTACACCGGCCTGCCCTTCTTCGCGCCCGAGCTATTCATGACGGTGGTGCTGCGCAACCCGCTGCGCACCAAGCAGTTGCAGCAGGGCCTGGCGCAGTTGGGCGAGGAAGGTGCGATCCAGGTGTTTCGCCCCGAAATCGGTGGCAACATGCTGCTGGGCGCGGTCGGTCAACTTCAGTTTGAAGTGGTGCAGCATCGACTCAAAGGGGAGTATGACGCCGACATCCGCCTTGAAGGCAGCCAATACACTGGCGCGCGCTGGATCACCGCCAACACGCCGGCCGAACTGGCGACCTTTGTTCACGCCTACCCGGCGCGCATGGCGCGCGACGCGGCCAACACGCTGGCCTTCCTGTGCACCTCGCCCTATGACGTGCGGCTGGCACAGGAGCGTTTTCCCAAGATCCACTTTCATCCCCTGCGCGAGCATGCCGGCTTGGCGCTGCAATCGGCCAACTAGTTGACGCTGAAGACTCCAGCCATGCCAGTCTTCGTCATTGCGAGCGTAGCGCGGCAATCCATGTTTGCGGCGCGCGATCGTGGATTGCCGCGCTACGCTCGCAATGACGGGCAACGTTGTCAGGCGTGATGAAGACCGCAATGGTGGGCATGCAAGCGCTGTCGGATTGGCCGTTGGAACACCGCCGTCGCATCATCGGTGTCTTCACCGACATCGACGACACGTTAACGACCGATGGTGCGATCACACCCGACGCGCTGAACGCATTGGCCAAACTGAAAACCGCTGGCTTACATGTTGTGGCCATCACCGGGCGGCCGATAGGATGGTGCGAGCCCTTCGCCAGGGGCGACGCCCGGCGGGGCATCGTCCCCTGGCCGCTTGACGCGATCGTCGCGGAGAACGGTTCAGTCGCTTTTTCCATCCATCAAAACGGCGCGCAGGCGGCGCCCAGCGGGCCTTCCTTGCTATCGAAACTGTATCTACAGGACGAGGCCACACGCCGCACCAACTACCAGCGCCTGCAATCCGTGGCGCAACAGGTATTGCGCGCGGTCCCGGGCGCGGCCTTGGCGCAAGACTCGAACGGCCGTGAGACCGACATCGCCATCGACCACAGCGAGTTCGCGCACCTGTCGGCGGGCCAGATCGACGCCGTAGTGGCGATCCTGCGCGCGGCCGGCCTGACCGCATCGGTCAGCAGCATTCACATCAACGGCTGGCTGGGCTCGCACAACAAATTGGTCGGCGCACACTGGATCGTGGCGCAACGGTGGGGCCGTAGCCTGGCCACCGAAGTCGACCGCTGGGCCTATGTGGGGGACTCTACCAACGACCAAGTCATGTTCGAGGCGTTCGACAACAGCGTGGGCGTGGCCAACATTCGCCGCTTCGAGGCTGAGCTGGTCCACGCGCCGCGCTACATTGCAGGGCATGCGCGTGGCGCCGGCTTTGCCGAAGTGGCGCAGGCGGTGCTGGCGGCGCGTTGACAGCCAAAGTGGCCTCCACCACATTGCGCCGGTGCACTGAATCCGTCATTGCGAGCGAAGCGCGGCAATCCACAGCGACGCACCACAAAGGTGGATTGCCGCGCTTCGCTCGCAATGACGGAGATGAGGCAACGTCCACTTCCCTTACATCGCCCCTCTACTTTTGAACCCACCATGGCCACCAAATCAACCATCTACAAGGCTAGCCTGCAACTGGCCGACATCGACCACGCCTACTACGCCGACCATAACCTGACCTTGGCGCGCCATCCCAGCGAGACCGACGAGCGCATGATGGTGCGCCTGGCAGCCCTGGCCTTGCAGGCCTACAAGTTGCAGTCCGTGTGCAAAGGAGACGGCACGCTGGCCTTTGGCGCGGGCCTGTCCGACCCGGATGAACCCGATGTCTGGCTGCGCGACTTCACCGGGCGAACCAGACTGTGGATCGAGGTTGGTCAACCCGAAGACAAGCCACTCATCAAAGCCTGCGGCAAGGCCGACGAGGTGGTGCTGTATTGCTTCAGTCAGGCCGCCGACGTGTGGTGGCGCGGCATCGAGAGCAAACTCAGCCGCCCCCAAAACCTCAGCGTGTTTCGGCTCGCCAACGGGGTGTCGCAAGCACTGGGCGCGCTGGCCGCGCGCAGCATGCAGTTGCAGGCGACGATCCAGGATGGCACCCTGTTTCTGAGCGACGGCGCGCACACCGTTGACATTGAACCGCTACGCTGGAAGTAGCAACGGGTCGTCACAACGCAGGCGACTGCCTCATCGGTGGTGGTGGGTCGACGCCGGTGCGCTCCTTGGCCCGTTCGGCATAACGGTTGAAGCGCCAGGCGGTCCCCTGCGCCTCGATGCGACGCCAGGTCTGGCGCTTTTCGGCAGGGCGCATGCCGGTCCAGTTTTGCACTTCCTGAAAACTACGCCCGCAGCCTTTGCACCAGTCGTCGCCCTGGCTGGTTGAGCAGATGGCGATGCAGGGCGTGTCGGGCATCGTGTCGTACCAAGTCATCCAGGCGGCATGTGCCTGGTCAGTCAGCACACCTTCGTCGACCTCGGTCTGCCCGGCAAACACCATGCGTCCATAGACCTCGGCCAACGCCTGGGTTGACGCAGCCAGGGACAAGTTCGGTTCGCCGGGTGTCCTGGCGCGCCAGAAATTGATGGCCGATTCAATGTCAGTGATGTGTATGCAAGCCATGGCGCGGATGTCTAAATGTCTATAATGTACACATGTAAAGTACATATGGTCCAGTTATGTCTACTTCAGTCGCTCAATCCCGTCAGCAACTGTCCGCCTTGATCGCGGCGGCACAACAGCAACCCCAGGTCATCACCAAGCGCAATGCGCCCGTGGCGGTACTGGTGTCTGCGGACTACTTCCAGCGCGCCGAGGCCGCTGTGAAACCCGGTGCCGAGACTTTTTTCAGCCACCTGCTGCAATTGCGTGAGACCTTTGTGCCGCAGGACGACACCGGTCTTGCGGTGCCAGGAACAAGCTCGCGGCAAACTGCGTGGGAGCGCATCAATGCCTTCGCGGACCCTGACTGAGGCCGCTCCAACATGAGCGCCATCATCGTTTTAGCAGACACCAACGTCATCAGCGAGTTCGTCAAAAAGACACCCGATGCGCAGGTCATGCACTGGTTGCAGTCGGTTGAATTGATCGCCATCTCGGCCGTCACCTTGGAACAAGCCCACTTTGGCCTGGCCTGGCAACCCAGCACCCGCAAACTGGCGCTGTTCAACGGTCTGGTGGCGCGCCTGTACGCCGTGTACCCCATCACGCCCTCCATTGCGCAGCGCGGTGGTGTGTTGCGCGGGCAGTTCCAGGCCCAGGGCATCATCCGCAGCGCCCCCGACATGCTGATTGCCGCCACCGCCATCGAGCACCAACTGGCGCTGGCCACCCGCAATGTGCGCGACTTCATGGGCTGCGGTGTGCAAGTGGTTAACCCGTTTGAGCCGTCATAAGCCAAACCAAAGCAACTTCGGCCCAGGTGGTATCCTTCAAAACCATGAGACTTCTGAGCAAATGGCTGTTGGCCGCCGCCGCCCTGCTGGCGGTGGCCTACCTGTATGACGGTGTACGGATCGCTAACTTCGGCGCGGCGCTGATCGCAGCGTTGGTGATCGGCCTGTTCAACACCATTGTGCGGCCGGTGCTGGTGGTGTTGACCCTGCCGGTCACGGTGGTCACGCTGGGTTTGTTTCTGTTCGTGATCAACGCCTTGATGTTCTGGGCAGCGGCCAGCCTGCTCGACGGCTTTCATGTGAACGGCTTTGGCGCAGCCCTGCTGGGCTCCCTGATCTACTCCGTTTTTGGCCTGGTCATCGACTCAGCGCTCGAGCGCTTGTTCCTTAAGAAGTGACTGCACTTCACGCCGGCGCGTGTCGATGATGGACGCCTCGATGTGGTCGGCGCCCGACGCGCGCGCACCGCTCTCGCGAAGCAGTGCCTGAGCCGCGTTGAAACGATCCAGCGCGGCGTCGTAGTCCAGCACCGCCACCTTGGCCTCGGCATTGGCACGGACACTGCGCAAGGTATTGCCCTGTGCGGCATACGCGGTCGACAATAGCGACCAAGCCTGCGCGTCACGCGGATGCAGCACCACCCATTCCTGTAGGCGCTCCGTCGCCAGGGCCGGCTGCCCGGCGGCGACCCAGGCTTGCGCCGACAACATCAGCCACGGTCGGTCGACCTGCGACGGCCCGCCGACGGGGTCCGGTCTTGATGGCGCCACGGCGGCCAACACGGCGAGCGCCTTGCCAGCATCCCCGTGCGCCAGACTCAATTCCGCGTGCAGCAGGGCGACCAGACGCAGCGCCGCGGGCTCGGTGATGGGTAGCCGGCCGAGATGCTGGGCATAACTCGTGGCGATGACCGGATCACGCAACTTGCTGGCCGCCAGTGCCCCGCCATACAGCGCCGCGGCCTGAGCGGACAAGGGGCTCTGATCACCCACCGATTTCGGCACCTGGGCAAGCCAGCCCCGCAGGGCGTCGACCGACGAGTTGGACAACACGCGGGCGCGGGCGCTGAGCATGGCATGGCTGCTGGCCTGTTGCGCGACATCCGGCGCGCGCGCGCCGGGTGACTGGCGTGACTGCATATCCGCCAGACGTTCAGTCGTCAGAGGATGGCTACGAAGATAGGGAAACGCGCCGCTGTCGTTAAGGCGCGCGGACTGCCCCAACTTGTCGAACATGCTGACAAAACCCTGCGGATCGAATCCCGCCTGCACCAGAATGCCGTAGCCAACCCGATCCGCTTCACGCTCCATGTCGCGCGAGAAGTTGAGCTGGGTCTGCGCGGCGACGGCCTGGCTACCAACCAACACCGCGTTGGCCGCGTCAGGGCTCTTTGACGCGGCCAACGCGCCCAGAATCATGGCACCCAGCAGCCACGGGGCCTGCTGGCTTTGTTTGGTCATGATGCGGGAGATATGGCGTTGCGTCACATGGCTCAGCTCATGCGCCAGCACCGACGCCAGTTCATCCCGGCTGCTGACCGCGCCAACCAGACCCAGATGCAGCCCAAGGTAGCCGCCAGGCAAGGCAAACGCGTTGATGCTGCGATCACGCCCCAGCATCACCTCCCACGCAAAACGCTGATCGAGCTCTTCGGACAAATCACCCCGTGCCCGCGCCGCGCGCAACAACGGCTGCCAAATGCCTTGCACATAGTCCACCAGCAGGGGATCGTCAATGTAGTCCGGGTCCCGGTAGATTTCCCGCGCGATGCGTTCGCCCAGGCGCCGCTCGGCGCTGCTGTTCATTTCTCCACCACTGCCCAGGGTTGGCAACTGGGTGGCGGGCGCGGCGGGTGCCACGCTGGCCGGGGACTGGGCCCAGGATGCCGTCAATTGGGCAAACAACAACAGAGGAAGCGCTACCCGGGCGCCCACGGACCTTGCGCCCATGCAACCGAGCCGCCAGCGCGGGAAGGCAAAGAGGTCAGTCATGGTCGTATGATGTCCGAAGTACATAAAGGTTCTGTAAAGCGACGATCCCATGAGCGCACTCACCCACTTTGATCAACATGGCCAGGCCCACATGGTGGACGTAGCCAGCAAACCCGATACCCATCGCATCGCCATCGCCAGCGGCCACATCGAAATGCTGCCGGCCACCCTAGCCCTGATAGAAAACGGCACCACCAAGAAAGGCGATGTACTGGGCATCGCTCGCATCGCTGGCATTATGGCCGCCAAGCGGACCAGCGAGTTGATTCCCTTGTGCCATCCGCTTGCGCTGACCCGAGTTGC
>JAUXWC010000126.1 GCA_030685025.1 Rhodoferax sp.
TCGGTCGAGCCAACGACCCCCCACCCGGCCATCAACTGATGTGGCAAGGCTACGCCTACCTGCAAATCCTATGCATTGGATTTACCCTGGGCGCAGAAAGCCCAGGGTGAAGACATTTATGGGTAAAGGGCAGGGCTAGGCAGGGGCAAAACTGATTTACGCGGTCACCGGCTCCGGCGCAGTCACGCGCTTGATGCGCTTGCGGTCTTTGGCGGTCTGGCGTGCGGTCCAAAAATCACGCTGGGTTTGCAGCGCCAGCCAGTAGCCCGGCGTCGTGCCCAGGGCTTCCGACAATCGCAAGTCCACAGCAGCAGACACGGCGGCATGGCAGTGCAGCACGCGGGACAACATCACCCGACTGATTCCGATATGCGCGGCGAAGGCGGTCACGCTCACGCTCAGGTCATCAAGCCAGCCGGTCAGCAGTTCGCCGGGGTGGGCAGGGTTGTGCATGTTCATGCGTGCTCTGGAACCACGCTCAGGCGCAGGCCCACGGCGTGCAACACTTTATGAACGGTTGTCAAAGTCGGATTGCCATCCGCGCTCAGTGCCTTGAATAGCATCTTGTCGCCCACATCAGCGCGGCGCGCCACCTCCGCCATGCCGTGCGCTTTGGCAACGTGCCGCAGTGCCACCAGCAGCGCGGCGGGGTCGTCCAGCTCCATAACGGCCTCGATATAGGCGGCGGCTTCGGCTGGGTCTTTCAAGGATTGACCCATGTAGTCGTCATAGCTCTTGTCACGCGGTGCATTCATGGCTTACCCCTTTGTTTCCAGTCGTTCAAATAATCAATGGCCTGCTTTATGGCGCGGTCTTGGTCGGTCTTATCGCTGCCACACAGCAGCAACACCAGCACCGGGCCTTGCCTGCTCAGGTACACCCTGTACCCCGGCCCGTAGTCAATCTTCAACTCTTGCACGCCATCGCGTAACGGCTTGCAGTCTCCAAAATTGCCAGCCCCCAAACGTGCCAGCCGTGCCCTTATTTGCGCCCTTGCCCGAATGTCTTTCAAGGCTTCAAGCCATTGCGTCAACGGCTCCCGGTCTTGCGTGTCGGTGTAAATGCGAACTTCCATCATGGTATCTTAAAGCGTACTATCCCGCTACCACGCGCAGCGCACCGGGCGCGGCTTTGGCATCAAACACTATCCCGGCCTGTTCCAGAATCCACGCCTCGATTTTTTCGTGATGCACGCGCAGCAGGTCGAGCGGTCGAACGGTGTAATGCTTTTCGGCGGTCGCGCTGGGTTTGTGTCCCATCAATTGAGCCACCACGCCAGCCGGAATTTCTAGCCACTCGGTCAGCGACTTGAACGAACGGCGCAGGCCGTGCAGGGTCAGGCCATCAATGCCAGCCACTTTGCAGGCGGTTGAGTGGGGATGGTTCGGCTCTGTCAGGTGTCCCGTGTCGCTGTTGGGGCTTGAGAAAACCCATTCATTGCGGCGGGGCAGGGTGCCCAGAAGTTGCGAGACAAACGGCGTCAAGGGAATGACTCGCACGCCTTCCACCTTGTCGCGGATGGTCAAGCCCTTCCATTGGGTGTTCATATCCTCCCAGCGCATCGCCAGCACTTCGCCGGGTCTTGCGCCAGTGAGTAGCAGGGTTTGCAGGTAAGCGGCAATTAGCGGGTTCCCAATGTTTCGCACTGCCTCAAACCAGACGGTCAATTGCTCGCGCTGCAATGAGTCTGATTTAGTCCCGGCCTTGCCCAATGCTTCGCGGCTCTTTTTGGTCTTGGCTGGGTTCTTGGCAGGCAGCAGGGCGGCATAGGCGGGATGTTCTTCGCACCAGCCTAAAAACACCTTGAGCATTCGCCATGCCAGCCGGGCAGACGTGGCGCGGGTCTTGGCTTCCTTTGCGGCCCATGCCTCTATCACTGGCGCGGTCAGGTCACGCAGGGGCAATGCCATCAAAGGGAATAGCGGCCCCGGCTGGGTTGTGCCAGTGCCACGCTTGAACGGCTCACCACCGGGTGCGACTTTGCGGATGTGGTCGCGGTAGTGCAAGTCACCCCATTGTGGGCGGCGTTCGTCAATGTAAACGGCCCACACTTCGCCCACGGGCACGGCTTCAACTTTCGCGGCTTCTACGTTGGCAGCGGCGGCGGCAATTGCGGCAGCTTTGTCGGCGTCTTGCTGGCGCTCCAATTCGCGGGGGTCATCCCCATCGCTCCGCACCACCACGGCAAGGCGGCGGGCTTCGGTTCGGGCGGCTTCAATATCCCATACCCTCACATCCCCAATGGTGCGGCGAATGGTTTGCCGGTTCAGCTTTGCCTCATAGACAAACGCCTTCAAGCCCTTGGGGTTCTTGACACTGGCAGCGGTTGCACGCACGCGCAGGCCGGGCGCTTTGGTGTCGCGTAGAAACACTTGGGTTTTGCCGGCCGGGCAGGTCAGACGCTCGATTAGCCCGGCGGTCAGGTCTTGCGCTTCGCCGAGGTCTGGCGCGTCAGACTTCTTTGGTCTTGCCATCTTGCAACCCTCTCATTAAATCCATGTAGCCACCATGTAGCCACTTTCCCGCTATTTAGGCGAATATCAATCAACACTCAAGCTGTTCATCCGTCCAGCATCAATCACGTAAGTTGTTGATTTATATTGATTCTACTACTCTAATCAACATGGTGAAATACGTTAAAGCTGCGACTCATAATCCTTTGGTCGTTGGTTCAAGTCCAACACGCCCTACCATTTTCACCCATCTTGCCGATGCCGCAGCGGGGTTCACACTTGGCTGTGTCGGGCGAACTGAATGCGTCGCGGTTGGCACTATTTCCACTCAAGCCATTTTCGCCCGCACGTTTTGATACAAAGGTGTAGAGTGGTTCGTGACTGAGCGCATGACGCACCGCGCCACGTGTCCGCCGGTCGCGAACAGGAGAAGTGGATGGTGCCATCATGATGAACTTTTTCAAGCGCGCTGCCCCGCCACTGGACCGACCAGCGATGAAAGCGGCGACTCGCACAACGCGGTCGAAGGCCCAGGAGCGCCGAGGTCTGTCAGGCCCCGTGCCGGTGCCCGAAGTCATCGAAGGCAACGAGGATTCGGACTGGGCCTTGTGGGCGGATTCGGTCTCGTTTCAGAACAGTCAAATGCCCTCGCTCTCGCCGCCTTGTGCGCCTGGCGCGGCGCGAGGTGATTCGCCTGCCGAGCGAGCTGAACAGGACGACGCGTTCGGTTCGGTTCACAAGCACGCCCCATAGCGCATCGAGCCGCTGGCGGCGCTGGTATTCGTAGTAACCCGCTGTCGAACTTGTTGACACAATTCATTGTGAATTGTCAACGCATCCCCGGATCTCCACACGGCCCCGTCAAAGTCTGGGCAAGAGCATTTGAGCGCGGGATCGGGTGGCGATCGACGCGGGTACCTTTTGCAATCCGGCCGTGCTCGGCGTGGCGATTTGCGGCACGACCCTGGGCAATACCATTGAATCCAACATTGGTGGTGGCGATTCCGGAGGTCCGTCTTTTGTGATGGTGGGCGATGAGTATCAACTGGTCGCCAACAACACATTCGGCTTTGCGATGGGCATCTCTCCGCGCGGTGGCTTCGGTGACGGCATGGGCGGCATCTTGCTTGACCCGTACCGTGCGTGGATCGGTTCAACCGTTCCAGAGCCAGGCTCTTTGGCTTTGCTTGGCTTGGGTCTGGCCGGACTCGTAGCGGCTCGTCGCCGTCGCAAATGACCCGCCCGTGTCCGACTTGGTTTGCAAACGCCCCTCGCGGGGCGTTTTTACTTGGTGCGCCCAGTATGGGCGCGCACCTGGGCGTGGCGGTGGCTTGCCTGACCCACGTCTTGGGAGTCCGTTCTCGCCAATGGATGGGCGAGTCGCGAGGTGATTTGCACAGCCTGTCCACAGCGAACTTGATTGCTGTCAACAGGCATTCACTGGCAATCGCTTGACTCTGCGGGTAGCATCAAAGGCTATTCAAGGAACCGACCATGTCTGCCGTGCTTTCTGCCGTGGATGACCACTACGGCGCTGATTTTCAGGTTGCGCAATTGCGCATACCCCCGCATTCGATTGAGGCTGAGTCCAGCGTGCTGGGCGGCCTGCTGCTGGACAATGGGGCCTGGGATCGGGTCGGCGACGCGCTGGCCGACAGCGATTTCTATCGCTATGAGCATCGGTTGGTGTATGCCGCGATTGGCGCGCTGATCAACGCGTCCAAGCCGGCGGACGTGATTACCGTTTTCGAGCAGTTGCAGAGCCTGGGCAAGGCTGAGGAAATCGGTGGTCTGGCCTATCTGAATTCGCTGGCGCAATACGTTCCCAGCGCCGGCAATATTCGGCGCTATGCCGAGATCGTGCGTGAGCGCTCCATCCTGCGCAAACTGGTGACCGCCAGCGACGAGATCGCCACCAACGCCTTTAACCCCAAGGGTCGGCCGGTGGCGGCGATTCTGGACGAGTCCGAGCAAAAAATCTTCAACATTGGTGAAGAAGGCTCGCGCATGAAGCAGGGCTTCCAGTCCATGGACACACTGGTAGTGAGTCTGTTGGACCGGGTTCAGGAGATGGCGGACAACCCGAATGACGTGACGGGCGTGCCCACCGGTTTTTACGACCTGGACCGCATGACCGCGGGCTTTCAGGCCGGTGATCTGATCGTGCTGGCGGCTCGGCCCTCCATGGGCAAAGCGCAACCCTTGGATGCCAAGGTGAAGACCCTGACCGGGTGGAAAGCAATGGGTGACCTTGAAGTGGGTGATGGTTTGGCATCGATCGACGGGCGGCCGTCGGTGGTCACGGGAACCCACCCACAAGGCGTGCTGGATACGTATACCGTGATGTTCTCGGATGGTCGTTCCACCCAGGCTTGCGCTGAGCATCTCTGGCGTGTGATGTACCGTGAGTGGGATGCGCCACGGGTGCTCAGTACCAAGGACGTCGAGACCTTGCTGAGCAAAAAGCGCTATCACAATCGTCTTTGGATCGAGTTGGTGTCGGGTGATTTTGGCGCCAATGAGGAACTGCCCTTGGACCCCTGGGTGCTGGGCAGTTTGATCGGCGACGGATGCCTGACCGGCTCTGGAACGATTCGGTTCTCCAGCGCGTCGCAGGAAATGCTGGACCGCATGATGCAACGCCTGCCAGATGACATCGAATTGGCCCACGCCGGTCGTTATGACTACCGCGTTGTGCAGTCGAGTCGTGGCCGCGTCAAGGGGTATCAGGGACTGATGCCCAATCCAGTGCGGGTTGCGATCAGTGCCTTGGGTCTATCGGGCTTGGCAAGCGATCAGAAGTTCATCCCTGAGCTCTATTTGCAGGCGAACAAGTCCGCACGACTAGATTTGCTGCGTGGCCTACTCGACACCGATGGCTGGGTCGAAAAGTGGGGTAGTGTTCGGCTGTCCACCGCGAGTCGCCGGCTCGCCAGCGATGTCGCGACATTGGTCAGGTCGCTCGGTGGGTGGTGCTCCATCGCCGAAAAGACGACACGCTTTACCAATGCTCTGGGGCAGAAGGTGCCGGGGATGAAGGCCTATGTGTGCCACATTGCGCACCCCGATCCACAGTCGCTTTTCCTGCTATCCGACAAGGTTGCGCGCTTGCCGACCGCCAGAGCCAGGCAAAAACGCCTGACCGTCAGCTCGATCAAACCCAGCCGCAACGTGCCTTGCCAATGCATTTCAGTCAGCCATCCAAGCCGTTTGTACGTCACCGACGAGTATGTCGTCACGCACAACACCGCCCTGGCCATCAACATTGCCGAACACGTGGCCCTGCACGAAGGCTTGCCGGTGGCCGTGTTTTCCATGGAAATGGGCGCGGCGCAACTGGCGGTGCGTATCGTGGGCTCCATCGGGCGCATCGACCAGGGCCACTTGCGTACCGGCAAGCTCACCGATGACGAGTGGCCACGCTTGACCGAGGCGATCGAGAAGCTGCGCACCATTTCTCTGCATATTGACGAGTCGGCCGGCTTGACCTCCAGCGAGTTGCGCGCCAGCGCGCGGCGTTTGTCGCGCCAATGCGGCAAGCTGGGCCTGATCGTGGTGGACTACCTGCAACTCATGAGTGGCTCCTCCAACGATGGCGAAAACCGCGCCACCGAACTGGGCGAAATCTCGCGGGGCCTCAAGATGCTGGCCAAGGAGTTGCAGTGTCCGGTGATTGCCTTGTCGCAGTTGAACCGGAGCGTGGAAACGCGACCTGACAAACGCCCCATGATGAGCGACCTGCGCGAGTCAGGCGCCATCGAGCAGGACGCCGACATCATCATGTTCATTTATCGCGATGAGTACTACACCAAGGACGCCTGCAAAGAGCCCGGCGTGGCCGAGGTGATCATCGCGAAGCAGCGTAACGGACCGACCGGCATGGTCAAGCTGGCTTTCCTGAAGCCGATCACCAAGTTCGAGAGCTTGGCTAGTGGCGGCAGGGGCGACTTTTAATCAGTTGGGGTCAGAGCACTTCACTGGCGTAGTCCGCCAGTCGGGAGCGCTCGCCACGCGCCAGGGTGATGTGTCCACCGTGCGGCCAACCCTTGAACTTATCGACGGCAAAAGTCAGGCCGGATGAGCCCTCGGTCAGGTAGGGCGTGTCGATCTGAGCCAGGTTGCCCATGCAAATGATCTTGGTGCCGGGCCCGGCGCGGGTGATCAGCGTCTTCATCTGTTTGGGCGTGAGGTTTTGGGCCTCGTCGATGATCACGTACTTGTTGAGGAAGGTGCGCCCGCGCATGAAGTTCATGCTCTTGATCTTGATGCGGCTGCGGATCAGTTCACTGGTGGCCGCCCGGCCCCATTCGCCGGCACTGGTATCGGTCTTGCCCAACACTTCGAGGTTGTCGTCCAGTGCGCCCATCCAGGGGCCCATTTTTTCTTCCTCGGTGCCCGGCAGGAAACCTATGTCTTCGCCAACGCTCACCGTGGCGCGCGTGACGATGATTTCGGTGTAGCGGCGGTCATCCAGCACCTGGGTTAAGCCGGACGCCAAAGCCATCAAGGTCTTGCCGGTGCCGGCGGTACCGGTCAAGGTGACGAAGTCCACCTCGGGGTCCATCAGCAGATTCATCGCGAAATTCTGCTCGCGGTTGCGGGTGGTGATGCCCCACACCGAGTTCTTCAGATGGTTAAAGTCCTTGAGGGTCTTGAACACCGCCGTCTTGCCGCGGATTTCCGTCACGCGGGCGTACAGGCTGGGCTCGCCGGGTGACTCGAAGTAGACGAACTGGTTGATGTACAGGCTGGGCACAATCGGGCCGGTGATCCGGTAGAACGTGTGGGCGCCCTGCTGCCAGCTCTCAACCGTCTTGCCATGGGTGGACCAGAAGTCGGAAGGTAATGCGATGGAGCCGCCGTACAGCAGGTCGCCATCTTCCAGGGTTTTGTCGTTCTGGTAGTCGTCGGTGGCCAGACCCAGGGCACGCGCCTTGACGCGCATGTTGATGTCTTTGGAGACCAGCACCACTTCGCGGCCGATCAATGGCGACCCGCCCTCCGCGCGCGGAGCATGCTGCTGCTTGAGCGCCTCCACCACGCCCAGGATTTGGTTGTCGGCCTTGCCTTGCGGCAGGCTGGCGGGGAGTGTGTAGTTGAGCGGTTGGGTCTGAAAGAACAGTTTTCCGCTCGCTTCACGATGGCCGGTAACGTCCAAAGGCAAGCCGGTGGTGATGTCGGAGCCCTGGGCTCCCGCCAGCGAGTCCAGCGAACGGCTCGCCTGGCGCGCGTTACGGGCCACTTCGGTCATACCTTTTTTGTGCGCGTCGAGCTCCTCCAGCACGATCATGGGCAAGAAGATGTCGTGCTCCTCAAAACGGAACAGGCTCATCGGATCGTGCAGCAACACATTGGTGTCCAGCACAAACAACTTGCGTGGACCATCTGCCTTGGCTCTTCGGCTGGCCGCAGCCGGGCGCGCCGCAGCCACTACGTTGAGGCGGGGTGCTCTGGGCGCGGGCTCTGGTTCGTCGTGATCGACAAAAGCCACGGGGTGGGCGGCGAGCTCACTCGCGGCGGAAGCGCTGTGCTTGGCCGCCGGTTTCTGTGGTTTGGAATGCTCGGCCGGCTCAGCGTCGGTGTGGCGCGCAGCCTTGGGTTGCTTGCGGGCCGGCACGTCGTAGTTCTCGGCTGTCAACAGCGCGGCGCGCTTGGTGGGGGCGGATGGCAGAGGCATGGGTGGGGGTGTTCGCGGTCGGGGAAGTGTGTGAGAAGCGAGTGGTGAGGGGCATCAGAAGCTAAAAAGCCGCCTTGAGGCCAAGGCGGCTTGTTGGTTGGACGCGGTCGCATGAATCAGCGGCATACGGCTCATTATGCATGAGTGCCGTGGCTTTTGCGTGGCGGCCGAGAAGCCCCTCCGCGACTGGATATCGACCGCAGAGAACTGGATTCAGACCAGGGCGGCGGTCTTTTTCAGGGACTTGACGGCTTTCAGCACGTCTTCGACATGACCCGGCACTTTCAGGCCGCGCCATTCTTCCTTGAGGCACCCGTCGGGACCGATCAGGAAGGTGCTGCGCTCAATGCCCTTGACCTTCTTGCCGTACATGATCTTGTTCTTGACCACGCCGAACATGTGGCACATTTTTTCTTCGGTGTCGGCGATCAGCTCGAACGGCAACTCCAGCTTGGCCTTAAATTCGTCATGCGACCTCATGTTGTCGCGCGAGACCCCAAACACGGTGGCACCGGCCTTCACGAAGTCCTTGTACTTGTCCCTGAACTGCATCGCTTCGGTGGTACAGCCCGGCGTGTTGTCCTTGGGGTAAAAGTACAGGATGATGGTCTTGCCAAGATGGGAGGTGTTCGAGACTTTGATGCCACCCGTGGCATTGGATTCAAATTCAGGGATGGGTTTATTGACAACAATCGCCATAGTTCTTAAATCTCGTGTGACAGGATGCGTCATTCGGTCAAGTCGGGGGTACTATCCTGTGACAGCGCTCCGGCACCCCTGACTGCAGCCGTTGATTTTACTCCGAAAACGCTTTGCAGGCCGTTTACACTGGGTGGTGTTATCCCTCACCGCGATCAATTAGCAGTGCGGCGGCAACACTGCGCCCCTCGGCGACCAGGATGTTGTAGGTGCGGCAAGCGGCTTGCGTGTCCATGGTTTCGATGCCAATGCGTCGCTCGATCAGGGGCTGCAGCCAGGCGGCTTGGGGAAAACGCAGGCGCAGACCGCTGCCGAAAATCACCAGCTCAGTGCCCATGGCAGCCAGTTGGGCAAAGTGATCAGGGCCCAACTGGTTGAAGTCAAGGCAGTTCCAAGCGAAGCGTTGGCCTTGTGAGCCGACCACCACGCTGGCCGCAACTCTCTCGCCGCCGATGCCGATCCAGCCCGGTCCATAGCTGCTGATGGTCGTGGCGCTGACGGAGTCGGGATGGAGCTTCATGTTGATGTGGGTTGCCAGCACTTGCTGCAGTGCATCAATTACAACAGCTACGGGCTCGGAACTGTGGTCAAATTATAGGTTTCGCCTCACGTCAACGACTCTCGGAGGGCCTTTGAAGACCATTTCCAAATCCGCCAAGCTGGCCAATGTCTGCTACGACATCCGCGGTCCGATCATGGACCGCGCCCGTCAGATGGAGGAAGAGGGCCACAAGATCATCAAGCTCAACATCGGCAATCTGGCCGTGTTTGGCTTTGACTCTCCCGAGGAAATCCAGCAAGACATGATCCGAAACCTGCCCAATTCGGCAGGTTATTCAGACAGCAAAGGCATTTTCGCGGCCCGCAAGGCAGTCATGCATTCAACCCAGCAGCAGGGTATCAAGGGCGTCACGCTGGATGACATTTACCTGGGTAACGGTGCCAGCGAGCTGATTGTGATGGCCACCAACGCGCTGCTCGACAACGGTGACGAACTGCTGCTGCCGGCGCCCGACTATCCGCTGTGGACTGCCGCAGTCAGCTTGTCCGGTGGGTCGCCGGTGCACTATATGTGTGACGAGTCGAACGACTGGATGCCCAATCTGGACGACATGAAGTCCAAGATCACGCCACGCACCAAAGGCATCGTGGTGATCAACCCCAACAACCCGACCGGCGCGCTGTACTCGGATACGCTGTTGCGCGCCATTGTCGACATGGCGCGCGAACATGGCCTGGTGTTGTTTGCCGACGAGGTGTACGACAAGGTCTTGTACGACGGCGCCAAACACACGGCGATTGCGTCGCTGAGTGACGACGTGCTGACCTTGACCTTCAACAGTCTGAGCAAAAGCCACCGGTGTTGCGGTTACCGCGCGGGCTGGATGATCGTCTCGGGCGACAAGAAAGCGGCCAAGGACTACATCGAAGGCCTGAACATGTTGTCCAACATGCGGCTGTGCGCCAACGTGCCCGGACAATGGGCGATTCAGACCGCCCTGGGCGGACACCAGAGTATCAACGAACTGGTTGGCGAGGGCGGGCGCCTGCGCCGCCAGCGCGACCTGGCGTACGAGCTGATCACCGCGATTCCGGGTGTGAGCTGTGTCAAGCCCAGCGCGGCCTTGTACATGTTTCCCAAGCTCGATCCCACGATCTATCCGATCGAGGATGACCAGCAGTTCTTTCTGGAACTGCTGGAAGAAACCCGGGTCATGCTGGTCCAGGGTACCGGGTTCAACTGGCCCCAACCGGATCACTTTCGAATCGTGTTCCTGCCCCATGAGGACGATCTGCGAGAAGCGATTGGCCGCCTGGCCAAGTTTCTGGAACACTATCGCAAGCGCCATTCGAACTGAAACGCTCCCTACTTGATAGCTAACTCTCCATAATGGGTAAGCTTCTACTGCACTTCCAATCTAAAAAATGAACGTGATGAAACCAATACAAGTTGGCCTCTTGGGCATGGGTGTGGTGGGCTCGGGCACGTTCAACGTGCTGCGCCGCAACCAAGAAGAAATCAAGCGCCGGGCCGGTCGCGGCATCGAGATCACCATGGTGGCCGATCTGGACGTGGTCCGTGCCCAAAGCCTGGTGGGGGAGGGCGTTAAGGTGGTGAGTGACGCGCGCGCCGTGATCGCCAACCCCGACATCGACATCGTGATCGAGCTGATTGGCGGCTATGGCATTGCCAAGTCACTGATGCTCGAAGCCATCGCGGCGGGCAAACATGTGGTGACCGCCAACAAAGCCTTGCTGGCCGTACACGGCACCGAGATTTTTGCGGCGGCTTCCGACAAAGGGGTGATGGTGGCGTTTGAGGCGGCGGTGGCGGGGGGCATCCCGATCATCAAGGCGCTGCGCGAGGGGCTGACCGCCAACCGCATTCAGTGGATTGCCGGCATCATCAACGGCACCACCAATTTCATCCTCTCCGAGATGCGTGAGAAGGGTCTGGACTTCAGCGTGGTGCTGAAGGAAGCGCAGCGCCTGGGCTACGCCGAGGCCGACCCGACGTTCGACATCGAAGGGGTGGACGCCGCGCACAAGGCCACCATCATGTCGGCCATCGCGTTTGGCATTCCGGTGCAGTTCGACAAGGCCTACGTGGAAGGCATCACCCGGCTCGCCGCGCAGGACATCCGCTACGCCGAGCAACTGGGCTACCGCATCAAGTTGCTGGGCATCACCAAGCGCGTCGCCAAGGGCATCGAGCTGCGGGTGCACCCCAGTCTGGTGCCGACCAAGCGGCTGATCGCCAATGTGGAAGGCGCCATGAACGCCGTGATGGTGCAGGCCGATGCGGTGGGCACCACGCTGTACTACGGCAAGGGCGCCGGTTCCGAGCCGACCGCCAGCGCGGTGGTGGCCGACCTGGTGGACATTACCCGCCTGCACACGGCCGATGCCGCGCAGCGCGTGCCCCACCTTGCGTTCCAGCCCAATGCCTTGAGTGACCTGCGCGTGTTGCCCATGGACGAAGTGGTTACCAGTTACTACCTGCGTTTGCGGGTGGCCGATCAGGCTGGCGTGCTGGCCAAGGTAACCGGTATCCTGGCCGAGGCTGGCATCAGCATTGACGCGGTGTTGCAGCGCGAAGCCGACGAGGTGGTGATCGAGGGGGCCACGCCCGCCTTGCCACAGACCGATCTGATCATCCTCACGCACGATTGTCAGGAGGCCAACATGAACGGCGCGCTGGCCCAGATGCAGGCACTGCCCACGGTGCTGCAGCCGATTGTGCGCATCCGCAAGGAAGAGCTAGCCTGATTGCGCCGGGCCTAGCCCGGTAAAATTGCGGACGCGTGGGCCGCTTGCCCGCGTCGTTCGCTCGCTTCGCCCCCCCTCCAGACCCGACCCGACCGCATGCTCTACCTATCTACCCGCGGCGACACCACGCCCCGCCATTTTTGTGACATCCTGCTCGAAGGCCTGGCGCCGGATGGTGGTTTGTACTTGCCCGCCTTCTATCCCCAAGTCGATGCCGCCACGCTGGGGCGTTGGCGCCACCTCTACGCCAATGGTGCGCCCGGTGGTTATGCGGCCCTGGCCTTCGAGATCCTGTCGCTGTACATCGACGACATTCCCGCAGCCGACTTGAAGGCGCTGTGCGAGAAGACCTACACCGAGGCCGTCTACGGCACGGCCGCCATCGTACCGCTGACCAAGCTGCAGGATGCACCAGGCGCGGCAACGCCGATCTACCTCGAAGCCCTGTCCAACGGCCCGACCCTGGCCTTCAAGGACATGGCGATGCAACTGCTGGGCAACCTGTTCGAGTACGAACTGGCGCGGCGCGGGCAAGAGCTCAACATCCTGGGCGCCACCAGCGGCGACACCGGCAGTGCCGCCGAGTACGCCATGCGCGGCAAGAAGGGTGTACGCGTGTTCATGACGTCGCCGGCCGGGCGCATGAGCCCGTTCCAGCAGGCGCAGATGTTCAGCCTGATGGACGACAACATCCACAACATCGCCGTCGACGGTGTGTTCGACGACTGCCAGGACATGGTCAAGGCGGTGTCCAACGACCTGGTCTTCAAGCGCCAGTACCGCATTGGCACCGTCAACTCGATCAACTGGGCGCGTTTGCTGGCGCAAGTCGTCTACTACTTCGCCGGTTACTTCCAGGCGACTTCGTCGAACGACCAGAAGGTCAGTTTCACCGTGCCGTCGGGCAACTTTGGCAACGTTTGCGCGGGGCATGTGGCCCGGATGATGGGCCTGCCGATTGCGCAACTGGTGGTGGCCACCAACGAGAACGACGTGCTCGACGAGTTCTTCCGCACCGGGGTGTACCGCGTGCGCGCCGGTGCTGACACCCATGAGACCTCCAGTCCGTCGATGGACATCTCCAAGGCCTCCAACTTCGAACGTTTTGTGTTCGACCTATTGGGACGTGACGCCACCAAGACGCAGTCGCTGTTCGGCGCGCAACTGTCGCAGTACGGGCGTTTTGATCTGGGAGCCGACCCAGCCTTTGCGCAGGCGGCCACGAACTATGGGTTCGTCAGTGGCAAAAGCACGCATGCCGACCGCCTGGCCACGATTCGCGATACCTTCGAGCGTTTTGGCGTGACGGTCGATACCCACACCGCCGATGGCTTGAAGGTGGCCCGCGAACACCTGTTTCCGGGGGTTCCGATGATCGTTCTGGAGACGGCCCTGCCGATCAAGTTCGCCGCCACCATTGTCGAAGCGCTGGGTCGCGAGCCGGACCGGCCGGCCAGATTCCGGGGTATCGAAGACCTGCCCAAACGCGTCACGACCATGGGCACGGATGTGGCGGTGATCAAAGCCTTCATCGCCCGGCATTGCACATGAAGGCACTCCAGTGAGCACGGCACGCGTGCCTTTGAGGTCTTTGGACGATGCGCTGGCCGAACTTATGGCCAGCGCCAAGCCCTTGGCCGACAACGAGCAGGTGGCCACCTTCGACGCCGATGGTCGGGTGCTGGCGAAGGAGGTGGTGTCCAGCCTGCACGTGCCGCCGCAGGACAACAGCTCCATGGATGGTTACGCCCTGCGCTGCGCCGATGTGGCGCGGGCCGGCACGGTGTTGGCGGTCAGCCAGCGCATCGCGGCCGGCAGCAGTGGCGCAGCCTTGTCGCCTGGCACGGCGGCGCGCATCTTCACCGGTGCACCGGTGCCCAGTGGGGCCGACACCATCGTGATGCAGGAAGACTGCGAACCGGTCGATGATGGCCACGCGGTGCGCATCAACACCGTGCCGCTCGTTGGGCAGTGGATTCGTCGCGCCGGCGAAGACGTGACCCGCGGCGCCGCGGTGCTGAGCCGGGGCGAGCGCTTGACGCCGGCGTCCCTGGGGCTGGCCGCCAGCATCGGCATGGCGCAACTGATGGTGTGGCGCAAACCGCGGGTGGCGCTGTTCTCGACCGGTGACGAACTGGTGATGCCCGGTGACGTGGCGCCGCAGGACATGCGCCCGGGTGCGATCTACAACTCCAACCGCTTTTTCCTGCGTGCATTGTTGTTGCGCCTGGGCTGCGAGGTGACCGACCTTGGCATCGTGCCGGACCGGCTGGACGCGACCGTGCAGGCGCTGCGTGGCGCCGCACAGGCGCATGACCTGATCCTGACCAGCGGTGGCGTCTCGGTGGGTGAAGAGGACCACATCAAACCCGCTGTGCAAAGCCTGGGTGAACTGGCGCTGTGGCAAATTGCCATCAAGCCTGGCAAGCCCTTTGCCTATGGCCGGGTCGGTGGCACGCACTTCATTGGGCTGCCGGGTAACCCGGTGTCGAGTTTCGTCACATTCTTGCTGTTGGTGCGGCCGTTCCTGCTTCAACTCTCAGGTTGCGACTCAGTTGCTACCAAAACAATAGCTGTAGAGGCCCATTTCAATTGGCCCAGGGCCGACAAACGTCGCGAGTTCCTGCGGGTACGTCGAAATGTCGATGGCGGGCTGGACCTGTTTGACAACCAGAGCTCCGGCGTGTTGACCTCGGCGGTGTGGGGCGACGGTTTGGTCGACCTGGCGCCGGGGCAGACGGTGGCCCACGGCGACGTGCTGCGTTTCATTCCTTTCTCGGAACTCATGGCATGAACATCACCATCAAGTACTTCGCGTCGATTCGCGAAACCATCGGCCTGCCGTCGGAGTCGCTTCACACCGGGGCTGCGACCCTGGCGGATCTGCGCGATGCGCTGATTGCCCGGGGTGGTGCGCATGCCGAAAGCCTGGCCCGCGGCCGCGCCGTGCGCATGGCTTTGAACCAGGTGATGAGCGACGAATCGGTGGCCCTGGTCGAGGGCGCCGAGGTGGCGTTTTTTCCGCCGGTCACGGGCGGGTAGGTTTCGCAGCCTACGGGGAGCAACGGCGTGTTCGCCGGTTCGGCGGACATCACGATGAACAGCCGTGCGTCAGCAGCGTTGGCACGGCCGGCGGCCGGGGTGGCCGTTCTCCGGTTCAGGCTCGCGCGCCACGACCCGGCTGCGCTGAATTGGCTGCGTGAACGGCGCGTTTGGCATGCCTGCTCTGTGGCATGCGCGAATCGAACCTGCGCCCGGCCACCCCAACCACCGACCTTGTACGGGCGAGTTGGATGGGTGCCGATGGATTCACGAATCTCCTGAGAATAATTGGGATCTGACCCCAATTGTTATGACCCCAATTGTCTTGGCATCGCCAAAACCACTCGCAGGCGTGTCGGGTGGCTGTGCCGGGGCGCTGGAGCCAATTCGCGGTTGCCACAGAGCTCGCGCGCTGACCAGGTGCGCGACGAAGCGGCCTTGGTGTACTGACCCGTTGGTCCGCGAGCGCGCAAGCGACCCGGCACGGACGCCCGGCGCGTTCGCCAACCCACAGGCGTGGCGCCAGCGGTGTTCCCTCGTCGGCCCACCGCCAAATCAGACCAGACCATGCTCAGCTCAGCTCAGCTCAGCTCAGCTCAGAAAAACCACATCCATGGCCGGCAAAAACCAACTACGAGCTTGAAACGGGTCCGAACTCGTCGTGCAAGCGCACGAGCTGCTCAAGCGAGTCTGTGCGCGCCTCGGTCATGGGTCGACGCAATTCGTTGTGCAGCAGCCCAAGATGAGCCAGCAAGGCCTTGATCGGACCTGGGTTGGGTTCGGCGAACAGCGCCTCGATCAGCGCGGGCAAGCCCGTCCATAACGCGCGGGCCTGGGCCAGGTTGCCACTGGCCAGCAGCTCAATGACGGTCGCAAAACGCTCGGTGTGCACATGCGCGCTGGCGGCAATGGCGCCGGCGCCACCCATGGCCACGGCACTGAAGATCTGCAGGTCTTCGCCGACCAGCACCTGCAGGCGACCGTCGGCCACCAGGGCAGCGGTCTTGGCGCCGTCGCCGCCGCAGTCCTTGATGGCGGCGATGTTGGGGTGCTTGGCCAGATGCAACAAGGTGTCACGTTGCAGCACGGCGCCGGTGCGATAGGGGATGTCGTACAACACCAGCGGCACGGTGCTGGCTTGGGCGATCGCTTCGAACCAGTGCACCAGCCCGGCTTGCGAGGGCCGGATGTAGCAGGGGGCGCTGACCAACAAACCCGCCAACGGCTTGCCCGAAAGTGTCTCGACCCAGGCCAGCGTCTTGGGCAGGTGGTAGCCCGAGATGCCCATGATCACTGGCAGATCGTTGGCGTTGTGTTGCACCGTGTCGAGCACGGCGAGTTGTTCGGCCTCGCTCAGCGCCGCCGCCTCGCCGGTGGAACCACACACCACGAAGCCGGTCACGCCCTTGGGCGCCAGGTGCTTCACGAGGCCGGACAGCGCAGAGTGATCAACCGCCTGATCGCGAAACGGTGTGACCAGGGGAATCCAGAGGCCGGAAAAATCGACAGTGCTTGCCACGAGGGTGTTCCTTTCAAATACGCCGACCGATGAAGTCATCCATCGTCAGAGGGGCGCGGCGCTCCAGTGGGAAGGGTTCTGAGTGGGCTCCATCGCTCATCCGAGGACGGAGCCGTCGCTCCGGTCAGATGAGCGTCGGTTTGTTGGATTTGCGGGCCTGTGCGACGGCCACGCCATTCGCACCGGTGGCGGTGTAAGGGATGCAGGACAGTGCGCGGGCCAACATGGCGGCATCTTAGCACCCGGCCCTGGCGGCAGTGCCACAATCACGGCATGAGTTCCACTGCGTTCGCACACCCTCGGGTGGTCATCCAGACCGCTGACTTCGATCTTGGCCAGGAGGTGGCCAGGCTGCGCGCCAATGACGCGCGCGTGGGCGCCGTCTGCAGCTTTATTGGCACCGTGCGAGACCGCAACGGGGCGTCCACGCTCAATCTGGACACGGCCGGCAGCGTTCAGTCGATGGAACTGGAGCACTACCCCGGCATGACCGAGCGGTCGATCGAGGCGATGATCGACGAGGCCTACCGTCGTTTCGACATCTTCGGTGCGCGCGTGATTCACCGTGTCGGCTTGCTGCGGCCGCTTGACCAGATTGTGTTGGTGGTGGTGAGCTCGGCGCACCGGGGTGAGAGTTTCCAGGCTTGCGAGTTCTTGATGGACTACCTCAAGACCCAGGCGCCGTTTTGGAAGAAAGAGCAGACGCCTGATGGTGCGCGTTGGGTCGACGCGCGGGTCAGCGACGACGCGGCGCTGGCGCGCTGGGGTATTGCGGGGTCCAACGCCTGACGGTTTCAACCCTTGTGCAGGGTGCCCCGCACCAGCGTGGTGAGTGTCGCGGTCATGAAGGATTCGAAGTCGATACACATCGCCTGTAGCTTGGGGTCGTCCGACATCACCTTGGCGATCACAGGCGGCGGGTCGGCCAACTGCGTCACGCTGATCACCAGAGCGTGCAACTGCAGCACCAGGGTGGCGGCATCCTGCGGACTCAAGCCTGGCAGTTTGGCCGCAATGGCCGTGCTGCCCTGGGTTAGCAAGTCGTGCAAAAACAGCTTGAAGTCGCGCGCCGCCACTTCGTCGATGTGGGGCTCGATCACGCTGTGCAGCAGCACCAGCAGGCGTCGCAACGCCGCTCGCTCAGTCACACTGCGGGCCAGCAGCCTGGGCACTGCAGTGGCTAGGTCAGTGCTGCGCAGGCGCTTGAGTTTTAGCGTCAGCTCCACCAACCAGTCGCTCAGCTCGGCGCGCACCAGCTCCAGAAACAGCGTCTCCTTGTTGGCGAAGTAGATGTAGGCCGTGCCCTTGGCCACCCCGGCCTGTTCGGCCACTTCGGCGATCGTGACCGCCTCGAACGAGGCCTTGGCAAAGAGATGCCTGGCGGCCGCGATCAGATGGGTGCGCCGCAGGTCCTTGTCGGCTTGGCTGCGGGCGCGTTGTTTGCTGATGGCGGTCTGCGCGGACGTCGGCATTCGGGAGCGGGGTTCATGGGCTGTCACGCAATCAATGGTAGCAGCCGCCGGCGTTGGCCAGTCAGGCTGAACAGGGCGCCCGCCACCGCCGGTGCCACGGGTGGCACGCCGGGTTCGCCGACGCCCGCCGGGGCGCGGGTGCTGGGCACCACCCAGGTTTGCACCACGGGCGTCTCGGCCAGCGTGAGCATCGGGTAGCTGGGGAAATTGTTTTGCTGCACCACGCCGTCGTAGATGTCGATCCTGCCGTACAGGGCGGCCGTCAGGCCGAACACCACCGCACTTTCCATCTGCTGCGCCACGGTGTCGGGGTTGACCACGGTGCCGCAGTCGATGGCACACACCACGCGGTGCACCCGCGGCTTGCCGCCTTGCAGGGATACCTCGGCCACTTCCGCCACGATCGAGCCGAAGGACTCATGCAGGGCGATGCCGCGGGCTCGTCCCGGCGGCAGTGGGCTGCCCCACTGCGCCTTCTTGGCGGCCAGGTCGAGCACCGCCAGGTAGCGCGGGGCATCCTTGAGCAAGGTGCGGCGCAGGGCGAGCGGGTCCTGCCGGGTCTCGAACGCTAGTTCGTCGACAAAGCTCTCCGAGAAGAAGGCGTTGTGTGAGTGCCCCACCGAACGCCAGAAGCCCACCGGCACGCCCATGCGGGTGGCCACATGCGACATGTGCTGGTTGGCAAAACCATAAGGCAAGTCGAACAAGCCTTCGGCCGTGGTCTTGTCCGGCATGTCAAACGGACCCGACAGCGCTGGCAGCGCGCGCGCCATCCAGCGCGGGCTGATGGCGTCACCGGCGGACTTGATGCGCAGGCTGCTGACCTGTCCCTGCGCGTTGATCGCGGCGCGCAGGGTCGCCACGTGCATGGGGCGGTAGAAGTCGTGCGTGGTGTCTTCTTCACGTGACCAAACCAGTTGCACCGGCAGGCCATCACATTGCATGGCCACCATGACCGCCTGTGCCACGTAGTCGACTTCCAGACGCCGGCCAAAGCCACCGCCGAGCAGGGTTACGTGCAGGGTGGCTTTCTCGATGTCGACGCCCGCTGCCTTGGCCGCCGCAGCGCGCGCCAGTTGGGGTACCTGGGTCGGTGCCCAGAGCTCAACCTTGCCGTCCTTCACCTGGGCGGTGCAGTTCATCGGCTCCATCGTGGCGTGCGCCAGATAGGGCGCGTGGTAGCTGGCCTCCACGGTCCGGGTGGCGGCGGCCTCGGCCTTGTCCACCGAACCCTTCTCGTAAAAGGTGTCACCGGCGTTCGACTTCAGGGCCGCCAGAAGTTGAGTTTCGATGCCACGGGAGTCCAGTGCCCCCTGCACACGCTGCTGCCAGGTGACCTGCACCGCCTGGGCGCCCTGGCGCGCGTGCCAGGTGGTCGCGCCCACCACCGCAAAGCCGGCACTGTTGCCGCCCAGGGCCTCCAGCGGTACCAGCTTGCGCACGCCCGGCATGGCCAGCGCGGCCTTGGCGTCGATGGATCCCGGTGTGCCGCCGAGCATGGGCGACAGGCGCACGGCGGCGAACAACATGCCGGGCAGGCGTACGTCCAGGCCGAAGATGGCACTGCCATTGGTTTTGGCCGGGATGTCAGAACGCGCCACGGGTTTGCCGATCAACTTCCAATCCTTGGGGTCCTTGAGCGTGAAGGTGCCGGGTGCCACACCGGCGGCGGCTTGCGCCAGCTCGCCGTAGTGGGCGGACTTTCCGGATGCGTGTGACACCACGCCGTTTGCGACGCTCAGCGCTTGCACCGGCACGTTCCATCGAACGGCAGCCGCCCCGAGCAGACTGGCACGTGCCGTGGCGGCCGCCATCCGCAGGGGCTCCCAGGCGTCGGCCACGCTGGAGGAACCGCCGGTGGCGTTGATGCCCAGTTCGCGCGCGATCTTGCCGACCAGCCACTGGCCGGCCTTGACCTTGCTTGCCTTGTGCTCACCCTCCGACTCCAGGGGGTGAAACGGCAGACTGGCCGTCAGCATCGCCACGTTGCCGTAGATGGTGTCGGCGCCCGCCTGCTCCAGCCGGACCCGGCTCAGGGGCACGTCAAGCTCCTCCGCTACCAGCATCGCCAGCGCGGTGTGCACGCCCTGGCCCATTTCGCTGCGCGGCATCGCCATCACGACCGAGCCATCGCCGCCAATCTTGATCCAGCCGTTCAGTGCCACTTCGCCTCGTGTCGGCAGCATCGCCTGGGGTGAGCCCAGGCGGGATCGCGCCGGCAACACGCCCCAACCCACTACCAGGGCGCCGGTGGCCCCCAGCGCGCTCAAAATCCAGGTGCGCCGCTTCATGTTGCGGCTCCGGCTGCACGGTGAATCGCCGCGCGTACCCGCTGGTAGCTGCCGCAGCGGCAGATATTGGTCATGGCCGCGTCGATCTGCGCATCGGAGGGTTGAGGGATGCGTTCCAGCAGCGCCGCCGCCGCCATCAGCATGCCGCTTTGGCAGTAACCGCACTGCGGCACCTGCTCGGTGATCCACGCCGCCTGCAAGGCATGTGGCCGCTCTGACGTACCCAAAGCCTCGATGGTCTGTACCTTCTTGCCGAGCACCGCGCTGAGCGGCGTCACGCAGGAGCGCACGGCCTCGCCATCAACGCGAACCGTGCAGGCACCGCAGGCCGCCACACCGCAGCCAAATTTGGTGCCGGTCAGGTTGAGCACGTCGCGCAGTACCCACAACAGGGGCATGCTGGGGTCGGCCTCGACGGCCACCGGTTTTCCATTGAGTGTCAGTTCCATGGGGTCCTCCTGATACCTTGCGGGACAGACCTTCAGATCTGTCCTCAACTGATTAGAGATATTAAGTGACTTCGGGTCACATAATAGCTGAACTCCGGTCAGTTGCAAGCGAAGACAGTTTGGGGCGACGGTTTTTCGACGGCGTCGTGCCAGCCGGTTTGTGGGGGCGATTTCCCTGACGGATTTGGCCTCGGTGTGGGACAATGAAATCAGATCAAGAAGGCTGTAGGAAGGATACCTATGGGGCTAAGGGACCGAATTTTGGGGCTGGCGCTGCTGTGTGCGGCGGGCGTTAGCCACGCCTTGGTGCTGGGGCCGGTGACCGGTGCCGCCTGGATTGGTCGTCCGCTGGACCTGGTGATCCAGGTACAGGGCGCCATGGGCGAGGACGCCTTGTCATCGTGCTTCGAAGCCGAGGTCTACCACGGTGACTCCCGCCAGGAGGCCAGCCGCGTGCGGCTGGTGGCGCATGCAGGCGCTCAGCCGCAGGTTACTGAAGTCCGCGTCGCGTCGATGGCAACCGTCGACGAGCCGCTGGTCACGGTGCAGGTGCGCGCCACCTGCGGCCAAAAGGTGTCACGGCAATAGGTGTTGTTGGCTGACTTGCCCCGTGACAGTGTCCTGCCCATGGCGCCGCGTGAGGGGAATTCGCCCGGTTCGCAGTTGACCCGCCTGGATGTGGCCGCCATCGTTTCGGCCGAGCCCACGGCGGCTGCCGAGGCACCGTCTGCCACTGTTTCAGCCGCGCCGAATCCGGCGGCGCAAGACGCACCCGCCCCGGCTGCCAAGCCGGCGCCCGCCCAAGCGGTACCCAAGAAGCGCCCGGCGGCGAGGGCTGCGGCGGCGACGCCCAGAACGCCGGTCGCCAAAGCGCGTGACCAAGGCAAGCCACCCCCCGCCAAGGCGCGGCTGGTGCTGGACTCTCTGGAGATGCTGTCCGACCGCGTCGCCTCGCTGGAGACCGCCACGGCCGAGGTCCTGAAGCCAGATCTGTCCAATGATGCACACAAGGTTCGCAGCCTCGAAGCGGATGTAAAGGCCCTTCTGACCTTGGCTGCCAACAATGAGGCCAGCCTGCTGGAACTGAAGGCCCGCTTGCAGAAGGCCGAAGCCGAACGGCTGCCCAACGAGGTGTTTTACGGCTTGCTGGCGCTCCTGCTGGCGGGGCTGGCCTGGGGTCTGTGGAACCGGCGCCAACGCCACGCCGGCGCCTGGAGCGCGGCGGTGCAGGCACAGGAGGCTGTCGAGTCCCGCCCACAGCCGGCGCCCGCGCCAGTGTCCACGCCCCTGTCCGAGCCGACTCCCTTGCAAGACCCGGCGGCCGCCAGGGCGTCGCGGCTGCGGGCCTTGTCAGACCAGCTTGACCGCACCGGGCCACCTTCCGAAGTGGACGTCAGTCTGATCGAAATGAGCGAGTCCAATTTCGACAAGCTGATGCAGTCGGGCACACCCCAGAGCGCGATTCGCAGTCCGGTGCCGGTGCGGCCAGCCGAGGCGGCCAAACCATCGCACCGGGGCGCTCTGAGCGCCGATGCCGTGTTCGACATTCGCCAGCAGGCCGAGTTTTTTGTGTCGCTGGGGCAGACCGATCGGGCGATTCGGGTCCTGGAGGAGCAGATCAGCGCCACTGATGCGCCTAACCCGCTGGTCTATCTGGATTTGCTCGCGCTGTTGCATGTGCCGAGCCGCAAGACCGATTTCCGGCGGGTTCGCGAAGACTTCAACCTGCTGTTCAACGCCAACACCCCGGAGTTTGCGCAGTTCAAGGACGAAGGCAAGAGCCTGGAGGCCTACCCCGAGGTTTTGTCCGCCATCGCCAAGATCTGGCCGGACCCGAAAGTGCTCGCGGTCATCGAGGCCTGCATCTTGCGCGACCCCTGGGGCAGCAGCAGTCAGCCCTTTGACCTGGCGGCGTTTCGTGAGCTTTTGTTCTTGCATGCGGTGGCGCACACCATCGTCGCGCTGCCAGCCGCCAAGGACGGCAGCTTCACGGCCATGCCATCGTCAGCCGTTCGCGCCAGGCTTGCTTCGCAGGACCTGACCCAGCCCGATATCCTGCTGGACGACGCGGGCCCTACCAGCGAACTGGACCTGGATCTGACGGACACCCACAGCGGTGGGCCAACCACGATTCCCACAGCACCTACTTGAGCGCAATTAGTTGAGGTACTTGGGCGCCTGCGCGGTGGCGAAGGTGTCCATTGGGTTGGCTTCCTGAACGGTTTCCACCTCACGCAGCGCAATGCCCCAGTCGGCATGTTTGAGCGCGAGTTCAAGCAAGTGCATGAAGCCTGGGAGCAAGTCTGGACCGAGCGTCACCTCGAAGCCGCGTGACTGGGCCGCACCGGGCACTTTTTCCTCAAAACCAACGCGTAGCGAGCCCCTGCCGGTGGGGGTAACGTGAACGGTGGTGGCCAGCAGGGGGTCACCGCCGATCGGCAATATCGCCGCCTGGGTGCTGAAGGGCGTGTTGAAGTCGCTCTTCTGTAGCGTTTCTTGCTTCTTGAATTCGGCCAACGCCCGGCGGTCGGAGCCATCATGGCTGGCGCTCAGCGCCAGCGGCGCGGCGATCTCGGTCGATGCCTGCAGCATGTGGGGAAACAGGTTCTTGACCATTCGTCGGGTCAACCACAGTCGCAGCTCTTCGCCCGCATGGGTGTTCAAGCGGACCAGAATGCGGTCGTGCTCGACCAGGTAAGTGGCTTGCAGTTGGTGAATTTTCATGATTTGCGGGACAGACCGCAGTTACGCGAAGCGAACAAGCTCTGTCCTCAACGGATTAGGGATGATTTGCGGGACAGACCGCAGTTACGCGAAGCGAACAAGCTCTGTCCTTGACGAATTAGGGATGCTGTTGATTTTAGTCATGTACACCGATTGGCGCTTCACTTGAAATGGCGTCAGTCAACCCAAGTTGCGTTCGAACAAAGGGGATCTGTATGCGAATCGATAAACTCACGACCAAATTTCAGGAAGCCTTGGGCGAGGCGCAGACCTTGGCCCTGGGCGCCGACCACGCCTACATCGAGCCAGTCCATATGCTGGTGGCGATGCTGCGGCAAGAGGACGGGCCGCGCGCCTTGCTGCAGCGCGCAGGGGTCAACGTGCCAGGACTGCTGGCGGGCGCCGAGGCCGCCATGAACCGGCTACCGCAGGTGCAGGGCCAGGAGCAGGTGCAAATGGGGCGCGACAGCATCAGCTTGCTGCAGGCCAGCGAGAAAGAAGCGATCAAACGAGGTGACCAGTACGTTGCCAGCGAGCTGTTTCTGCTCGCCTTGGCCGACAGCAAGGCCGACGTTGGCAAGGTGGCGCGCGACAACGGCTTGACCCGCAAGTCGCTGGAGGCGGCCATCGAAGCGGTGCGCGGCGGCCAAAAAGTAGACAGTGCGGATGCCGAAGACCAACGCGAATCACTCAAGAAATACTGCATTGACCTGACCGAGCGCGCCCGCCTAGGCAAGCTCGACCCGGTGATCGGCCGCGACGATGAGATTCGCCGCGCCATCCAGGTACTGCAACGCCGCACCAAGAACAACCCCGTGCTGATTGGTGAGCCGGGCGTCGGCAAGACCGCGATTGTGGAAGGCTTGGCGCAACGCATTGTGGCCGGTGAGGTGCCGGATTCTCTTAAGGGTAAACGGGTGTTGTCGCTGGACATGGCATCGCTGCTGGCCGGCGCCAAGTTTCGCGGCGAGTTTGAGGAGCGGCTGAAGAATGTGTTGAAGGACCTGGCCAAGGACGAAGGCCAAACCATTGTGTTCATCGACGAGTTGCACACCATGGTCGGCGCCGGCAAGGCCGAAGGCGCGATGGACGCCGGCAACATGCTCAAGCCCGCCCTGGCGCGCGGCGAGCTGCATTGCGTGGGCGCCACGACGCTGGACGAATACCGCAAGTACATCGAGAAAGATGCCGCCCTGGAACGCCGTTTCCAGAAGATCCTGGTGGGCGAACCGACGGTCGAGGCCACCATCGCCATTCTGCGCGGCCTGCAGGCCCGTTACGAAACGCACCACGGCGTGCAGATCACCGACCCGGCGATTGTGGCCGCCGCTGAACTCAGTCATCGCTACATCACCGACCGCTTCCTGCCGGACAAAGCGATTGACCTGATCGACGAGGCCGCCAGCAAGATCAAGATCGAGCTCGACTCCAAGCCCGAGGTGATGGACAAACTGGATCGGCGGCTGATTCAGTTGCAGATCGAGCGCGAAGCGGTGCGTCGCGAAAAAGACGAGGCCTCGCAAAAGCGTTTTGACTTGATCGAGGAGGAAATCGGCAAGCTGCAGAAAGAGATCGCCGATCTGGACGAAATCTGGAAAGCCGAGAAAGCCCAGGCCCAGGGCTCCAAGACCTTGATGGAAGAGATCGACAAGCTCAAGTTCCAGATTGAAGAGTTCACCCGCAAGGGCGACTTCAATCGCGCCGGCGAGCTGCGCTACGGCAAGCTGCCGGCGCTGGAGCAGCAGCTCAAGGCCGCGCAGGCCAAGGAAGAGGGCAAGGCCAAGGACGCCAAGGATGGTGGGCGTCCGCAGTTGCTGCGCACCATGGTGGGCGCCGAGGAAATCGCTGAAGTGGTGGCACGCGCCACCGGCATTCCGGTATCCAAACTGATGCAGGGCGAGCGCGACAAGCTGCTGCTGATGGAAGACAAGCTGCATCTGCGCGTGGTCGGTCAGCATGAGGCGATTTCGGCCGTGGCCAACGCCATTCGTCGCTCGCGCTCGGGACTAAGCGACCCGAACCGCCCGACCGGCTCCTTCCTGTTCCTGGGTCCCACGGGCGTGGGAAAAACCGAGCTGTGCAAGGCCCTGGCGGGCTTCCTGTTCGACTCGGATGACCACCTGATCCGTGTCGACATGAGCGAGTTCATGGAGAAACACTCGGTGGCCCGCCTGATTGGTGCGCCCCCTGGCTATGTGGGTTACGAGGAGGGTGGCCACCTGACCGAAGCGGTGCGCCGCAAACCCTACAGTGTGTTGCTGCTCGACGAGGTGGAAAAGGCGCACCCGGACGTCTTCAACGTGTTGTTGCAGGTGCTGGACGACGGGCGCCTGACCGATGGCCAGGGCCGCACCGTGGATTTCAAGAACACCGTGATTGTCATGACCAGCAACATCGGCTCGCAGATGATTCAGAGCATGGTGGGGCAGGACAGCGAGGACATTCGCGACGCCGTGACCGGGGAGCTGAAGAACCACTTCCGCCCGGAGTTCTTGAATCGCATCGACGAGACCGTGGTGTTCCATGCACTGGACGCCGGCCATATTGCCGAGATCGCCAAGATCCAGCTCAAGCTGCTGCAGGACCGTCTGGCCAAGATGGACTTGTTGCTGGAGGTATCGAGCGCCGCGCTGGCCGAGCTGGCCAAGGTCGGCTTCGACCCGGTGTTTGGTGCGCGTCCCCTGAAGCGCGCCATTCAGCAGCGCATCGAGAATCCGCTCTCCAAGCTGTTGCTGGAAGGCAAGTTTGCACCGAAGGACGTGATCCCGGTCGATGTGGACCCGATTCGGGCGCCCGGGCAGTTCACGTTTGAGCGCGTGAGGCACTAAGGGGAATGGCACTTACTTAAAGGAAATTCCGTTTGCACTGAGCCTGTCGAGGCTTTTGTGCAGAGTCATTGTGCTGAACTCGCAGCAGGGTAGGAGCACACGCCGCCGTTCGTGTCCCCCGCCCTTCGGGCTCCTCCTTGACCTCACTTTGGCGTGTACCCCCACCCTGCTGCTGCGAGGGGCTGCTGCTTTTCTCGCGGGCCAACAAACCGCGTAACTTAGGGATCAGGCTGCCTGGGTGTTCTGCGCAGGTCAAGGGGGAGCCCGCAGGGCGGAGGACACGGAGCAGAACACCCAGGCAGCCTGATCCCCGTGCCCGCCAATTGGCGCATGCTCTCTTTTGCAGTCGATCCAGTCCTATGCATCGATCTACCACCAAACTGGAAGTTCTTGGGCAAACACGTTAAGTAAGTGCCATTCGCACTAAGGGCTTGGCCGCAGGCACAATCGACGCATGATGAGTCTGTTTTCCTTCGTGCTGCGCGTGCTGTTGCTGGTGGCTGGACTGGTGTTTGCGCTCAGTCTGGCCGTCGCGGCGGTGCTGGTGCTGCTCCTGTGGGGGCTACGCGCCCTGTGGGCCAAATTGACCGGCCAAACTGTCTCGCCTTTCGTGATGCGCATCGATCCGCGCAGTGGCTTCGGGCGGGTCTGCCGCAGCGGCGCTGCCGCGACGCCACCGCCCGCACCAGCCACCGGGTCGGCCACCTTGCACGATGTGACCGATGTTGAGCCGAAACCCCCGCGTACTTGATACTTTGCGGGACAGACCGGAGCGCAGCGACGCTCTGTCCTCAACTGACCATCGGCTGTCCACTTTGCGGGACAGACCGGAGCGTCGCGACGCTCTGTCCGTGATTGCGGGGCAAGCGTGAACCAACCGGCGCGGGACGCGCGTTCCAAGACAGGCGTTCAGTTCAAGGCGATCACGATCGTGCCGACCGCGGAGCAACTGGCCATTCAAATCGCCACCGAGCGGGTCGTGCTTGTCGAAGCCAATGCGGGCGCGACCAAGACCACGACGCTCGCGTTGAGAATGGCCGAGGCTTGGGCGCGTGGCATCAATCCTGATCATGTTCTGGCGTTGACTTACACCGATACGGCGTGCGTCGCGTTGAAGTTGGCGCTCCAGTTGATTGGCGTTCCTTACACGCTGGTCCAGCGGTTTCGAATTCAAACCTTCGAGTCGTTTTGCACGCAGGTGCTGAGGGAAGTCGAAGGACGGCAGGTTCCCGTGTTTGAAGAGATGGACGCGCTCAGCCCTTACGTGTGGGAAGCCATACAGCGCGTCGCCGACAGTCAAAGTGAACGATGGCGCTCTGAGCTTCTGATGCCGACGCTTGGCGACAACAGCGCGGTGGAGGAGTTTCTTCGGGTCAATAGCCGACTCAAAGGCACGTTGCGCGATGTACTTGAACGCCAGGAGCAGCCGGTGTCACCGGACTACGCCGCGTCCATTGGCGTCGAGTACACCCAGCTCAAAGTCTTCCTCGCCTATGAGCGGATTCGCCGGCGAGAAAACAACGACATGCCTGTGTTTCGTGGCGCGCAAGACGCCACCTACGACCTCGCCCGGATGCTGATCGCAGGTGAATCGGTGCGGGACTGCGGGAGCTGGCCCGCATTGGCCAAGGTGATCGTGGTCGATGAGATGCACGACCTGAACCAATCCATGTATGAAGTCCTCAAGGAACTGATGGACACCACCGACAGCGTCTTCTGCGGCGTGGGCGACATGGACCAGGTGATTCATGAGGCGGCCGGTGCCGAGGCCAGATTCATGCGTACCGAGCTGCAAAACCATGTTGGCCGCAGCGTTGCGCACTACCCCTTGAGCCACAGCTTTCGCTTCGGCCAGTCGCTGGCTGACCTTGGCAAGCGCATTGCCGATAAGCCCTATCGTTCGATGGCGCCGCATGAAACGAAGATTGAATGGCTGCGCTATGACGACGCCAACAACTGTGCCGCGATGGTGGTCAGCGCAGCGGCAGCTTGGAAGCCCAAGGCGAGGCCCAAGACGGCCCAATTTGCGATTCTGTTGCGCCATTCTTACCAATCGGTCGACATCGAGAATGGCCTGTTGGCCCAAGGTGTTGCCTACACGACCAGCGGGTTTGACAGCTACCTCATGCGGCCCGAAGTGCTGCTGGTGCGCGGGCTGCTGGCGGTGGCCGCCGAAGACCTGAGTAGCGTCGCGCAAGAAGAGACGCGAAAGAAAGTGATGCAGGCGATCTTCTTCTTTTCAGGCGCGAAGATTTCGGTTGAAGGGCGCGAGGCCGAATCCCAGCAATCGCTATTGGATGAAGCGCTGGGCGTTCTGTCCCACGCACCGCACTTCTTGGTTCACATGTTTGAGAATCAAATCCTGCGCAATGTGGATGCTGGCATGAGGCGGCGACTTGCGGCCGCCGTCAAAGTGGCCAAGGAGCAGACCGGCCCTGAGCTGCTCGGCCGGCTGCTTGAGGCCGTGCAGATCAAATCCATGATCAGCGAGCGGCTCTCCTCGCACCAACGGCGCCAGGATGCCATCGGCAACCTGGCCGGACTGCAGCGCGCGGCCGCGCGGTTTGATACTGCTGCGGCGTACTTTCAATCCCTCAACGCGGCTGAGCAGTCGCTGCACATGCTCAAGAGCAGGAAGACCGCGGGCGTGCTAATTGGCAGCATGGCCAGTGTGAAAGGGCTTGAGTTTGATCAGGTGGTCATCCCCTATCTGGAGAGCGGCGAATTCCCGGCCCCGAAGTCAGATTTTGGCGAGGAGCGCAATATGCTCTACGTCGCCGTCACCCGCGCCCGGCGCGCGCTGACCCTGTATGCCAGCCGGGAGTACCCCAGTGTCTTTGTCGCGAAGCTGGCGTAACTGACGGTGCGGCGCTGGCTGGTCGGCGCGGTCTGGAAGCTCAAGGGTGATGCGTGTCGCGTGTCGGACAGGGCGGGCGCCGGCGGGCTTGATAAGCTGTGGCCTTGCCCCGTCTGTGTGGGCTCACCGCCAAGCATTCAAGGTGCCACCGATCATGACCCCAGTTCCCTCCCCAAGCCCATCCGGGTTTGACGATATTGCCGCGGACGAGTCCGCACAGATACCGGCCGGTTTTCGCGCCATCAACATGGGCGGCCCCTTCATGGCCCACAACGGGCCACTGTACGCGCAATGGAACGGCCAGCGCCTGTTGCTCGGGTTTCGGGTCGAGGCGCGCCACACCAACCCGCTCAGAATGTGCCATGGCGGCATGCTGGCGAGCTTCTGCGACATGCTGCTGCCGTGCGCGGCCTTGTACCAGGGCATGATCGAGCGGCGTTTCCTGCCCACCATCAGCCTGCAGATCGACTATATGGGCTCCGCGCCGCTGGGCGCCTGGGTGCAAGGCGAGGCCGATGTGCTGCGCACCACGCGCAACATGCTGTTTGCCCAGGGACAGGTCAGCGCCGATGGGCAGCCGGCCTTGCGTGTCAGTGGCATCTTCAAGATGGGTCCGCTGATCGGCGACGGCAAGGATGCCGACCCCTTTGGCTTGTTGTCTTGAGTGGCAGCGGCGTTACTTCAGCGTGCAGCTTGTCGTCGAGCGCGGCAGGATGATGCCCCACCGGATCAGACCGCGTCCGGTGGCGCTGGGCGCCGACACGTGTTTTGCCCAGGGCAGCGTCCACGTTCCCGTCACGTCAGCGCGCGCCATCAGTGCATCGAGCGCTGGATCCGGCGCGGCCCGACCGGCACTATCCTGGGTCAAATCGTCGAGTACGAGCGCGCCACAATTATCCACCGCGTCGTCCTTGATCCACGGTGATTTCAGATGGCGGCCGTCGATCAGCACCGCGATGCGTCGCTTGTTGTTGGCAACGATGTTGCCGCCCAGCCAGATGTCGGATACCACCAGGCGCAAGGGCACACGGGTATGCGCAGCCCAGGTCTCACGTGCTTCGCGCGCCAGCACCGCACCAGGAAAGTTGGCGCGCGTGCGCCAGTGCAGTTGATCGGCCAGTGCGGTCTTTGCCAACGTCATCCCCAGACTCAACACAAGGTGCGCGAGGGCGACTGCGGCGAGTGTTCGGTTGAGCATTGATGGGGTGTCTGCCCGGCGCATCGTCACCATGGCGAGCACGCCACTGAGCAGGAACGCGTTGGCGCCCCAGCGCGATTGCAGCTCGGTTTCGCTGAGCAAACCGATGAGCATGGCCAGACTCAGCGGCGCCAAGCCCACCACCCAGACGAACAGGCGGTCGCCAGTGGCGATGGCAGGCAGCGCTGGGGCGCCGGCCGCCGCGTTGCCGCGGCGCGGCGCGAAGACGAACCACAGGCCAAGCAGGAAGGGCAGCAGTCGCAGCAGTTGAATTAGCGCGAAGTCGGCCAGACCACCCAGCGCCGCCAGCGTGCCAGGCTGGGCTCGGGCGACTGCCCGGGCGTAGCGAAACGGCATGAACTCGGTTGCCGTCAGCCAAAGAACATGAGGCAGTATCACCAATGCGAACACGCCCGAGGCAAGCAGCAGCCCCAGCCACTGAGAGCGCCGGTGCAGCGAACGGTCGAGTAGGAAGTACAGCAACAGTCCGGCCAGCGGCAATATCGCCACGTACTTCACCAGTACGGTCAGCCCCGCGAACAATCCGGTGAGTGCCCACAAGTGCCATGCGCCGCGCCGGGTCGACAGGAAGAACAACAGCACGGTGGCGGCCTGAAACGGCAGTAGTGCGGTGTTGTGATTGAAGCTGTCGCCACCCATGTTGTGATAGGTCACCAGCGAGGTCAGCGCCATCGCGATCAGCGCACGCGAGGGTGACATGAATTCGCAGCCCAGGCGCCATGTGAGCGCCAGCGCGAGCACAATGCTGACCTGCGTGGCGACGAACGGCAATGCCACCGAGGGACCAAACACCTGGATTAGGCCGTGCATGATCCACGACGGCATGGGCGGGTGTTTCCAGTAGCCGTTCTCCAGTGAGAACGCCCAGACGAATTGTTCGGCGCTGTCGATCTCTGGAGCCGTGTAACTCAGGCCGAATGCCAGACTCCACAGCAACACCTGACCAATGCACAGTAGCCCCAGCAAACACAGCACGCGCGGATTGCGCCACGCTGGCGCCGTGCCCAGGAGATTCGCGGGAACAGCACCGTCTATGCGAATTGAAATCTCGGTGCGCAAGGAAAGGGTTCCCTCAGATCAAGCTCGGGTGGCGCATGTGGCCGATAAATGTAACCGATCTGTTACGTTGTCGTGCCCACGGTGTTTGTGGAGGCCCGTGCATTCTCTTATGCACGCTTGACGGCGCCAGGTGCTCGCCAGACGAGGCCGGCCAGCGCCAACACACAAAACCCGGCGCCCGCATAGAACGTGGCCGAAGCCCCCCAGCCATCCCACAACAGGCCCGCCAGCGCGCTGGCCACCAGCATCGCCAGGCCGCTCATCAGGTTGAAGAAGCCATAGGCGGTGCCGCGCAGATCTGCCGGGGCGGTGTCGGCCACCATGGTGGCGAGGAGGCCTTGCGTCAACCCCATGTGGACGCCCCACAGGGCCACGCCCAACAGCACGCCGGTGATACTGGTAAAGGTCGCCAGCACGATGTCCGCGGCAATCAACACCACCAGGCCCAGCGCCAGCAATTTGCGGTGGCTCACCCGGTCCGACAGCTTGCCAAACGGGTAGGCGCTGGCGGCGTAGATCAGATTCATGGCCACCATCACCAGTGGCACCAAGGCCATGGCGATGCCGCTTTGTTGCGCCCGCAACACCAGAAAGGCTTCGCTGAAACGCGCCAGTGTGAACACCGCGCCAATCCCCACCACCCACCAGTAGGCGGCGCCCAGGCGGCGCAGGTTGGCGCGCTGAATCGGGTTGCTGCGCTGGGCCGGGGCGGCGTGCTCGGGTTCCTTCAGGCCGAGCCACAGCAGCGCCACGGCCAACACGCCGGGGATCACCGCCCACCAGAACACCGCGCGAAAATCATTGGCGTACAGCAGCATCAGGCCCACGCCCAGCAGCGGGCCGACGAAGGCGCCCACGGTGTCGAGCGACTGGCGCAAACCAAACGCGGCGCCGCGCAAATGCGCGGGGGCGATGTCGGCCACCAGCGCATCGCGCGGTGCGCCTCGCACCCCTTTGCCGACCCGGTCGATCAGCCGCGCGGTAACCACCAGGCCCATGCCAGGCGCCAGCGCAAACAGCGGTTTGCTCAAGGCGCCCATGGCGTAACCCAGCATCGCCAGGCCTTTGCGTTTGCCCAGGTAGTCGCTCAGGGCGCCGGAGAACACCTTGACCATCAAGGCAATCGACTCGGCCAGCCCTTCAATCAGGCCCACCGCGAACACGCTGGTGCCCAGCGTGGTGACCATGAACATCGGCAGCAGGCTGTGGATCATCTCGGATGAGATGTCCATCAGCAAGCTGACAAAACCCAGCACCCAGATGCCGCCGGGGAGCTGGCGCAGGGTGCTGACGGAAGGCCCAGCCCGATTGGCGGGCGTGTTCGGGACAGGACTCATGGTGATTCCTGATACTTTGCGGGACAGACCTTTAGCTCTGTCCTCAACTGATTGTCGGATGTTGGCTGTTCACTTTGCGGGACAGACCTTCAGCTCTGTCCTCAACTGATTAGAGCTTGCGGATGTTGGCTGTTCGGCCACCATTATCGACAGCAGGCCAGCGCCAAGGCGCGCGGGCGGCTACCATGGGCACATGACTTCTGCCTCCCTCGCCACTGGCTCAGCGGCTCCGCTCAGACAAGATGCCACCGTGATCGGCCTGGTCGGCCTGGCGCATGCCAGTTCCCACTTTGGGCACCTGTTGTTGCCGCCGCTGTTTCCGGTCTTCATCACCGAGTTTGGACTGAGCTACTCGGAGTTGGGTTTGCTGATGACCGCCTTCTTCGTGGTTTCCGGCTTGGGGCAGGCCGGCGCCGGCTTTGTGGTCGACCGGCTCGGCGCGCGCGTGCTGCTGTTCATGGCGCTGGGCGTGTTCATGTTGGCGTGCGTGGCGGCCTCCCTGGCGACCAGTTACGCGGGCTTGCTGGCGGTGGCGGCCCTGGCGGGGCTGGGCAACGCCACCTTTCACCCGGTGGACTTCACCATTCTGAACCAGCGCGTGTCGGCGCCCAGGCTCGGTTACGCCTTCAGCGCGCACGGGCTCACCGGCAACCTGGGTTGGGCGGCGGCACCGGTGTTTCTGGCCGGCGTCAGTGCGCTGTCGAATTGGCGCACGGCGTACCTGGCGGCGGCCTTGATGTACCTGGCGGTTTTTTCACTGCTCTATGCCAAGCGCGCGCAGCTCAAAACCGAGGTGGTGGTGCACCCCGCCGGTGCGCCGGCCGAACACAGCATGGCGTTCATGAAGCTGCCCGTGGTCTGGTGGTGTTTTGGCTTCTTTCTGTTGTCGACCATGACGCTGGCGGTGGTGCAGGGTTTCTCGGTGTCGCTGCTCAAGGCCCTGCATGGCGTGAGTTTCGAGGCCGCCACCCTGACGCTGACCGCCTACATGTTGTGTGGTGCCTTGGGCATGCTGGTGGGGGGCTTTGTCGCGGCACGTTCCCTGCACAGTGACCGGGTGGTGGCGATTTGCATGGGCATGGGCGCGGCGCTGCTGGGCTTGTGCGCCACCGGCTGGCTGGGCGCCACCGGCACCATGGTGTTGTTGGCCGTCACCGGCTTTGCGGTGGGTATTGGCGGGCCTTCGCGCGACATGATGATCAAGCGGGCCACGCCCAAGGGGGCCACTGGGCGGGTCTACGGCATGGTGTATTCGGGTCTGGATGTTGGGTTTGCCCTGTCGCCCATGGTGTTCGGCGTCTTCATGGATCGCGGCTGGTACAGCGCCACGCTGGGCGGAGCGGCTCTGGTGCTGCTGCTCAGTGTGGTGGCGGCCCTGGGTGTCGGCCAGCGTACCGTTGTGGCGGCGCGGCGCGGCTGAAGTGCCGGGACACCCAACATTTCACGCTGCGGGTGCGGATTTGATTTAGAGTCACATCGGGCAAGCGCCCGGTGACTGGAATCAAACTTAACGTTGGAGACAAGCAAAATGAAGATCTCGGTGCGTCTGATGCTGCTGGTGGGTGTCATGTCGGTCTTGTTGGCTGGGGTGGGTGGTCTGGGCTTGTGGGGAATAGCCAGCAGCAATGCCGCCCTGCACTCGGTTTATGAGAACAATACCGTGCCGCTGGCCCAATTGGGGGACATTCAGCGACGCATGGTCACCAACGGTTTTCTGCTGGTGTCGGCCGCACTGGACGCCACGCCGGAAGTGGCGTCCAAGAACACGGCCGCAGTGGAGGCCAACATCGCCGTGATCACCAAGACCTGGGATGCCTATATGGCGACCCAACTGACGGTGCAGGAAGAGAAGATCGCCAAGCAGTTTGCAGCGGCACGCGCCCAGTACGTGAAGGAGGGTTTGCTCCCGACGGTCACGGCCTTGCGTGCGGGAGACTTCTCGCAGGCCACCAAGCTGGCGATGGACGCGATACCCAGGCTCTACACCGCCACGCGTGAGTCCATGGAGGCGCTGGTGAAGGTCCAGACCGATGAGGCCAAGGCCGAATTCGATGCCGCCGATAGCCGCTATCGAACGCTGCGCATGTTGTCGATCTTGTCCATTCTGTTGGGAGTCGGGTTTGCAGGGCTGCTGGGCGCGTATTTGATTCGTACCATCGGTCGCGGCTTGGACCAGGCCACGGGCCTGTCCAAGGCCATTGCCGGCGGCGACCTCACGGTGGTGGCCCATGCCACGGGCAAGGATGAGATCGCGCTGCTGCTGGGCTCGCTGGGCACCATGAAAGACAGCCTGAGTGACCTGGTGATTCGGGTGCGTCACGGCTCCGAGAACGTCGCCACCGCCAGCGCCGAAATCGCCCAGGGCAACCAGGACCTGAGCGCGCGCACCGAAGCCCAAGCCAGCGCGCTGGAAGAAACCTCGGCGTCGATGGAGCAACTCGGTGCCACCTTCAAGCAAAAAGCCGACAGCGATCGCCAGGACAAACAACTTGCCATGAGCGACTCCAGCGTGGCGATCAAGGGTGGCGAAGTGGTGGGCCAGGTGGTGCAAACCATGAAGGGCATCAACGACAGCTCCAGGAAAATCAGCGACATCATCAGCGTCATCGACGGCATCGCCTTTCAGACCAACATCCTGGCCCTGAATGCCGCCGTGGAAGCCGCCCGGGCCGGTGAACAGGGTCGCGGCTTTGCGGTGGTGGCCAGCGAAGTGCGCTCGCTGGCCGGACGCTCGGCCGAAGCGGCCAAGGAAATCAAGAGCCTGATCAACGCCAGCGTCGAGCGGGTCGAACAAGGCAGCGCCCTGGTCGACCAGGCCGGCGTCACCATGACCGAAGTGGTCAGCTCGATCCGTCGCGTCACCGACATCATGGGCGAGATCAGCGCGGCCAGCAGCGAACAGGCCAGCGGCGTCGCCCAGGTGGGCGAGGCCGTCACCCAGATGGACCAGGCCACCCAGCAAAACGCCGCCCTGGTTGAAGAAATGGCCGCCGCGGCGACCAGCCTCAAATCCCAGGCACAGGAACTGGTGCAGGTGGTGGCGGTGTTCAAGCTTGGCGCCGGCCAGGACCACCACCCGGTGTCGCAACTGGCCGCAGTGCGTTCGCACCAACCCAGGGCACAACCCTTTGCCGGCACCGAGCGGCGTGGGGGCGGCGTGCCCAAGGGCGCCGCCGCGCGCGGGCGCGCCAGCTCGGCCAAGG
>JAUXWC010000145.1 GCA_030685025.1 Rhodoferax sp.
CGCCGAGCGTTGTTCGGAGGTAGCGCGTTGCGCATCGCTGGCCGCGCGGTCCTCGGCTGCGGCGCTGACATGCCCCTGCAGGCGCAGCGCGCGCACGCGCTGCAATTCGGCTTGCGCCAGTTCGGCACCACTGGCGCTGGCGTTAGCGCGTTGCTCGGCGCCATGCGCTCGCCCAGACCCACCCGCGCCCGCGCCTCCTCGCGCGTCATCGGGCTCTCGGCGATCTCGGTCACCAGGGCCACGTTTTCGCGGGCGGTCAGGCTGGGAATCAGGTTGTAGAACTGGAACACAAAACCGACGTGCGAACGGCGGTACTGCGTCATCAGCGTGTCGTCGTCCAGGCTCAGGTCGTGGTCGGCGTAACGCACGCTGCCGCTGGTGAGCGTGTCGAGCCCGCCCAGAATGTTGAGCAGGGTCGATTTGCCGCTGCCCGAGGGTCCGAGCAACACCACGAACTCGCCCTCGAACAAATCCAGGTCAACCCCGCGCAAGGCCTGCACCTGCACCTCGCCCATCTGGTAGACCTTGGTCAGACCACGGGCTTCGAAGATCGGGCGCGGCTTGGGGTTTGGTGCAGCAGCTTGATCCGGGGGAGCCATGTGCAATCGGCCCTCACGTGACCGTCCAACTGAATGGTTCGTTCGGCCCGATCAGCACAGCGCCGGGCCAAAGTGCCAGTCTACGCAGGCACGCGCCCCGGGGCATTGATCTATCGCAACGGCGCAGTCCGTGCCTCATATGCCGGCGGCGAAGGGCATCCCCGCCGTCACCCCACGCCCGGCGCCGGTCAGCCAGCGCGTGAAGGGCTGCCATCGGCACCGTAGCCGTCGACCCGAATCAGGGCGTCCAGACGAATGATCTCGCCGTCGTCGAGGATCAGGTACTCGGCACCCTCCTTGCTGAACACATCGGCGATAACGGCGTGGCGGGATTGACGCGTACCGTTTGGCAAAACCGACTCGATGTGAACGGTCTTGCGCAAGGTCGCACAGGATTCCAGCACATCATGAAACTCGCAGTTGATCGGTCGGTAGGCCACCATCGCATCCTCCTGGTGAAGCGTCGGTGCCAACTCTAACCGGTGCGAGCTTCGCACCGGTCGGATCGACAGGCAGGCGCGGCCTTTCGAGAATCGCGCCTACTGATTGACTTTACCCGGCAGCGATAGATCACCCGACGCGACCTTGAATACATTGACCACGCACAACAAGGGGTTGTGCACGCTGGCGTTGACCCGCAGCGCGGCGGTGACACCGTCGAATCCGGCCGCCTGCACCACACCGATGTCGTCAAAGGGGACACGTACTTCCAGTGTGTTGGCCTTGAAGCGAGGGCTCCAACCGGGGCTGTCAATCAGGACCGGCAGGCCGGGCCAGGTCTTGGGCAGTTTGGGCTTGCTGCCGTCGGGAATGTCGACCACCTTGAGCGCGCCTTTGCCGCACGCCTCGTCAGGCTGCAGAACCACCCAGTGCGAGTGCCAGACGTTACCGTCGTTAGCGGGATCACCATCCCCGTTTTCATCAAACAAAGGGGTGTCGTCGAAGTCGGGATGGGATGTGACGGCAAAGGCCAGGATGCCAGCCTTGGCTTCGAAGCCAACCACTGCCGGGTCCATGCTGGTGGGCCAAACATACGAGAACACGCTGCTGCCCGCCAGCTTGCCGGTCTTGGTCGGCTTGAGCGCACCAGCCTTTCCGGAGACCGCCATGTGAAACACGGCCGTATTGCCTTCGGTCGTGATCTTGGTATGAACGATGTCGTAGGGCGCTTTGACGCTCGCCACAGGCTTGCTGCCGATGCCGCCCGTGTGGACGGCGTCGTGCGCAAGGATGGTGGGGCTTGCGATCACCAGTGCGATGGAGGCGACCAGTTGGGTCAGTTTGATAGGAAGGGTCATACGGTGTCCTTTGACGGTTTGATGAACAGGTGCGCGATGGCACCCGCCAAGTTTCCGATCAAAGACGGTATCATTAGTGTCTTCTCGTCCACAATTCATACCTATTCGTCCAGCCTTAGTATGAACCAAGCCATCGTTGCGCCCATAGACCGGCTGTCCGCCCTGCTGGAACGTTTTCGTGTGCGGGCGCACTTGTTTCACAACGGACCCCTGTGCGGAGTCACCAGTTTTGTGGCCGAGCCAGGGCGCGGCTTTCTGCATGTGCTGCGGTGCGGCGACATGGTGGTGACCCACCGGCGTCACGCCGGACCGCCCCGCCGACTCGAGGTGCGCGAACCCAGTCTGTTGTTCTACCCCAGGCCGCTGGCCCACGAGTTTCACAACGCGCCCTCCGAAGACGCCGACTTCACATGTGCATCGGTCCACTTTGACGGTGGCGGCAGCCACCCCCTGGTACGCGCCCTGCCGCCGCTGGTGTGGCTGCCCTTGCACCAGGTGGAGGGCCTGGAGCAGTCGCTGGCACTGCTGTTTGCCGAAGCCGAACGCGTGCGCTGCGGCCACCGCCTGCTGGCGGATCGTCTGTTCGAAGTCGTGTTGTTACAGTTGCTGCGCTGGCTGCTGGACCATCCAAGCCAAGGCGGTATTTCAACGGGGCTGCTGGCGGGGCTGGCCGACCCAGGGTTAGCCCGCGCGCTGACTGCACTACACGAACAACCTGGGGAACCGTGGACGCTGGAGTCGATGGCGCGGCGGGCCGGATTGTCGCGCAGCGCCTTTGCCGTCCGCTTCAAGTCCGTGGTGGGCGAGCCGCCGGCAGCGTACTTGTCCAACTGGCGTATGACGATCGCGCAGGCGCAATTGCGGACCGGCCACTCGGTGAAATCCGTGGCCGACGAACTGGGCTACGCCAACGCCTCGGCCTTGTCCCGAGTCTTCACGCAAAGGGTCGGCGTCTCTCCGCGCGCGTGGCTTGAACAGGCGACATCAGCGTGACCCAATTGACACCAAGCAAACGGCCAATGACGTGCCGTTGATACAGGTCGACATCACGCTTTCTTCCCTCACAACAAGGTCCCGCTCGCACGCAGTCAGTGCTGGTCTCTCGACGCCAGCGTCGGCAACAGTTCGAAGGCGCCCGAGGCCTGCGCGAATGCATCACTGTCGAACGTTGGACAGACGCCCGCACCATGGCGGCGGTGCTGCGCGGCACGTCCGCGCCAAGCTGGTTCTTCAGGGGTTCCGCCATGGTCGGCAGGAATCTTGACCTTGCGCGCGACCAGCACGCCGCGCCCGCATCCCCGACAATGGGCGAAACCCTGACCCTACTGCCTACCCATGAAACACTTGCGCCTGGCACTCGCCTGCACCCTGTTCGCAGGGCCTGTTCTCGCGGCGGAATCGCGCACCACCGAGTTGGTCAACGGTCGCTGTGCCACCTGCCACGGCGCCGAGGGCCAGTCCACCTCGCCCATCTTTCCTTCGCTGGCGGCGCAGAACCGGGAGTACCTGGTCAAGCAACTTCAGGATTTCAAATCGAAGAAGCGGGTCAGCGAGACCATGGCGCCGCAAGTGGCCGATTTGTCCGAGGAAAACATTGCCGCCCTGGCGTCCTTCTTTTCCGCCAAGCCGGCGCGGACCAACCGCGTTTCGGACGCCGATTTGTTGCCCGTGGGGCGCTACATCTACAGCAAGGGCAACAGTTGGTCGGGGGTGCCCGCGTGCGTCACCTGTCACGGTGAAAAAGCCTATGGCACCGCCAGTCTGCCGCGCCTGGCGGGGCAAAGCGCGCGCTACCTGCTGACCCAACTGAAAGACTTCAATCAGCGCACCCGCACCAATGACAACGAGGCCATGCACCTGGTGGCCTCGCGCCTGACGGAGATGGAGACCAAAGCCGTGGCGGACTATTTGTCTCAGCTTCCCTGATCACTACCCTGCTGGTCTCGCAGCGCCGGGCGACTCGCCGACAGATCCTGGGCGTTGACCCCGAGTGCCGCCATGGCGGTCGGCACCGGCAAGCCCCGCACCAGCGCCGCCACCAACTCCCCCAGGGCCGGCGCGGTCTGGATACCGTAGCCGCCTTGACCGGCCAGCCAAAAGAAGCCTGGCGCGTCCGGAGCAAAACCGGCCACCGGCGTTTTGTCCGCCACGAAGGAACGCAGGCCGGCCCATTTGCGCCTGACCTGCCGCACCGTCAAGGTGGTGGCGTGTTCAAGCCGGTCCACGGCAATCGCCACATCCAGTTCCTCGGGCTGCACGTCCTGCGGCGCCACCGGGTCCGCATTGGCGGGTGAGGCCAGCAGCAGCCCGGCGTCGGGCTTGAAATAGAAACTCTCGTTGGCGTCGATCACCAAGGGCCAGCCATGGATGTCGACACCGGCCGGTGCCTCGAAGGTGAAGGCGGTACGCCGCATCGGCACCAGTCCGATGGGTGCAACGCCCGCCAACCGAGCCAGTTCGTCACACCAGGCGCCGGCCGCATTGACCAGCACCGGTGCACAGAAGCCGCCGGCCGTGGTCTGCACGTTCCACAGACCCCCTTCGCGCCAGACCCGGGCGACCTCGGCGCCACACACCAGTTGCCCGCCAGCCTGTTTGGCGCCGCGCAAGAAACCTTGGTGAATGGCGTGCACGTCCATGTCCATGGCGTCGGGCTCAAACACCGCAAACACGGCCGCGTCGGGGCGCAGTACCGGCACCCGCCGCTGAATCTGATCCCGCGTCCACCACTCGACGTTGGGCACCATGGCCAGCAAGTCGTGCCAGCTTGCGCGCAGGCTGTCGTGTTGCGCGGCACCGCCCACCGTCAAGGCGCCGCGCGGCGTCAACAACGGGTAATCGGAAAAGCCGCCTGGAGGGCGGACGTAGAACGCTTTGGAGGCGGTGGTCAGCGCACGCACCGTGGCGTTGCCGTAGGACTCGGCATACATCGCCGCCGAGCGTCCGGTGGCGTGGTAGCCCGGCTGCGACTCGCGCTCCAACACCACCACCCGCGCATGCGGCGCAAGAAAATACGCCGCCGAGGCGCCGGCCATGCCGGCACCGATGATTAAAACGTCCGCAGTCTGCATCGGCCCCTGGGTGGACAGTCTGTCGCTCCGAGGCGCGACCTCAGTCCTCATCCTCATCCCCCGGCGCATCCTCGTCCTGGGCCTTGAGCCGCTCGTCGAGCCGCTGGCGAATCGTTGCGGCCTCACGCATGAACTGGTCCACTGGCACCGTCGGCACCAGGCGCCAGCCTGGTGGGAACAGCGCCGACAAGTACAACTGGTTGGAGGCACGCTTGTTCTGCAGCCAGGTGGTCCCCATCATCGCCCCGACCCCCAGCAAGGCGACGCCCGCCACAATGGCGATCAGGCCGCGACGGCGCTGCGGCGCGATCACCAGCAAATGCGTGATGACGCCGGCCGCGATCACCGGGATGCTGAACAGAAAATTGAACCGTGCCAGACTCTCCCACGAGAACGCGAAAGCCAACAGATAGCCGCTGCCCGTGACCAGCGGTTCGAGCAGCGAGAAGGCACAGGCGATGCGCACATGCCGCCAGAACTGCGGATGGCCGGTAAACAGCTTGGTGGCCAGGGACCACAGACCGGCCCACACACCCAGACCGCCCAGCAGCACGCCCACCAGCGATAGCGCGGCCTGCGCGAACTTACCCGGCTCGGTCACTTTAAACCACGCTTGCAGCAAACTCAGGCCAAACACCGCCAGCAGCAGGGCCAGGGTCAGGCCGACCACACGCCACGGCGAGCTGGGCAGAACCTGCTCGGGGGCAATGGACATGCCAGGCAGGCGCAGGCGCAGGCGCGAGCGGCCCAGCCCAAGGTCGTCCTCACCGCTCCAGTCAAACTGTTCGCCGCGCCGGTGCAGCTTCCTGCCGCGCCGCACGCCATTGATGGTGTCGAGTACACACACCTGAATCGCGCCGGATGGTGCCTGCTCGATGCGCAAGTGCTCGGCCGCGACATGGTCATCGTCCAGCACCAGGTCCGCCGACAATGCGCGGCCGACCGTGACCGGCCAACGCTTCACCGGCAGGCGGGCTAGCGTCGCACCACTGCGGTCGAACACCTCAAGCAGCCCCAGCAGGCCGCCGCCGCGATGGGGACCAGCATCGGAGCCCGGCCCGGACTTGTCGGTGTCGGCGTCGTCCTCCATCATCACGGTGTCGCCGCCGCTCATCGTGTGCCTTCCCATTTGAAACCGTTCAAATAGTAGGCCACCAGGGCCAGGCCGTTGTCAAAGCTGAAGCCGTGCGCGTCCAGGCGTCCCTGCACACCCTGGGTCGGTCGATTGAGCGAGGTGACCAATACCGACACGTTGTATAGCCCGTGGAACTTGCGGTAGGCGTTCATGCAGACCACCGCGCGCATCGCCATGCCATCACGGTCGATGAAGCGCTCGGAGCACTCGGCCGCCGTCATGCGGCTGGTGGCGCGCACGGCAAACGGCTCGTTGCCCATGCTGTCCGAGTACATGCGGGCAAACCGCAAGGCACTGAACTTGGGCGCGCCGTAGGCCTCGTAGCGCACCCGGATGAAACCGGTGGTGGTCTCGCCGGCGAACAACTGGCTGTCGAGCTGGCAATTGGTGCGCTCCAGATCAAAGGCCTTGAAATCCGGGTCGCGCGCCCGCCCCCAGCAGCGCGCCAGGGCGTCGTCGGGCACCGGCACGCTGTAGCCGCCATGGCGCTGCGCCTTGAAGGGCGTACTGGTGAAACGTTGCGTCACCTGGTCCTGATGCGCCGTCAGTTGACGGGTGACTTCGGCGTGCGCCTTGCGCGTCAGCGCGGGGGCCGTGGCGGAGCGCGCCAGCAGGGCCTGCGCAAACTCCGCCGGCACCAGAAAGCTCACCAGTTCGCCGTCCAGCCGCTTGGACACGTTGATCCCTATCACCAGCCCGGCCTCGTCGATCACCGGCCCGCCGCTCATGCCGGGATTGATCGCGCCACCAAAGAAGATTCGGGGGTAGAAGCTGCGCTGCACCAGGCCGTTGTAGGTGCCTTCGGTCACCGCAAAACCGATGTCCAGCGGGTTGCCCAGCGAGTACAGGCGCTCGCCGCGCTGCAACGCCACGTCCTTGCCGCGAAACGCCAGCACCGGGCGCTGCGGGCCAACATCCTTGACGCGCAGCAGCGCCAGGTCATGCAGCACGTCAAACGCCAGCAACTCCACATCGGCCTGCTTGCCGTCGACCGGCACGTACACGCCACGGTAGCGATCGGGCTCCAAGGCGAGCTGGCTGGCCACGTGAAAGTTGGTGATGATCAAACCATCCTGGGACACGAAGAAGCCCGAGCCGACGCTCGACTGGGTGTTGGTGTTGCGCAGCAGCGTGCGAATCTGCACCAGCTTGTCGCGCGAGGACTCGTACGCGCGCTGGGCATCGTGCGACACCTGCGCGGGCTCCTGGCCATTGCGTGGCACGGCTGGCTTGCCAGCCTCCTGGGCCAGGACCGTCACGCCGCACAAGCCCGCCACGAACAGCCCCGCCGAGATTCGGCGCAACCGTGGAAAAAGATCAAACATGGACCGATTCTAGGCGTGGGCAATTTTTTTCAATCCGCATCGGGCACATTTCAAACCGGGAAGCGAAGTGGCGCATTACCATTCGATCAGCCCGTTCAACCACCAGAAAGACCGCCATGACCGTGATCACCAACATCGAAGACTTGCGTGTGCTGGCCAAGAAGCGTGTGCCGCGCATGTTCTACGACTACGCGGACTCCGGCTCGTGGACCGAAAGCACCTACCGCGCCAACGAAAGCGACTTCCAGAAGATCAAGCTGCGCCAGCGCGTGGCCGTGAACATGGAAAACCGCAGCACCGCCACCACCATGATCGGCCAGCCGGTGGCGATGCCGGTGGCCATCGCGCCAACCGGTCTGACCGGCATGCAGCACGCCGACGGCGAAATCCTGGCGGCCCGGTCAGCCAAGAAATTCGGCATCCCGTTCACGCTGTCGACCATGAGCATCTGCTCGATCGAGGACGTGGCCAAGGAGACCGGCGGCCATCCGTTCTGGTTCCAGCTTTACGTGATGAAGGACCGCGGCTTCATTGAGCGCCTAATCGACCGAGCCAAAGCAGCCAACTGCTCAGCCCTGATGCTTACGCTGGACCTGCAGATCATTGGCCAGCGCCACAAGGACCTGAAGAACGGGCTGTCCGCGCCGCCCAAGCCGACGCTGGCGAACCTGATCAACCTAGCCACCAAACTGCGCTGGTGCCTGGGGATGGCGGGGACGCGGCGTCGCGGCTTTGGCAACATCATGGGTCATGTCTCCGGCGTGGATGACATGGGCAATCTGGCCGAGTGGACCGCCAAGCAGTTCGATCCGGCGCTCAACTGGGGCGATGTGGAGTGGATCAAGAAGCGCTGGGGTGGCAAGCTGATTCTCAAAGGCATCCAGGATGTGGAGGATGCGCGCCTGGCCGTCGACTCCGGGGCCGACGCGCTGATCGTCTCCAACCACGGCGGGCGCCAGCTCGACGGCGCCGAATCGTCGATCCGCGCCCTGCCGCAAATCGTGGCGGCGGTGGGCAAGGAAATTGAAATCCACATGGACGGCGGCATCCGCAGCGGGCAAGACGTGCTCAAGGCCCGCGCACTCGGTGCGCAAGGAACCTACATCGGCCGCGCCTTCCTCTACGGCCTGGGCGCCATGGGCGAAGCCGGCGTGGACAAGGTGCTGGAGATCATCCACAAAGAGCTGGACCTGACCATGGCCTTTTGCGGCCACACCAATATCGCCACGGTGGACAAGCGCATTTTGTTGCCCGGCACGTATCCCACTTGACGCCGCGACCGTCGCGGGTTTGAACGACTGGACAGCACGCAGTGCGTGGATCACCACGCTACGCTCGCGATGACGGCTGAGCTCGCATGTTCACCCGCGCCTCGTCATTGCGAGCGCAGCGCGGCAATCCATGGCGCTTGCCCTACAGCGCGTGCGTCACCAGCTTGAAGTCGGCATCTTCCTCGAAGGTCTTGGCCACGAACCCGAGGCCCTTCATCAGCTTGAGCATGCTTGGATTGTTGGCCAACACCAGGCCCTCCATCTCGGTCAGGCCTTTTTCGCGGGCGAAATCCATGATCGACAACATCAGGCGTGAACCCAGACCCTGGCCCTTGAAGTCATCGGCCACCACCAGCGAGAACTCACACGAGGCGCGGTCCGGGTTGGTGATGTAGCGCGACACACCCACAATGCGTGAGGTCTCGATCGGCTCGCCATCGGCCCCCACACCGCGCTCGCGGCACACCGCCACCAAAGCCATTTCGCGGTCGTAGTCGATCAGCGTGAAGCGCGACAACATACTGGCCGGCAGCTCCTGCATGCTGGAGACGAAGCGGAAGTAGCGGCTCTGCGGCGACAGGCGTCGCACGAACTCCTGCAGCATGGTCGCATCATCCGGGTGAACCGGCCGCACCGTGTACTCGCCACCGCCGCGCAGCGGCCAAACCTGCTCGTGCTGCGACGGGTAGGGCAGGATGGCCAGGTGGTTGTAATGGCGCGCCGAGGGCGGCGCGCTGTCAATCACGATGCGCGCATCCACGGCCAGTGCGCCGGACTCGTCCACGATGATCGGATTAATGTCCATCTCGCGCAGTTGTGGCAGCTCGCAGACCATTTCCGACACGCGCAGCAATACCTGTTCGAGCGCCTCCATCTTGATCGCGGTGGCACCACGCCATTCGCCCAGCGTCTCGGACACGCGGGCGCGCTCGATCAGGCTGCGCGCCAGGAACTGGTTGAGCGGCGGCAGTTCCATGGCGCGGTCGTTGATCAACTCGATCATGGTGCCCCCCGCGCCAAATGCAATCACCGGTCCAAACGGATCGTCGGTGACCAGGCCGATGTAGATCTCGCGGCCACGCTTCTGCGTCGACATGTTTTGCACCGTGACGCCGTTGATGCGGGCGTCGGGTTGCAGCTTGGCGACCGTCTGCATCATCTCCAGGTAAGTATCGCGCACCCCCACCGCATTGAGCACATTGAGCGCCACGCCCTGCACGTCGGACTTGTGGCTGATGTCGGGTGAGTCGATCTTCAGCGCCACCGGGAAACCCAGTTGCGAGGCGATCATGATCGCCTCGTTGACGTTGCGCGCCAGGATGGTCTTGGTGACCGGAATGTGAAACGCCGCCAGCAGCGCTTTGGACTCCATCTCGGTGAGCACCTTGCGGCGCTCGGCCAACACGCTTTCGATCAGCATGCGGGCGCCCTCGACATCGGGTTTGGCCAGATCCGACAAGGGCGGCGGCGTCTGCTGCAACAACTGCTGGTTCTGATAGAACGACGTAATGTTGCCAAACGCGCCCACCGCCGCCTCCGGCGTGCGAAAGGTGGGGATGGCCGCGTCGTTGAGGATCTGGCGCGCCTCGCCCACGGTGGCGTCGCCCATCCAGCAGGTCAGCAAGGGCTTGCCAAGCCGCTGGTTGGTGTTCGCCAGCGCCGTGGCAATGGCGGCGCCGTCGGTGCCGACCTTGGGGGAATAGATGGCCAGCACGCCGTCGATTTGCGGCGCCTTGCCGGCTGCCTCGATGGCCGCGCGGAAGTGCTCCGGTCCGGCATCTTCGGAGAGGTCCATCAGGTCGCACAAGGACGCCAGCGGCGGCAGTTGCGCTTGCAGGGCCTGCGCCTGCTCGGTAGTCAGGCAGCCCAGTTGCAGGTTGATCTCGCTGATCCAGTCGGCGGCGAGCACGCCGGGGCCGCCACCATTGGTGACGATGGCCAGCCGGCGCCCGACCGGGCGGTAACGCGCGGCCAGGCACTTGGCCGCTGAAAACAAGGCCACGAAGGAGCGCACCCGCACCGCACCGGCGCGGCGCAAGGCGGCGTCAAACACATCGTCGCTGCCGACAATCGCGCCCGAATGCGTCAGCGCGGCACGGTTGCCCGCCGGCCTGCGTCCGGCCTTGAGCACCACCACGGGCTTGGCGCTGGCCGCCGCCCGTAGCGCACTCATGAAGCGCCGCGCATTGCTGATGCCTTCCAGGTACACCACGATGCTGTGGGTCTGAGCGTCGGCCGCCAGGAAGTCGAGCACCTGCGCCATGTCCACCGCCGTGTTGGGGCCCAGCGAGACCACGGTGGAGAAACCCACGCCGTTCTTGCGCGCCCAATCGAGAATCGATGCCGTCAACGCCCCCGACTGCGACACCAGCGCCAGCGGCCCCGGTGCGGCCAAGGCCCCGGCCACGCTGGCATTGAGTTGCAACTGCGGCCGCTGAAAACCCAGGCAATTGGGACCTAGGAGGTGAATGCCATGGCGCCGGGCAATCTTGTGCAGTTCCGTCGCCTGGGCCACCGCCACGCCGCTAGAAATCAGCAAAGCGGCACGACACTTGATGCGACCGGCAATCTCCAACGCCGCAGCGACCTCATCCGCGGGCAACACGATGATCGCCAGATCCGCCTGGGTGTGGGCCAGATCTGCCAAGGTTCCGCTGAAGTGAATGTCCAAAAACACCAGCGTTCCGGTAAACCGCTGCGAGCGCAACGCACGGTGCAGGGCCTGCGCCTGCGGCGTCTGCGTATCCGGCTCGTCGGCCTTGCCGGCAAACACTGCAATCGAGCTGGGTGCGAAAAGGGGCGTCAGAAAGTGCTTGTCCATACGGCGTCCAAAAACAAAGAGCTTGCTGCGGTGCAGCATACCTCTTCCGATCACGCTGCATTTTGAGGTCGATCAGTACTCCTTGGGCTATCCTCGTCGTATGAAAACACCCCCCAGTCTGACTGGGCGCGCCGGCCCTAAAAGGACTCCCATTGCGCATCGCCATCCGCCGCGGTAGCCTTGGTCGCTGACCGGGTTGGCTCAGTCGCCCTATGCAGCGCGACCGCAGGAGCCGTCGGCGACGCCTTGGCCGAGCTGGCGCGCCCGCGCGCGGCGGCGCCCTTGGGCACGCCGCCCCCACGCCGCTCGGTGCCGGCAAAGGGTTGTGCCCTGGGTTGGTGCGAACGCACTGCGGCCAGTTGCGACACCGGGTGGTGGTCCTGGC
>JAUXWC010000149.1 GCA_030685025.1 Rhodoferax sp.
ATAACGACGTTGCCGATAAGCGGCGCCCCAAAACAAGGATGCCGAACAATACCAACAACTTTTTATTTCATAAAAATTTATTTTTCGAACAACTTTGAATAAGAACCTTTACACGGAAGAACAAAGTTAATAATTACGAAAATGCCAAATGCGAAAACGGCGTCCGCTTGATTGGCTGGTTATATTGCGTTTAACATTTGCTTTATATCAGTCTCATAAGATTCATAATTTCTCCAGTCTAATACGTAAGTAACATTTTCAGCATAATTGAGAACATTAGAATTATCTAAATCGAAATAATCGCTACGATACCATTTTTTAAAAGTTGGGCTATACCAGTTCGTTAGCTTTTCAAATACTCGTCTGGAAACCGGATGTAAGTCACTATCATCAAAATGCACTGCTTGATTTCTGCCAGCATATATTATCAATCCAATTGGGATTTCTTCATATAGACGACCAATACAAAATTTTTTTACTTTTGAATTTGTTTTGATTAAATCTTTAAAATCTTCGTGTACGGTTTCATTTTTAGAAAATTTATCGATTCCCCAAAAAGCATATTGTAGAACAGTCCCCATCAAAGTTGAACGAGAAAAGAATTCAAAAGCAAATTCATTGTCTCGTTTGATTCGTGCATCTAAGATATCTCTGTTTTCCTTTTCCCATTCATTAAATGCTAAACGATAATCTTCAGTATCTATATCTCCGCAAAAAGTAAATACAGGTCGCTTAGGTTCCTCCATCAATTCCCAATATGAATAATATGCTTCAAATAATTTTATAACAGCACTTTTTGTGCTCTTTAAATATTCATTTATATCATTCATTTTATTCAACTAATAATTTCTTATTATTTCATTGTAATAATACCTTGGTTCATATTGTAATATTTATCGAAGACAACATCCTCAAAATATTCAATTAGAATAGATATCTCTTTCACATCAGTAGCGCTTTGTACATCGCTCATAAATTTTTGCATTTTTGCAATTTCGGTATCATCGGGTTGCTTCTTTGAAATAATATCATCTATAAATATTTTCATTGATTCTTTAACTCCTTTTTTTACGGAGTCTATTTCTGAATTATTGAAAATGTCGGCTTCTGCCAAACCGGCAGGGTCGCCTCCTCTTTCAATAACTTTGTTCAATTTGTACCCAAAAGCTTTTCTAACAAATGTTTCATAACGATATGCTTGCATTTTTCCTCCAAAGGATGAATAACTATTATTATACAATAAGTGATTTTAGCAATATAACGGCGTTGC
>JAUXWC010000151.1 GCA_030685025.1 Rhodoferax sp.
ATGGACGAGTACCACATCGCCGTCATCGTCGGCAGCTTGCGCAAGGATTCGTTCAACCGTCGCCTGGCCAACGCCTTGGCCGAGCTGGCGCCGGCGGATTTCACGTTCCGGCAGGTGAAGATCGGCGACCTGCCCTTGTACAACCAGGACGACGACGCCACGCCAGGCGAGGCGGTGCAACGGCTCAAAGCCGACATCGCCAGCGCGCAGGGCCTGCTGTTTGTCACGCCGGAGTACAACCGATCGATCCCCGGTGTGCTCAAGAACGCGATCGACCACGCCTCGCGTCCCTACGGTCAAAACGCCTTTGCCGGCAAACCGGCCGGGGTTATCGGCGCCTCGGTGGGGGTAATCGGCAGTGCGGTCGCGCAACAACACCTTCGTAGCATCCTGGCTTACCTGGAGGTGCCCACCATGGGCCAGCCCGAGGCCTTCATCCACGCCACGGAGGGCCTGTTTGGGCCAACCGGCAGGCTCGGCGATTCGCAACGCAAGTTTCTGCAGGCCTGGATGAAGCACTACGTGGACTGGGTCAAGTGGCACCTCAGCGCCTAGCCCGCAACCGGGCCTCGCACCACCAAGCTTTTTGCCATCAGGAGTTGTTATGCATATCCAAGGTTTGCGCCTACGGGCTTCAGTGATCGCGACCGCAGTCGCGATGTTGGTCTTTGGCGGCGCGGCCAGCGCGGACCCGCCCACGCGCGTCGCGCGACTGGGCTACACCAGCGGCGCGGTCAGTCTCTCGCCAGCCGGCGAGGACGATTGGGCACGGGCGACCGTTAACCGCCCCTTGACCAACGGCGACCGCCTGTGGACCAATGCCCGCGCCCGGGCCGAGGTGCAGTTGGGCGGCGCGGTGGTGCGCATGGGGGCGCAAACCAGCCTGTCGGTGCTCAACCTCGACGAGCGAATCACGCAACTGCAGTTGACACAGGGCACTTTGACGGTGCGCGTGCGTCGTCTGGACCGAAACCAGGTGTTCGAGGTCGACACCCCCAATCTTGCCTTCACGCTGCGCCAGCCGGGCCTGTACCGCATCGAGGTGGCCCCGGACGGGCAAGACACCACCATCGTGGTGCGCAAAGGCCAGGGCCAAGCCTACGGCGAACAGGCCAGTTATGTGATTGACGCGCGCCAGGCCTATCGGTTCACCGGCACCGACTTGCGTGACTACGAACGAGTGGCGCCAGCGCGCCCGGACGAATTCGACCGCTGGTCCGACAGCCGGGACCGCAGCTATGACAACTCGGCCTCGGCGCGCTATGTGTCACCCGATGTACTGGGCTACCATGACCTGGACGCCAACGGCAGTTGGCGCGTCGAGCCAAGTTACGGCCGGGTCTGGGTACCCACACGCGTTGGCTCCGACTGGGCGCCCTACCGCGACGGGCATTGGACCTGGGTCGACCCCTGGGGCTGGACCTGGATCGACGACGCGCCATGGGGTTTCGCGGTGTCGCACTACGGGCGCTGGGCCAATTTGCAGGGCACCTGGGCCTGGGTACCTGGGCCGGTGCGCACGCGCGCCTACTACGCGCCAGCGCTGGTGGCGTTTGTCGGTGGCAACAACTTCCAGTTGACCATCTCCAGCGGCAACGTGGGCGGCGTGGCGTGGTTTCCCCTGGCGCCGCGCGAGATCTACCGACCGCCCTATCAAGTCAGTCGCGGTTACTTCGACAACGTCAACCGCAGCAACACCGTGGTCAATACCACCGTGATCAACACCACCTACAACAGCTACAACACCACCAATGTCACCAACATCACCAACGTGGTCTACGCCAACCGGCAGGTGCCCGGTGCCGTGGTGGCGGTGCCCACCACGGTGTTCGCGCAGTCGCAACCGGTGTCGCGCTCGGCTGTGCGGGTGCCGCGTGAAGCCCTCGCCACGGCCCAAGTCGCAGCGGCCGCGCCGGTGGCCCCCACGCAAACCAGCGTGCATGGCGCCGGCGCAGTGGGCGACAAGCCCCCGGCGCGGGTGATGGAGCGGCCGGTGGTGGCCCGCACGGCCCCCCCCGCAGCGCATGCCGGATTCGCCGCACAGCAAGGGCAACTGAACGCCAAACCGGGGCGACCGCTGGACGCGGCCGCCCGCACCGAACTCAAACCGGCCGCCGCCCCCGCGCCACAAGTGCGGGTGCTGCCGCCAGCGCCAGCGACGCTGACCGCCACCGCGCCGCCACCAGTGCCGCCAGTGCCCGTGCCAGCGCAGGCCCTGCCGCGCCAAACCGTCACGCCAGTACCGGCTGCGCCACCCGCTGAGCCACGGGCAAAGGACAAACAGAACGATAGATCCGAACCACGCCGCCAGGACGAAACAAGGGGTCGACCCGAACCGCGCGGTCAAGGCCAGGTGGCTCCGGCCCCGGCTCCGGCCCCTCCCCCTGCAGCAGCCCCAGCTCCTGCTCCTGCGGCGCCGCCACCCGTGCCGCCGCAGGCCCTGCCACGTCAAGCGGTCGCACCAGTACCGGCGGCGCCACCCGTCGAGCCGCCCACCAAGGACAAGCAGGACGGGAAATCGGAACCTCAGCGCCCGGACGGATCACGCGGGCGGCCAGAACCGCGCGGTCAAGGTACTGCGGCTCCTGCTCCGACTCCGGCGCCGGCCGTTGCGCCGCCGCCAGTGCCACCAGTGCCAGCACAGGCCCTGCCGCGTCCAGCGGTCGCCCCGGTGCCGGCTGTGGCACCGGTCGAACCGGACGCACAGGACAAGCAGAAGGGCAAATCCGAATCCCGACGCCAGAATGAAACCCGTGGTCGCCCAGAGCCGCGCGATCAAGGGGTAGCTGCGCCGACTCCGGCTCCAGCGCCTGGCACTGCGCCTGCTCCGCCACCCATTGCGGCACCGGCAGCGCAACCGGTCGCACCAGCGGTGCCCCGACCGCCCGCGGTCGCGCCACCCCCGGTAGCCACGCCCGCCCAGGCGGTCTCCGCCCCATCACGCGAACGCGCCAACAAACCGCGCCCCGCCAGCAGCGCTGCCAAGGATGCCAAAGACGCCGAAGACGAGCGAGACGAGCCCAAGCGCGGCGGCGGTGAGGGCCGCAAACCCCGCAACAACTGACGTTTCCAAAATGCATGACAGCAGAACCCGTCATCGCGAGCGAAGCGCGGCGATCCATGGTGGTGAGGGCGCAACGGTAGATTGCCGCGCTGCGCTCGCAATGACGACGCGCTGTCATGAATTCCGGAAGTCCTCATAGATGGCGCGCAGCGCAGCGACGCGGCAATCCAGCTAGGGCGCCTTGTGTGGGCTGGCAGACAGACCCTTGATAAACAAAGCCCTACGCTGACCACAGATGCCTCACTGGTCGTGTCGCGTCACCGACCCGGTCTACACAAATCTACCGCCCTTCGATTGGAGATTGATATGAAACACGTTCTTTCCACAGCTCTGGCCCTGGTCCTGAGCGCCGCCGCGCTGGCACCAACCCAAGCGCTGGCGCAGCCCACGGTTCGCGTGGTCATCGGTCGCGAACCGCCACCCATGCGCCACGAGGTGATTCCGGAGATGCGCCGAGGTTATGAGTGGGCACCGGGCTATTGGAACTGGAATGGCCGACGCCACGTATGGGTGCCTGGCCATCGGCAGCGCATGCGCCAAGGCCACTACTACCAACAGCCCCAGTGGCAGCAAGACGGTGACCGCTGGCAGTTCAATCGCGGTGGCTGGCGCCGTGGCGACCGCGACGGTGATGGTGTGCCCAACAGCGTGGACCGCCGGCCGAACGATCCTTCGCGCAACTAGAACCAGTCCCGGTCGTCCTCGGGACACCGGACACGAGCTCGACGCGACGGCCATCGTAGCGCTGCTACGATGGCCCTGCCACGCCCGGCCTGCTCTGCGAGATGCCCCATGACCCCCCCGAATGACCATGCACCAGGCCTCCCTGCCAACAAGTTCTTGTTGCTGCTGCTGGTGATGGTGTCAGGGGCCTTCGCGTGGATCTTGCTGCCGTTTTACGGGACCATCATGTGGGCCGCCATCATCGGCTTGCTGTTTCGGCCCGTGTACCGCTGGCTGCTGTTGCGTCTGCCGCGCCGGCCCACCGCGGCGGCCTTGTTGACGGTGCTGCTCGTGCTGGTCATCGTCATCCTTCCCCTGGCGTTGATCACGGCGTCTTTGGCGCGTGAAGCGGCGCAGGTCTACCAGGGCCTGAAATCAGGCGCACTCAACCCGGTTCTGTACTTGCACGGGGTGTTTGATGCGCTGCCCGGCTGGATCACCACCGTGCTCGCCCGTTTTGATCTGAGCGACTTCGCGACCCTGCAAAACCGCCTCACCGCGGCCCTGGCGCAGGGCAGTCAATTCATTGCAACTCAGGCGCTGGGCATCGGGCAGAATACTTTCGAATTTGTCGCCAGCCTGTTCATCACCTTGTACTTGGCGTTCTTTCTGATTCGCGACGGCGACAGCATCGCGCGCACCATCAGGCCAGCGATTGCGCTGCCACCCCAGCACACCCGGGAACTGCTTGGCAAATTCACCGCCGTGATTCTGGCCACCGTCAAGGGCAACTTGCTGGTGGCGGCGATTCAAGGCGCTTTGGGTGGCCTGGCGTTCTGGTTTCTGGGTGTCAGCGCAGCGTTGTTGTGGGCGGTGTTGATGGCCTTCTTGTCGCTGCTGCCAGCGGTCGGGGCTGCGCTGGTGTGGCTGCCGGTGGCGCTGTATTTCCTGATCAACGGCGCCATCTGGCAAGGCGTGGCCCTGGTGGCCTATGGTGTGCTGGTGATTGGCCTGGTGGACAACCTACTGCGCCCGATCCTGGTAGGCAAAGACGCGGGCATGCCCGACTACCTGGTGATGATCACCACGCTGGGCGGCATGGCGGTGTTTGGCATCAACGGCTTTGTCATTGGCCCGGTGATCGCGGCGATGTTCATCGCCGTATGGCACATCCACGGCGTCAGCCGACGCGGCAACTGACAAGCGGTCATCCCGAGCGCGGCGCGGAAATCCACCAACGGCCGTCATTGCGAGCGTAGCGCGGCAATCCACCAACGGCCGTCATTGCGAGCGTAGCGCGGCAATCCACCGGTGCGGGCTCGCTACCGTGGATTGCCGCGCTACGCTCGCAATGACGGGGACTTGGATTGCGGCGCTGCGCTCGCAATGACGGGCCGGTAGGTTGACGGGGCGAGCGGGTCGGCGATCAGCGGCTACAACAGCTCCGGATACAGATCGTGCCAATCCGGATTGCTGGCCTCAATCAATGCGAGCTTCTTGGCGCGGGAGCCTGCCTTGAGTTGTTTCTCTCTGCTGATGGCGTCGAGCATGGTGGCGTGCAGCTCGAAGTGGACCAAGGTATGCACACCGTACTGCTTGGTGAACCCTTCAACCAGATGGTTTTGGTGCTGCCACACGCGTTGGATCAAGTCCGATGTGACACCCACATACAAGGTCCCTCGCGCGCGACTGGCCAAAATGTAGACGGCGGGTTGTATCGGTTTCATGAGGTAAGGGGTTGCGATCAGCGTGCTGCAAGTTCCAAGGTCGCTGATCTACTGTAACGCAGCGCCGAGCATGGATTGCCGCGCTACGCTCGCAATGACGGGGAAGTTGGATTGCCGCGCTACGCTCGCAATGACGGGGGACTTGGATGGCCGTGCTGCGCTTGCGGTGGCGGTCTGGGTGCGTCGCGTTGCGAAGACCGTGACCTCGCGTGAAAGGCCGTCATCGCGAGCGTAGCGCGGCGATCCATGGTAGTGCGCCCGCAACGGTGGATTGCCGCGCTACGCTCGCAATGACGGGGGACTTGGATTGCCGCGCTGCGCTCGCAATGACGAGGGGAGTTGGATTGCCGCGCTACGCTCGCAATGACGCTGGTGGGCTGCGCTCGTGATGACGCGCAGCGGCTGCGTTCGTGATGCGGGTCAGCGGCGGCTGCGGACCAGGGCCAGGGCGGCGTCCAGGGTCACCAGGAACTCGTCGATCCGGATCGGTTTGGTCAGGTAGCGAAAGCAGCCGGCGGCCAGGCCCCGTTGGACGTCTTCAGACATCGCATTGGCGCTGAGCGCGATCACCGGAATGCAGGCCGTGGTCGGGTCCTGCGCCAGTATCTCCAGGGCGTCCAGGCCACTCATGCCTGGCAGGTTGATGTCCATCAGGATGACATCGGGCAGACTCTGGCGCGCTTGCGCCACACCGTCAAC
>JAUXWC010000154.1 GCA_030685025.1 Rhodoferax sp.
AGATTTTGACCTTTCCTCGACGGAATCGGCAAGAGTACCATCTGGCGCAGGGGCAATCCTAAAAAAGCCTTGCGGCGTTGCGTCTTTGCGTTAAGGTTTGGCATCTTTGCCTTCTGCACAATTTTAGATTTGGAATTGCTGTGAAAAATCAGGCTTTCGTGAACCATTTTTAAGAGTAGACAAAAGGATGGGCTAATAAACTTTGAGCGCTCCCGCTATTATCAGTAGATCACGAAAGCCTCGCGTACTGCGTAGCGTGCGCTCTCCCCTGGCGCCGCCCGCCAGGGCAGGTGTAGCGCAAATCTGGCGGTAGAGACCGCCAATTACGCGCTTTCGTGAAGTACTGATTATCCTGTTTCCCAATTGTCGTTTTTAGGGAGCGTTTCTTAAGTCAGACCCTAAAGGTTTTCGCCGCAAAACAGAACCATAATTTGCATGGACGATCTCATCCTTGCTTTTGAAATACCAATACACTCCGCCCACGCTTAATCCCGCCTTGCGGGCGATCTCTTGCATCTTCACATCTTTGAGCGGCTTGCGTGAAAATATCTCCCGCGCAATAGCGAGTATTTTTGTTTTGGGTGTGTTTCAACTGAAAGGCACAGTTACTTCGCAAATGAGTTGGAACGATTTGTAACAATGATTCCCAACCCCGAAGGGGTGGCATTTTCCGCCGAAGCATGTCATCCCTTCGGGATTATGGACCCAGAGCGATCGTCCGTTACAATCATGCCATCCCTTCGGGATTTATGCTCCAGTAAATTCCAAAGTTTAGATTTGCGCGAGAATCACATAATTCTGATCTTTTCAACTCAAATGAAACACACCCAAAGGTTTTTGCCGCAAAATAGAACCATAATTTGCAAAAAAAGTTCTCACAAAACGGCGTTGTCGTTACTCAAGGAAACCTTTAGTAACTAAAAAGTTAAATGCTTGCAAAAAAAGCAAGGATTTTTTAGTATGCACATAAACTAAAACAGCCAACCGCTTTCATTTATTTTAAACGCTTGGCAAGTATTAATAAGATGTTCATTCTGCAAAGGAG
>JAUXWC010000170.1 GCA_030685025.1 Rhodoferax sp.
GTGGGCAGCCTGAGCGAGAAATCGAGCAAACGGTCGTCCAGCATCGGAAAGCCCACGCCCACGCCGGCCAGGCCGGTGGCGCCCAGCACCTTGGGCAAGTCGCTCTCGGCCAGCGTGAAGCGCCAGTCGAAGGCCAGCTCCTGGTTGAGCTTGCTGCACTGCTGCGGAGCCGCCCAGACCGCGCGCTGCAACTGCAGCGGGCCGTCGGTGTTGACCTGGGCCAGCAACTGTGGCGTCAGCACTTCGCTAGGGCCTAGCCGCATGATCAGGTTGTACATCTGCAAGCGGTCCGGCATGGGCACCCGCGCTTGCTCCACGTAGCTGCCACCTTTGCGCGTGAGCGGCAGCGCGGCGGCGGCGCGGGTGGTCAGCAAGGGCTCCACCAAGCCCTTCTGCAGAAAACCGGGAACATAGTCGTACCAACCAAATACACGTTGCTTGGCATAGCGGCTGTTGCCGCCAAAAAGCTCATCACCACCGTCTCCCGCCAGCAACTTGCTCACGCCGTCTTCACGGGCCATCTTGGCGCAGTAGTAGGCCGGCAGCGCCGACGAATTGCCAAACGGCTGGTCGTAATACGCCGCCACTGCCGGGATGCTGCGCACCAGGTCAGCCGGTGTGACGTAGTACTCGTGGTGCTCGGTCTTGAAATGGCTGGCCGCCATGCGGGCAAATTCCATCTCGTCGTAACCCTGGGCGTCAAAGCCAATCGAGTAGGTGGCCGCAGTCTTGCCACTGGCCAGCGCCGCCATGCCGGCCACGGTTGAGCTGTCGGTGCCGCCGCTCAAAAAGCAGGCCGGTTTGCCGCCATCAAGCTGGGTCGCCACGGCCTCTCGCAAGAGCGCCCGGAATTCATCCTTGAGTGCGTCAAACGAAGCGCTGACCGGTTCGCTGAAACTTGGCGCCCAATACGGCGCCACCGTGATTCGCCCATTCTCGAACAGGGCATAGTGTCCCGGCGGCAAGCGCTGGATGCCTTGGTAAATCGTGCGTGGCGACGGGATGACGTGAAAGTACAGGTAGTCAAAAATGGCTTGCGGGTCAATCGGCGTGTCGGCATCAGCCAGTTCGTCGGCACGGGCCGCACAGCGAAGTTGCCCGTCGACGACTCGGTAACACAGAGTCTGAATGGCAAAGCGGTCGACCGCCAGATAGGTGCGACCGGCGGGCTCACGCAGCACCACCGCAAAGTCGCCACCGACCTCGCAGGCGGCCTGCTTCGCGCCCTTGGCCAATGCAGCCTGCCATGCTGTCAGGTTCCCTTCCGTGCTGGCCAGACTGGCCAGGCGCGCATCGGCAAATCGAGGGGCGCCGAGGGCCAGAGAAGAATGGGTTGCAGGCATGGGATCGGTCGCATTCATCGTGAGGTCGGCAGCGCCGGGCGCCGCATCGACCCCGGATTATGCAAGCTGTCTTGCATGACGCGCTCGGCCTCGCCCGACTCCAGGGTCACGTTGCCTTGGAACTCCCCCGGGCCGGCCGCCTCCAGCCGACCAGCCCCCGCCAAGCGGTTGTGCAGCGCACGCACGCTGGTGGCGCCGGGTGCGACGCGCAAGAACACACCGCCTGCCGACAAGGGGTTCACCAGCGTGTTGTGCTCCAGTACCAGCTCGTTGTGTGGCCAGCGGTAGCCCTCGGCGCCAAACGAGATCAGGATCGGGTTTTGGGTCTCGCGACTCTGCGCAATCAGGTTGCCGACCACATGGGCGACGCCGCCTTCGGGGAACTCCAGCTCGTAGCTGGCCGAGCCGCCCTCTTCGTCCGTGATGCGGTTACTTTGGATCTCATTGACCGCAGCGCGGCTCTTAAGCAAGTGACCGGTGCGCGCGTGGTGGAAGTAACTGCCCTTGACCGACAGCCGCGCGATACGCCCAACATACAGGTTGTGGTTGTGCCCGTCGGGACGCTGGTTGTGGGCGAACTCGCTGTCTTCTATTTCGAGCACTGAAGCGGCGTCGTTGTTGGTCAGCAATCCCATCTCGTTGCGCAGAAAGCGGCAGTCGCGCACCAGCAGTGAACCCTTTTCGAAACGGATGCCGGCGCCATTGCGGTCCGGCACGTGGGCGCCTTCGAAATCGAAGCCCTCGACCCGCATGCCCTGTGCGCGCACCACCCAAATGCCTTTACCTTCCGCAGCGGCACCCTGCGCCTGCAACCGCACCCGGCCACCGACGGCGCGCACGGTCACGCGGTCACGCTGCCACACCGCCACATCCGCGGCGTAAACCCCAGAATCAACCTCAATAGTGCCACCAGGGCGCACCAGTCTTGCCGCTTCTGCTATTGTTTTGATGGCGCGGGCCGGCCCCACCTGGATCAGCGACGGTGTTGCCGCAGACGGCTGGGCCTGCGCCTCGCCGGGGTGCAGCGCCATGCCGCAAACCATCACCAGCAACACCAGACTGGTCGCCCCGTGGGCGAGCGACCCTGCCACGCCCGCGCGTGGCGGCCCGCGCAAGGTCAGGGCCACCAACAGCAGCAAGTAGAACAGCCAGGCCAGCCTGGGCACGTCCAGCAAGCTGTCGAACAAACCCACCACTACAAACCCGATCAAGCTGGCTGCCACCGCGGGCGCCAGCGGGTGCTGGCGTGCGTCGCCCAAGCTGACCCGCCACAAGGCGCCGGCCAACAACAGGCCCCACAAGGTGAGACCGACGATGCCTTGGTCAAACAACACATGCATGAACATGCTCTTGATGTGCCATGGCATGTGGTGTCGATCGCTGGAGAAGAACCAGTGCGCCATGCCCGCGGAGAAGTCGCCGTTGACCAGCAAGGCTTGCCCCGCGCTGCCCACCAGACTGATATCGTCCAGATCGGCGCTGCCGCCTTGTGACTCTATGCCCAGTGAAAACGCCAGCAACCGTGGCGCATACCAGTCCCCCCGGCTGACGTGGTCGCCCTTGAGCTCAACACGGACAGCCTGCCACACCCCCGGCGCGCCCTTGACCAAGGCGCGCTTGATCAAACACGCCTGGTTATAGAGCAAGTGTTTCTCGCACACCTCGAAGTGAAGCGTGATGCTCTTGTCGGCGCGCACGCGCGCCGTGACCACCGCCGGTTGGCCGGGCGGCGAGATGCGTTGCGTGACCCGAAACAGTTCGCCCCAGCCGATGACATGTTGGCCCCCGGTAACGGTGATGTAGCCCGCGCCGGTGGCGTCCTGGACTACCCGGTAGTCACCCGGATGCTTCTCGGGATTGCCGACCAGAAAGTGGTTGGCCGGGAAGCGTCCCAGGCCCTTGCCGAGCAGCCAGTCACCGGGGCCCCGCAGCATCTCCTGTCCGAGTTTCCAATGCGCCAGGCGGCCACCAAAGTCCTGCCCACCGGTCGAGAAGCGTTCTGTCATGTAGCTGCCACCGCCAAAGATGCCGATGATCACCGCCACCGTGCCCATCAAACCCACCGTGCCGGCCTGCCAGCGCAACGAGTCGGGCCAGACCGGCTGACGTGGCCACCCCGCGACCAAGCCGAGCAGCAGCGTCACCAGCAACACCGGCGCGGCTTGCCAACCAGCCGCCGCACCGCCCCAGTGCAGGGCTACCAGCAATGCGCCCGTTGCGGCAGCCATGAATCCGGCTAAGGCGACCGTGCCTGCCCAGGCGTGGGCAGCGGGGGCTGGCCGGCGTGACAGCAACAACACGGCGATGGTCATGACCCACACCAAGGCAAAGCCAACATAGGCGCCCTTGGGCGCCAGCCAGGCGAGCGCGCCGGTCAACAACGACAGGCCGACACCCAGGGCCAATCCCAGTCCCCACTGCCGGGGCGCCATGGCGCGCAGCCCTTGCGCCAGGGGCAGCAACAGGGCAAGCGTGGCCAGCAGGGCCGCCATGCCGCGGTAGCCACTGCCGGGGAACATCCGGGACGCGCCCACGCCAAAGGCGCCGACCCACAACAGCGAGGCAATCCAGGTCCAGCCCTGAGCGGGCCGCGCCGACGGGCCGGCACTCAGCGTAAGGGGGCGTCTGGATTGCCGCGTCTGCAAAGCCATGAACACCGCCGCGCTCACTGGTATGGCGAGGTAAACGCCACGCGAGAAGGTGGTCAGGCAAGCGTAGGCGGCCAGCACCATCACACTCGCGGCGACGCCCCAACGTGCAGGTGTGCGGGCCTGCAGCAACTCACGCAGCGCAAATGGAACCGTCAGGGCCAGAAAACCATCCAGCGCGGCACCGCCCACGTGCATCTCCCAGAACAGGGCGGTGGTGCGGTAGTCGGTCGAGAAATTCAGCAGACCGGTAAACGCGATGCGCTCCCAAATGGTGGCGAGCGCGGCACCCGCCAAGCCCCACATCAGGCCCGCTGACAGCCACTGCGCAGCCCGATCCGGGTTGCCACGGCATGCGGCGTGCCACAGTGGCAGCATCAAGAGCGCCAGCAGGAAACTCTTGGCCAGGCGCACGCTGTTCATCGGCTCGTGGTAGCCCTGGAACCAGCCAAAATGGAACCCGCCAGCGTCGGCAAAACCCCTGAACATCGCCACCGCCGTGGCCAGCGCAAACAGCGCCATCACCGGGACCCAAACCAAGGCGGAAGGCGCGCTCGCCTCGCCCGCGCGGCGGGGCCGGCGGGACCGCCCATCCCAGGCCAGCCGGGCATAGGCGCCCGCCGCCGCCGTCAGCACCAGGATGTCCGGCTCTTCAAAGGTGATCCAACCGGTCCAGGGCGCCAGGCCAATCAGGGGCAGCATGGCCGGCAACAGCAGCAGCCAGACCGACGGCTGCGCAAAGAAAGCCGCACCGCCCACCAGCACCAGCACAGTCATGGCCGCGGGCCAAAGCGGGTAGTGCAGTGCCAGCGCCAGCGCCGCGACACCGCACAACACGGCCAGCACGGCCGCCAACAGGGCCGGGCGCCGGGCAGGTTGG
>JAUXWC010000160.1 GCA_030685025.1 Rhodoferax sp.
GTCAACGCGAAGCCGCCATGATGGCGAGCGAACGCCGGTTTCTGGCGCTCTCGACCATGTCATCCGACTGGTTCTGGCAGCAAGACGAGCAGTTCCGGTTTGTCGAGTTCTCCGGTGCCTTCGCCCGCGGTTTCACGCCGCCCGCCTTGGCGCTTGGCAGAACCCGCTGGGAGCTCGGCATCAAGCTGACACCCGATCAATGGGCCGCGCACCGCGCCGACCTTGAAGCGCATCGTCCTTTCAAGAATCTGGAGTACGCCATTTCGGGCGAGAACGGCGAAGTGCGCTGGTACAACATCTCAGGTGAGCCGCTGTTTGATGAAGCGGGACGCTTCACCGGCTACCACGGCACGGGCCGCAATATCACCGACCTCAAGCTGGCCGAACAGGAATTGCGAATCGCCGCCTCGGCCTTCGAAACCCAGGAAGGGATGATCATCACCGACACCGACGAACGCATTCTGCGCGTCAATGCCGCGTGCATCGAGATCACCGGCTACACCGCCGAAGAGGCGATTGGTCAGACGCCCCGCCTGTTCACGTCCGACCGGCATGACGCGGCGTTTTATCAGGACATGTGGGCCACCATCGCCAGCACTGGAACCTGGAAAGGCGAGGTGTGGAACCGCCGCAAGAACGGCGAGGTCTACCCACAATGGCTCATCATCTCGGCGGTCACGGGCATTGACGGCGCGATCACGCACTACGTGGCTTCCTTCATCGACATTTCGCAGAGAAAGACCGCCGAAGACGAAATCAGGAATCTGGCCTTTTACGATCCCCTGACCCATTTGCCCAACCGACGCCTGTTGCTGGACCGCCTTCAGCATGCGATGGTGGCCAGTGCGCGCAGCGAAAGCGCCGGTGCGCTGCTGTTTATCGACCTCGATAGCTTCAAGACCCTCAACGACACACTCGGCCATGACAAAGGCGACCTGTTGCTGCAATCGGTCGCGCGACGGCTCAGCACCACCGTGCGCGGCAACGACACCGTTGCACGGCTGGGCGGCGACGAGTTCGTCATCATGATGGAAGGGCTCAGTTTGGTTGCCCCGGACGCAGCGGCCCAGGCCAGACTGGTGGCTGAAAAAATACTCGACACATTCAACCAACCGCATGATCTGGCGGGGCTGGCCTACCACAGCACGGCCTGCATCGGCATTGCCTTGTTCGTGCGGCAAACCGTCTCGGTTGACGACCTGCTCAAGCACGCCGATCTGGCCATGTACCAGGCCAAGGGGAGCGGGCGCAACACCTTGCGCTTCTTCGATCCGCAGATGCAATCCGCCGTGATGGCGCGCGCGGCCCTGGAGGCCGATTTGCGCGAAGGCCTGCACACGCATCAGTTGCGCCTGCACTACCAACCGCAAGTCGATGACGAGGGCCACGTGACCGGTGCCGAGGCGCTGGTGCGCTGGCCCCACCCACAGCGCGGCATGATTGCGCCCCTGGAGTTCATACCCATGGCCGAAGAAACCGGGCTGATTTTGCCCTTGGGTCAGTGGGTGCTGGAAACCGCGTGCGCCCAGTTGGTGGCGTGGTCGGATCGACCCGAGTTGGCCCATTTCACCGTGGCGGTGAATGTCAGCGCCCTGCAATTGCGCCAGCGCGACTTCGTGGACCAGGTACTCGCAATCCTGCACCGCACCGGTGCCAATCCGCGCCGGCTCAAGCTTGAACTGACCGAGAGCTTGCTGGTGTCCAACGTGGAGGACGTGATCGAGAAGATGTTCGCGCTCAAGGCCAAGGGCGTCGGATTTTCGCTGGACGACTTTGGCACCGGCTACTCTTCGCTGTCCTACCTGAAGCGTTTGCCGCTGGACCAACTGAAGATTGACCAATCCTTTGTGCGCGACATCCACGTCGACCCCAATGACGCCGCGATCGCCCGCACCATCGTGGCACTGGCCAACAGCCTGGGCCTGGGCGTCATCGCCGAGGGCGTCGAAACCATGGCGCAGCGTGACTTCTTGTCCAGCTCAGGCTGCCATGCGCACCAGGGCTATTTCTTCAGCCGCCCGCTGCCGATTGAGGAATTCGAACTGTTTGCGCTGCGGGTCGGACACGCCAGTGCGGCCTGTTGTTCGTTTGTGGCGCCACCCAGCGCCACCAGCCTCAATCGATATCAAACCGCACCCCCTGCGCCAGCGGCAGCGCACGGGAGTAGTTGATGGTGTTGGTGGCGCGGCGCATGTAGGCCCTCCAGGCGTCGGAGCCGGGGTCTCGGCGCCCACCGGCTGATTTCTCGACGCCGATGCCGGTTCTCAGCCGGACAACTCGACTGGTTGTTGACGCCAGTATCCATTCGGCTACACTCAGCCGCATGAACACGCTGCTGCAGACTGACGAATTCAGCACCTGGCTGCGAGGGTTGAAGAGCATCCATGCCAAGGCCGTCATTTTCAACCGACTTGATCGCGCCGCGAAGGGGAACTTCGGCGATTCCAAGGCGCTCGCTGGCGGCCTTTCAGAACTGCGGGTGGATGTTGGGCCCGGGTACCGGATCTACTACGCCCGCCGCGGTGAAGTGGTCTATCTGCTTCTCATCGGGGGTGACAAATCGACACAGGCCCGAGATATCCAGCGCGCCAAGACATTGCTGAAATCACTTCCGAAGGACTAACCCATGCCCAAGCTCTCTACTTTCGATACAGCCGACTTCCTCGACAATGAGGAGCTGATTTCCGAATACCTTTCGGTTGCCCTTGAAGACCCCGATCCCGATATGTTCCTGATGGCGGTTCGTAACGTGGCCCGCGCCCGGGGTATGAGCCAGCTCGCAAAGGACTCTGGCCTCGGGCGAGAGAGCCTTTACAAGGCGCTCGCCCCAGGTGCCAAGCCACGCTACGAAACGGTTCTGAAGCTGGTTGCCGCCCTCGGCGTCAAGCTGCATGCGGTTCCGGCGCATTGAGCCACCGCTTACCCTGCCTGCGGAGCTCTTGACATGGCGGCGCCCACCCAGCGCCACCAACCTCAATCAATATCAAACCGCACCCCCTGCGCCAGCGGCAGCGCGCGGGAGTAGTTGATGGTGTTGGTGGCGCGGCGCATATAGGCTTTCCAGGCGTCGGAGCCGGATTCGCGGCCGCCACCGGTTTGTTTCTCGCCACCAAAGGCGCCACCGATTTCGGCGCCGGAAGTGCCGATATTGACGTTGGTGATGCCGCAGTCAGAACCCCCCGCCGACATGAACTGCTCGGCCTCGCACACATCGGTGGTGAAGATCGACGACGACAGGCCCTGTGGCACGTCGTTGTTGAGCGCGATCGCCTCCGACAGCTCGCGGTACTTCACGACATAGAGGATCGGCACGAAGGTCTCGTGCCGCACCACCTCGGTCTGCGCCGGCATTTGCACCAGGGCCGGGCGCACGTAATAGGCATCCGGGTAGCGACTCTGCAAGGCGCGTTCACCGCCCGCCACCACACCGCCCTGCTCCCTTGCCTGCTTCAAGGCGAACTGCATGGCATCAAACGCAGCGCTGTCGATCAGCGGTCCCACCAGCGTGCCCTCTTCAAGCGGCGAGCCGATCTTGAAACTCGCAAAGGCACGGGTCAGCCGCGCCACCATGTCGGCGTGCACCGATTCATGCACGATCAAGCGGCGTGCCGTGGTGCAACGCTGGCCGGCAGTGCCGGCGGCCGCAAAGGCCACCGCGCGCACCGCCATGTCCAGATCGGCCGAGGGCGCCACGATGATGGCGTTGTTGCCACCCAGCTCCAACAGGCTGCGCCCAAAGCGTACTGCCACGCGCGGACCCACCGCCTGGCCCATGCGGGTGCTGCCGGTGGCCGACAGCAGCGCCACTTGCGGGTGGTCCACCAGCGCCTGGCCCACATCGGCGCGGCCCATCAGCAACTGCGACAGGTGGGCGGTGTGTTCGGCACCAAAGCGCTGGCAGGCGCGCTCAAACACCGCCTGCACGCCCAGCGCGCACAGCGGCGTTTTCTCGGACGGCTTCCAGACCACGGTATCGCCGCAGACCAGCGCCAGCGCGGCATTCCAGGCCCACACCGCCACCGGGAAATTGAAGGCGGTGATCACGCCCACCACGCCCAGCGGGTGCCAGGTTTCCATCATGCGGTGGCCGGGGCGCTCGGACGCAATCGTCAGGCCGTACAACTGGCGCGACAGGCCCACGGCAAAGTCGCAGATGTCGATCATCTCCTGCACTTCGCCCAGACCTTCGGACAAGACCTTGCCGGCCTCCAGCGACACCAGCGTGCCCAGCGCCTGCTTGTGCTGGCGCAGCTCCTCGCCCAGCAGGCGCACCAGCTCGCCGCGCTGCGGTGCCGGCAGCAGCCGCCAGGCCTGCTGCGCGGCATGCGCGCGGCCGATCACGGCGGCGACTTCGCTCAAGGGCGTCTCGTACACCTGGCCCATGGCGGCGCCGTCAATCGGCGAGCGCGAGGGCAACGAGCCACCCACGTAGGCCCTGAAGGGCACGCCCAGCGAGTTGAGAACAGTTTGAACTTGGTGAATTGGGGTTGGCATAAGGGCTCCGCGGTCAATCGACTTGTGGCTTGGAAATCGGTTTCAACCAATCGACTCGACCTGACGCGACTGCTGGTACGCGCTGCCGAATCGGTTGGCCAGGAAAGCCGGCAACTCTACCTGTTCTTGGCGAATGAATCCGCACTGGGGCAGTTTGCCCTCCCGAAACAGGTCCACGGCACCGCAAATGCCTGCCGCGGTGGTGATCTGGATCGCACTGAGCGGCGCACGTTCGTCGCGGTCGGCAAAGATCTTGCGAGCAAACACCTCCTGCATGAACTTGCCTTGGCGTTCGCCACTAACGGTGACAAACACCAGCACCACGTCCTGCATGGTCATGGGTACCGAGCGGCGCAAGATGTCCTTGAGCGTCTCCTGGTCCGCCTTCATCCCCAGTTCTTCGAGCAGCATCTTCATGATGTTGCGGTGACCGGGATAGCGCACGGTCTTGTAGTCCAGCGTCTGAACCCGTCCCTTCAGGGTTTCACACAAGGTGCCCAGACCGCCCGACGTGTTGAAGGCCTCGTACTCGGTGCCATCCAGCGAGAAATGCTCCATGCCTTCGAGCGGCAGCACTTCGATGACTGCACCATCGTGAATCGCTTCACACGGCTGGCAGTACTCGTTGATCAGGCCGTCGACACTCCAGGTCAGGTTGTACTTTAGCGAATTGGTGGGAAAGGCCGGCAAGGCGCCCACGCGCATCTTGACCTCATGCAGGCGGCTGAACTTCTTGCTCAGGTGGTGCGCGACGATGCCGATAAAGCCGGGCGCCAGCCCGCACTGCGGCATGAAGGCCGTTTTGGCCCCATCGGCCAGGCGCATGATCTCGCGCGTGGCGCTCACATCCTCGGTCAGGTCAAAGTAGTGGCAGCCTGCCCGCAGCGCCTGCGTGGCAGCCAAGGTGGCCAGGTGGAAGGGCAAGGCGTTGATCACGGCGTCCTGACCCGCCAATGCGGTGCGCATCGCGTTGGCATCGGCGGTATCCATCACGGCCGTCTGCACCGGCAGGTGGGCCAGTTGCTGCAAAGCCTCGGCACTGCGGTCGACCACCTTCACGCTGTAGTCACCCGAGCCCGCCAACAGCGCCGCAATAGTTTGGCCGATGTGGCCCGCACCCATCAAAACCACCCGCATAGCGCGTCTCCTGAAAACGATGCTCGAAGAGCGAAGTCTAGGCGCAATGCCGCCAAAGAAACACCACCGAGCCAGGCAGCAGACCATGGCAATGAAGCGCCGCGCGCTTATGATCTCCCTGCTCCGCCCCAACATCGCGCCTCACGCCGCCCGAACTCTGGAAGACCCCATCCGATGAAACGCGCCCTGAAAATCCTCGCCCTGTCCCTGATCGTGCTGCTGCTGGTGGCCGCGGCCGCCGCAACCTGGTACGTGCGGACCAAGCTGCCACAGCGCTCCGGCACCATGGGTCTGGCCCAACTGCAGGCGAGCGTCACGGTGGACTACGACGAACGTGGCGTGCCCCACATCCAGGCGCAGAACGAAGCCGATCTGTACCGCGCCCTGGGCTATGTGCACGCGCAAGACCGGCTGTTCCAGATGGAGATGGTGCGCCGTCTGGCGCGTGGCGAATTGGCCGAAATCCTGGGGCCCAAACTGCTCGACGTGGACCGCCTGTTTCGCACGCTGGGCATCCGGGCCCACGCTGACGCCGTGGCGGCCAAACTTGATCCCGCCAGCGCGGCGACCAAGGCGCTGATGGCCTACCTGGACGGCGTCAACCAGTTTCAGGCCAAGCACCCGGCGCCGATGGAGTTTGACCTGCTGGGCATTCCCAAGCGCCCATTCACCCCGGCTGACACGGTGGCGGTTTCGGGCTATCTGTCCTACACCTTTGCCGCCGCGTTTCGTACCGAACCCGCGCTGACTTTTGTGCGCGACAAGCTCGGCCCTCAGTACCTGGCGGTGTTTGACCTCGATTGGCACCCGCAAGGCGTGGTCACCAGTCGGCCGAGCCCGACCGCTGATTTCAAGGCCACCGACTGGCAAGGTTTGAACCGCTTGGCCACCCTGAGCCAGCAGACGCTGGAAGAACTGGGACTGCCCCAGTTCGAAGGCAGCAACGCCTGGGCACTGTCCGGCCAGATGACCAGCAGCGGCAAGCCGCTGCTGGCCGGTGACCCGCACATTGGTTACTCGACCCCGGCGGTCTGGTACGAAGCGCACCTGAGCGCGCCCGGCTTCGAACTCTACGGCCACCACCAGGCCCTCAACCCGATGGCGCTGCTGGGGCACAACCAGCGCTTTGGCTGGAGCCTGACCATGTTCCAGAACGACGACATCGACCTGATCGCCGAGAAAGTCAACCCGGCCAACAGCAACCAGGTGTCGATCGGGGGCCAATGGGTCGACCTGCAAAGCCGCGAGGAAACCATCCTCGTCAAAGGCGCGGCGCCAGTCACCCTCACACTGCGCCGCTCGCCGCATGGCCCCATCATCACCGACGTCTTCAAGGACAGCCTGGGCACCACGCCGGTGGCGATGTGGTGGGCCTTTCTGGAAACCGAGAACCCGATCCTCGATGCCTTCTATGAACTCAACCGGGCCGACAGCCTGGCCAAGGCGCGCGGGGCGTCTAGCAAGATTCACGCGCCGGGCTTGAACGTGGTGTGGGCCAGCGCAGCGGGTGACATCGGTTGGTGGGCGGCGGCCAAGTTGCCGATCCGCCCGGCCACGACCAACCCCAATTTCATACTCGATGGCAGCACGACCGAGGCAGACAAAAACGGCTTCTACCGCTTTGCCGACAACCCGCAGGAAGAAAACCCGAAGCGGGGTTACATCATGTCGGCCAACCATCAACCCAAGCCGCCCAGTGGCGTGCCGGTGCCGGGCTACTACAACCTGTCCGACCGCGCCCAGCAACTCGAAGACCGGCTCACCGCCCCGGGTGTCGTGTGGAACCTGCAAAACAGTCAAACCGTGCAGCTTGACAGCCTTCATGGCTACGGCCCGCGCGTCTTGGCGCCCCTGCTGGCCACACTGCGCATGGTGGTCACGGAACCGGCCGAACGGATGATGGTCGCAACCTTGGAGAAATGGGATGGCGACCATCGCCTGGGGGACATCGCACCGACTGTTTTCAACCAGTTCCTTTATGAGTTGGCGCATGCCGCCTTTGCCGACGAACTGGGTGAGGCGCAGTTCAAGAACCTGTTGCGCACCCGAGCGCTGGACTTCGCCCTGCCACGACTGGCCGCCGACGCCAACTCCCCCTGGTGGGACCGGCGCGGCACACCGGCCGTGGAAACCCGCAACGACATCGTGAAGGCCGCCTGGCAAGCCACCTACAAGCACCTGAAATCGAACCTTGGCAGCGACCCCGGCACCTGGGGCTGGGGCAAGGCCCACACCTTGACGCATAGCCACCCGCTGGCCGCGCAAAAGCCGCTGGACAAGCTGTTCAACGTCGGCCCCTTTGCGGCGCCCGGTGGACGCGAAACGCCCAACAACCTGGCGCAAAGCGTTGGGCCAGGGCCATGGGCGGTGACCTTCGGGCCATCGACCCGGCGCCTGATCGACTTCGCCGATGCCAGCAAGGCGCTGGGCATCAACCCGGTGGGCCAAAGCGGCGTGTTGTTCGACGCGCACTACAAGGACCAGGCCAAGACCTTCATCGCCGGCGGTTATGTGCTACAGCACCTTAAGCCCGAGGACGTGAAGGCCAACACCCGCAGCCGCCTGAACCTGACCCCGGCCAAGTAGCTGCACAAGGTCTTTGGCCCGCGGCGCTGCAAACGCAGCGCCCGGTTGCGATAATCAGGGCTTGCCCAAGCACTTTCCGCCGCTGCTCATCCCGCTCATTCTGGTCACCCTGACCGGTCACATGGCCCTCTCGGGGGGGCGGGTCTCTGGCTCCCTGTACGCACTCAGCGTGGGCTCGCCCGAGTTGGTGGTGGGTCTGTTCATGGCCATGTTCTCGGTGCTGCCCGCGCTGGCCGCCATGTCGGTGGGCCGCTGGATTGACCGCTTTGGCGCGCTGCCGGTAATGCGTGCCGGCGTCACGCTGGTGCTGATTGGCGCCTGGGTGCCCGTGCTGCTGCTGACCGTTCCCTCGCTGTTTGTGATGGCCGTGCTGATCGGTTTTGGCTTCAACGCCATGTCGGTCGCAGGCCAACACACCGTGGGGGTGCTGGCCACCGGCAAGTCGCCCGAGCAACGGCTGCGCAACTTCGGCTGGTACGCGCTGGGCCACTCGGCCTCCAGCGCGCTGGGACCCTTTGTCAGCGGCCTGCTGATCGACCACGTCGGCTTTCGCCCGGCCTTTGCCTGCATGGCGGTGTTTACGTGTGTGGCGTGTTGGTTGGTGTTCAAGCGCCTGGGCCATTTGCCGCGTGCCGCCCAGTCTGTCGCGGCCGCCACCGACCCGCTCACGGGTCTGGCCAAGCCCAAGGCCTGGCACGACCTGCTGGCGGCGTCCGAGATGCGGCGCATCTACTATGTCAGCCTGGCCCTGTCCTGCAGTTGGGACCTGTTCATCGTGATGCTGCCGGTGCTGGGCACGCGGCTGGGCTTCTCGGCCTCCATCATCGGCTCGGTGTTCTCCTTGTTTGCGCTGGGTACCTTTGTCAGCCGTGCCGTCATGCCCTGGTTGTCGGGTCGCTTTCGGGAATGGCAAATCATGCGCGCTGCCATGGTGGTGATCGCGCTGGTGTTTGTCTGCCTGCCGTGGGCCAACGCGGCGGCAGCGTTCATGGTGCTGGGTTTCCTGTTCGGCTGCTCGGTGGGCTTGAGCCAGCCCAACATGCTGTCGCTGTTGCATGCTGCCACCCCGCAAGGGCGCGGCGGCGAGGCGCTGGGCCTGCGGGCCTTGGTGGGCAACGGCTCGTCGGTGCTGGTGCCGATCACCTTCGGGCTGGTGGTGGGGCCGCTGGGCGTGGCGCCACTGCTGTGGGCCGGTGCGGCGCTGGTCGGCAGTGCGTTGCCCTCGGCGCACCGGGGGGCGCGGCGGCATTCAGGTTAAGAGACCTTTTGCTTGCGCTTCTTGGGGGGTGGCGGTGCCGCCGGCTTCTCGCAGTTCACAACCAGCACCGCAATCTTGCCCTGAAGTTCCTGAGGCACGGTGTCTGCGAGTCGCTGCCGCAGTTCTTCTGGTGTTTTCGGCTTGGCGCCGCCGTCACCGGCGACAGGCATCCGCTTTGCGCCAAACCAGAACACCAGGTAGATGCCATAGCCGTCGCTGGAAGTTTCCCTTCCATACTTGGCAATCAACTGTTCTCGTACTGCCTTCCACAAATGGGGATGCCATTCGCACTTGATTTCGATGGGAACATGGTGCGGCGCGGCGATGACTTTGATATCGGCGCGTTTCTCGTCCGCGTAGCGACCTTCTGGTTCGGCCGCGACTCCGATTGGATTGAGAAGCTTCTTCAAATCCGACAACACCGCGTCACGACAATCATCTTCACACCTAGGGCTTTCACCCGCCCAGTATTGGCCATAGTCGTTGGTGCTGCCATCGCGAATTTCGCTGGCAAGCTGCTTCAGGTGATCAACCGTCAGCGCCCACAGATCGCCGGCATTGGCTGGCTTCAAGTTAGCCAACGTGCCACACACTTGCTTGACGGACGCCGGTTCGAACAGCGCCTTTCGCCGCGCGATACGTTGTTCGTACAAGGCACGACTGAGCCAGTCTGCCCAGTGTTTCATGTCCTCGCGCTGCTGGAGGGCACTCAGCGCGCGCGTTGCGGCGTCGTCCGAATCGCCAGCCAGCGCGGATATCAGTCGTTCAACGTAACGACCCATTTCCATCTTGGGAGCGCGCTCCCAGATACTCCGCAATGGTTCGGTGTACCGGCACAAAATCGCCGCCACCATCACCGCGGAACAGACGAGTGTGAAGGGCCGCCTGACAATTAGGCATGTCGGGCGCCGATCCATGTTTGGCGAGTTCAGGCAACGCAAAAATACTAGCTTGAGGGTCGCCGTGGCGTTGCAAAGCGATAGCCCCACTGCCCGATAACAGCATGACGGCGCACAGCAGCCTGCAGTAGGTCATCATCGGTGAGCGGGCTACTTCGCAAGGCGGCGATGTGCAGCTTGTTGTGCTCGCGAACCAACTGTTGGCAAGCGATTTCGTAGGCCTCGGTTTTGCTGTCAGGCCAAGTGTTTGCCAAAGCACCCACCGCCTTGACCAGCATGCGCAGAGTTTGCGGGTTGTCCAGCAAACCTCCAAGGTCACGCTGCTTGGCTTCACGAATGAAGTCAGTCGCCGACGTTTCACTGGATCCCTGCCAGTGCATGATCAAGGCCGTGATCTGCTTCAGATCGAGCGGTTCAAGATGCAACTCCAGAAAGTTGCCATCGCCCACCAAGTACTGCAATGCCGCGCTGTCCGCGCTGCCGCGCCAATCGGCCTCTCGGCACGAAATGCGAAAGTTGGGAATGCCCAGTACGTGCAGTCTGCTGCGTATCTGGCCGAGTGCCGTCGAGCCCGGCGCATTGCCCCGAGTGACTTCATCAAGCCCGTCAATGAACACTGGCGCACTCCAATGTGCCGGCAGTCCCAATTCGATGAAGTTGCGCGCGCTGATGTAGCAACCGCCCTCCTTCTTGGTCACCCGCGCTCACAGGGCGCCACCTTGCAGACCACGTACAACACACGGCCCCGTCAAAGTCTGGGCAAGAGCATTTGAGCGCGGGATCGGGTGGCGATCGATGCGGGTAGTGTGATTGTTTTAGGGCGGCGAAGAGTCATATTGGTTAACGCCGCAGGAGTCGCGGCAAGGCAATAGGCGCAAG
>JAUXWC010000175.1 GCA_030685025.1 Rhodoferax sp.
GAAGACCAGCGCGGCGCTCGTACGCCATGTACTCCGTGACGGGCTTCGAAGCCCAAGGTTGCACCAGGCTGCACGGTCCGGTCTGGCCGCCTCAGCGGCGATCAAACTCTACCGCGCCGGTCTGGTTCAAAGATACAAGGTATCGACGATGACGATCGAACTCATCCCTCGACTCCGGGCTTGTGCGTCGCGGTTTCCGGACGTTCGCCTCGGGTGCACGGTCGACCTTTTCGCACATCCGGCGGTTCGGCGCGCTTTTGGGGCAAGCAGACTCGCGGAAGCCGTTCACCGGGCGCTTGTCCACGCTCGCATGCGAGTGCTGCCCCATCATCTCGCCGGCGTCGTCGATTTGGTCGGGCATGAGCGTGCGGCCAAGTGCCTGAGTCTGCCTCGCGGTGTGCGCACGAGGCCGACTGCCGGCAAGTAGTGAACCGCCCCGACTTCTGAGGAGGCTCCCTCGTTTGAGAAGATGGAGCCATCATGAGGAAGTCACCGAAGTTTTCCCCGGAAGTTGTCGAGCGCGCCGTGCGCATGGTCTTCGACGCCAAGGACCAGTACCCGTCGCAGTGGGCGGCCATCGAATCCATTGCCGGCAAGATCGGCTGCACGGCCGAGACGCTGCGGCGCTGGGTGCGCCAGGGCGAGCGCAACAGCGGCGCGCGTGAGGGGCCCACGACGGCCGAGCAGCAGCGCGTCAAGGAACTCGAACGCGAGGTGCGCGAACTGCGCCGGGCCAACGAGATCCTGAAGCTGGCCAGCGCGTTTTTCGCCCAGGCGGAGCTCGACCGCCGCTTGAAGTCGTGAAGCCGTTCATCGACCAGCATCGTGAGCGTCTGGGGGTCGAGCCGATCTGCAAGGCATTGCAGGTCGCCCCGTCGGGCTACTGGCGCGACGCGGCAAGGAGCCGCCAGCCGGCGCTGTGCCCGCCCAGGCGCGTGCGCGACGCTGCGCTCTTGCCCGAGATCGAACGGGTGTGGGAGAACAACCTGTGCGTCTACGGGGCCGACAAGGTCTGGCAGCAACTGCGCCGCGAGCGCTTCGCGGTGGCACGCTGCACGGTGGAGCGGTTGATGCGCGGCGCAGGCCTGCGCGGCGTGATTCGCGGCAAGAGCGTGCGCACCACGGTGCCCGATGCCAAGGCAGCGTGTCCGCTGGACCGGGTCAATCGCCAGTTTCGCGCCGAGCGGCCGAACCAGCTGTGGGTGAGCGACTTCACCTATGTCAGCACCTGGCAGGGCTTCGTCTACGTCGCCTTCGTCATCGACGTGTTCGCGCGCTGCATCGTGGGCTGGCGCGTGAGCTCGTCGATGAAGACCGACTTCGTCCTGGATGCGCTGGAGCAGGCGCTGTACGCGCGTCGTGGGCAACGCGATGGCGAGCTCGTCCACCACTCCGACCGCGGCTCGCAGTACGTCTCGATTCGCTATTCCGAGCGGCTGGCCGAAGCCGGCATCGAACCCTCGGTGGGCAGCATCGGCGACAGCTACGACAACGCGCTGGCCGAGACGATCAACGGGCTTTACAAGGCCGAGCTGATCCATCGGCGGGCGCCCTGGAAGACACGCGAGGCTGTCGAGCTGGCAACGCTGGAGTGGGTCTCGTGGTTTAACCATCATCGATTGCTTGAGCCCATCGGCTACATCCCGCCGGCCGAAGCCGAGGCAAACTACTGGCGCCGCCAACAAGGCCAGGACGTCGCTGCAACCGGTCTTCGCGCGGCAGCGGCAGTACAGGGGGTTGAACCATGAGTACATGGCCCAACCGGGGGGCCTCCGGCGGCCCCTGCGGGGGGCTGGAAGAAAGGAAGACCGAACAGCCAAACAGCCAAACAGCCAAATTCAGCAGACCATGTCGGTCTGACTCACACCAATCGGCCTCCACGAAAGCCGGGGTGGTTCAGT
>JAUXWC010000176.1 GCA_030685025.1 Rhodoferax sp.
CTTGACCGGATAGAACAGCACCGACACCCAGCGCCCGGAAAGCGGCCCCAGGTGCGCGGCGCCAACCGTCAAGCCATCGGCGCTCTGGGCCCTCAGGTAACCGGGCACCACGTCGGCCACCTGCTGGCGTTGGCTGAGCTTAAGCGCGCGCGCCGAGCAATCACTCTGACCCGACAGGTCGCGCACCACCAGATTGGTGTAGGCGGGGTGAAGCTGGGTGTACTCGGCAATGATCGGGTCACAGTGGTGGGGATCGAGCGCCCGCACCAGGGGCCGCTCGGCCATGCGCGCCAGCAGTGCCTCATGGTCGCTGAGCATTCGGCTCAGTTCCAGCGCAGTGGCCTGGGCCAGCAGCGCGACCCGTTCGTGCGCTCTATCCTGCGCCTGCTGGCGCTCGTGCACGAAGAACAGGACGAAACCCAGCAGCGCCGGCGCCAGCACAACCGTCACCAACAGCATGAGCTGAGCGCGAACCGACCACCGTGAATAACTGATCACCGCCCCATCCTTTCGCAGACCTCTGGCCCGAACCGGCCTGCTCAAGCGCGAGTCCCGGACGCAGCGGGCATTGTGGCATTGGCACAGCATCCGGTCATGGCACTATGTCACAGAGAGCTTGACTCAGGTCAAAGAATGCGCCGAGCGCAAATCCGCCCCCCGGACCTGCCTCGCCCTAGAATCGAGCCCTCCTCCTGGCCTGGAACCCTTGCATGTCGCCCACCTTGATCCGTCGTCTTGTCATCGCGTCGTTGGTCCTGCTTTTGCTCGCGCTCGGCTTGTGGTGGATCAATCGCCCCAAACCCGTTTCCGTGACACTTTGGCAAATCGACCAAGGCCGGGTCGAGGCCAGCGTCGCCAACACCCGCGCGGGCACGGTCGAGGCCTGCCAGCGCACCAAACTGTCGGCCACCATGGGCGGGCGCATCGAAGTGCTGGCGGTCAAGGAGGGCGACAAAGTAAAAAAGGGCCAGTTGCTGATGAAGCTCTGGAACGACGACCAGCAGGCGCAAAGCACGCTGGCCATGGCGCAGGTGGAAACGACGCGCAAACGTGTCACCGAGGTGTGCACCATGGCGCTCAACGCTGAAAACGAGGCTGATCGCCAGGGCTCGCTGCGCAGCCAGGGCTTTGTGTCGGGCTCGCGCGAGGAGCAGGCCCGCGCCGAAGCCCAAGCCCG
>JAUXWC010000162.1 GCA_030685025.1 Rhodoferax sp.
TGCGCATCGAGTCGACACGTGGCATGACGGTCGGAACGCAGGAGTACCACCCCGAGCCACGGGTGGCGGCCATCGTCGGATCGCGCTTCAACCCGGAATTCATCGTCAACGCCAAGGAGAGTGGCAAGATCCTGGTGGTCAACTACAAGGACATGGATAACCTGAAGATCACATCCATCAATGCTGCCCAGTTTCTGCACGATGGTGGCATGGATTCCACCGGTCGCTACTTCCTGGTCGCGGCCAACGCGTCCAACAAGATCGCCGTGGTGGATACCAAAGAGGACAAGCTGACGGCACTGATTGACGTGGGCAAGGTTCCGCACCCCGGCCGTGGCGCCAACTTCGTGCACCCGAAGTTCGGTCCAGTCTGGGCGACCAGTCACTTGGGTGATGAAACCGTCAGCCTGATTGGTACCGACCCGAAGAGGCGCAAGGATCAGGCGTGGCGCGTGGTGCAGACGCTCAAGGCACAGGGGGGTGGCTCCTTGTTCATCAAAACGCATCCGAAATCGCAGAACCTGTGGGTAGACACGCCGCTGAATCCGGACGCCGCCATGAGTCAGTCGATTGCGGTATTTGACATCAAGAACCTGGACAAGGGCTTCGAAGTACTGCCAATCGGCGAATGGGCTGGCATCAAGGACGATGGCGCCAAGCGCATCGTTCAGCCGGAGTACAACAAGGATGGCGATGAAGTGTGGTTCTCGGTATGGAGCGCGAAAGACAAGATTTCCGCTTTGGTGGTGGTTGACGACAAGACCCGCAAGCTCAAGGCCGTCATCAAGGACCCCAAGCTGATCACGCCAACCGGCAAGTTCAACGTCCACAATACGCAGCACGACGTGTATTGATCACTCGGCGGGATTCCCCGCTGACGAGTACCGGGCTCGCCAACTTGCCTGTCCACGCGTTGGCGTGACGCAGGTTGGTGAGGCGGCGCCGATGGTCGCCAACCCGGTCCGACGATCAAGGCGCGGGCGTTGTTCCGCCGCGACGACGGGTCTGGCCTCGGGGGTACGCCGTCGGAGCGTTACTGCACGACGACGGCATTGCGCTCGTTCAGCGTCAGCGCCACTGCTGCGCTATGTAGCGGGGCGTTGAGCTGCCATACCGCGAAGCCCTTGGGTGTTCGGGCCACCCCCAGGACGAAGTAGGCCCCCGCCTTGACGGGTGCGAACCGGGCCTTGCCATCAAAGTCGGTGATCACCGTTTGCAGGATGTGCGGCCTGAGCGTGGACATGGCCCTTTCGTAGAAATCACCGATCGGCAGCATGCGCAGGTTGTTGGCGCCAAAACCAAACCAGATCGCGTAGTCGTCTTCGCTCTGGGCTGGCTTGTCCTTGCCATCGCGGCCCTTGATGGTAACGCCGGCGTTCTTCAGGATGCTGGCCAGGCTGTCATCGACCAGATGGAAGGTGGTTCGCGCCACCGGCTGGGGGTAGCCCGGTTTGAGAGAGACGTTGACCTGAATGCTGAGGACGGATTGCGTGACCGAGGCGGCTTGCAGGCCCGCCGTCGGGGGCGTTTGCCGTGTCGCGCTTTGTCCCCAACTGGCCAGCGGAAACAGCAGGGCGATCAGGGCCGCGACCCAAGGATGAGCCCCGCGGAGCTGCGCGGGGAACTGATCGCGGCGCGGCGGGGTCATGGACTGTCCGCCCGCGGACGCAGCGCAATGATCAGGGCGGCACCGAGGGCGGCTGCGGTTAAACCCGCCATCAGGACGTGTGCGATGGTGGTCAGCAACTGCCCGTCCCAGATGGCGCCGACGACGCCAATGCTGAATGTCGCCGCGAGCGCGCGGGTCAGCCACGACAACGCTGAACCGGAGCGCGCGCGTCGCACGTAGACCATGGTGGATACGACCACCAGCAACGCGGCGCCCAGGATTCGATGCAACCAATGCAAAGTCTGGCCCGCCGTGGTATCACTCGACAGCACATCAACCCGACCAACGACCAGGGGGTGGAGCAAGGCGGCTGCATCGGCCGACCAGCGCAACTGCTGGCAATCCACGGCACAAGCACTGGCCGCCAGGCGTGCGCTGATCATGGCGCCCACTGCGGCTTGCAGGGCCAAAATGGCCAGCAAGCCCCACAGGGCGCGGCGCACGAACTGGCCCTCGGGCGCGGGGCCGACCCGCGGCGGCTTCGATGCGGTGAGCAGCGCTGCCGTGAAACCAACCAGCGCCAAGCCACCGAGCACGTTGACCACGGTAACGGCCGGTAGGGGCGATGGTGTGTACAGGCCGACCCACGCCAACAGCACGGTGACGATCAGCATGACCAGGCTGACCAGCCTGGCCGGCCTGGCCCACGCCCGCCAGCCGATGGCGACGACCACCAGTGCCAATACCGCGAAGATCGTCGCGGTCAGGCGATGGGCGAGCCGCAAGGCTTTGATCAGGCTCGTGCCTTGCACCTGATTGGCGGTTTCCACCATGCCGTAGCAACTTGGCCACGGGCTGCAGCCAATGCCATTGGCCGACAGGCGCAGAGTGGCGCTGCTGCCAAGGATCAACAGCGCCAGGACCAAGGCAGTCCACAACAGGGGGCGCAGTGAACGCTGCATCAAGCTCTGCCCGCGCGCAGCAGCCGCAACACGACGATCGCAAAGATCAAGCCGCCGATGACCGCGACCAAGCCGCCCGCGCCCATCAGGGCCATGCCGGCGACCTCGGAGTTGGAGCGCAGCACCTGCTCGGCGCCTGCAACCTTGCGTTGCACACCGTAGCCGCCCGACCAGACCAGGCCGGTGATGTGCATCAGTTGACCCACGCCGTACACGGCCGGCTGCCAAGTGGCCATCCGAGGAAGGGGCGCGGCAAAACCCAACCGGGGCAGCAACGCATAGGTCAGGCCCATCAGCGCCAAGGTGATGCCAACGATCGAGCCGTGGTAATGCGCTGGCACGCGCACATCAGAGCCTTCAATCATGAAGCCGATAACGCCGCCGGCGCCAAAGAGCAGCAATGAGGCCAGCAGCGCGACGTAGCATGGGTGCGTGGCCTGGGCGGCACGCTCGCGACGGAACAGCCCGATCAGCACCGCCAGGGCCACCGGGACGATGGCCAAGCCGCCGCCAAAGCGCATCTGCCACGTGAACAGCTTCTGGTGCTCGACTGACGTCACGTCAAACGCCAGATAGATGGGCGCGGTCGTGAACACGGTGGCAAGACCAATGCCAAACAAGATGACGACGACACGCGGGCTGAGCGGCAGGCGTGCCCCGGACAAGCTGGCCAGCCACAGCCAGGCAATCAGCATGATCAGGCTCCAGCAGAACTGGATCACGTGACCAGGCCCCCAGAACAACAGTTCGTAGTAGGTGCGCGTGTCGAGTGTCACGGGAACCTTGTACCAGGACCAGCCCAGGGCCAGCAAAGCCATGGCGGCGGCAACTGCGGCGGTGTTCAGACCGAATCGCAACGCGCCATCGGCCGCCAGATGCAAGCCGACCCGTTGCGGAACGGCCAGCGCACGCAGGGCGGTCAGGCCAAAGCCGGCACCGAACACCGTCAGACCCCACAAGAACAGCGTGCTGTCGATCACCGGCACGTAGTTGGCCATGATGGGGGTGCCCGGATTGACGAACGGTGCAATCGCCATGCCCACCGTGCCCAGTGCCGCCAATAGCCAGGCTGCCCAGGCCAACCCCAGCCACCGCTGGCTACCCGCCATGCTCCAAAGGACCGAAGTGAACGCCGCAAACCAGACCAACACCGACATGTCCACGTGCACCACCAGCGCCACTTTAAAGAAATCCACGCCCGGCATCAGACCCTGGATGAACGGCGTGCGGGCGGCCACCAGCAAGATGGAAAATACGCCGCTGATGAGCAGCGCCGCTATCGCCAGCCACAGCCAGGCGGCGGCAAGTTGCCCCCGTTCACCGTCGGCGACTTGCAGCTCGAACTTGGCGCTGAGCGGCGTGGTCTCCAGGGATGGCGCGCCTGGTCCAGCGTCTTGAGCGCCGCAGTCAATGCTGTCGCCCGTCATCGGAGGACCACTCCGCCGAGTTCGGGCTGGAAGTCGATCAGCACGATCTGCCCAGGCTTCACGTTGAGTGCGAACTCCCGCTCGTGGGTATAGCCTGGGACTTTTTTGTCGTCATTGATGCGCACGTGGAGTTGGTGCTGGCCGGCGGGGATCGGCAGGCGGCGGTAGGCCGCCGACGCACCGTCCTTGGACAGTCCAGCCGGGGCAAATGAGTCGTTGATGATGGGCTTGCCGTCAAGCTCGACGCGCACCGCGACCGGCGAGCGCTCGCGCGGGCAATCCGCCGAGGTTCGCATATTGGGGGGCATCTTGGCCAGCTCTTGGGCGCTGCGCTGTCGGCATTCGACCAGCAACTTGCCAGAATGCTGCAAGGACAAGCGCAGCAGCCCTTGGCCATCTTCGAGTAAACGGTAGTGTGGCGAGGTCGAGAAGTACCCGACGACCAACGCAAACAAGCCATATAGCACGGCCTGCATGGAGTAACGGATGAATTTAGACATGATGGGTTGCCGGTGTGGCGCGCTCGCGCGTCGTGGTTTCGATCTCGGTCAGTTGATTATGCAATTGGGCTTCCTCCCCCTTTTGCGCTTGCAGCAATTGCACCTGGGGACCGCGCTGGCGTTCGCGCAGCGCCGGTTCGCGCAGGCCGTCCAGCCGGTCCCGGGTCCAGCGCCCACCCAGGCGGTAGCCGCAGGCGTGCTCGCCACAACTGGCAATGACCACGCGCGAGGCGCCGTGGCGCAGTGCGAATTCGGCAAAGGATGGGGGTAGCATGCCGCTGCAGGGCAGCGAGAAGCTGACGCGCGTTGGCGACCGGGTGCGCGTGATGTCGGCGCCATGGTCACAACCGAACACCACCGTGGCGCCTGGCTGACCTTGCAGGGCCACCTGTATCTGGTCGCGTATGCCGCTGAGTGGCAGGTCGGGCAGGTCGATCCCAGTGACCAACTGCTGAACCGAGCGAAATGGCGTGGACGAAGGACAGGCGCCGACGCAGATGCCGCAGCTCGCGCACAGGTCGGTTTGAACCACCGCCTGCACGGCATGGCGCCGACCATCCTTGCGCGGGGCCATCACCACCGCACCGTAGGGGCAATCGTCAAAACAACGCCCGCAGCCATTGCAGTTGGCCAGATCGACGGTGGCCGGGGCCGGGCGCGGGGCGCGCTGGGTCCACGGCAGTGCCAACAGGACGACCGACCCACCGATGGTCAAGGCCCACAGTGCTGCTGGCGAGGTGGCGTGCATCAGCGGGAAGATGCCGTAGTAAAACCAGTCCACCGGCATGGACAGCGGTACGCGCGAAAAGTCGGCGGGCGGCTCTGACAGAACCGGCCAGGCCAGACACGCGGCCACCAAAGCCAGTGCGGTGCTCAGGGCGGTGCCTCGATCTGGTTGCGTCGCGGCGCGGGCGATGCGCTGCAGGTGAATCCACAGGCCCAGCAGCATGAACAAGGCCACGCCAATGTGCAAAAACATCAGCAGTGAGAAGAGGCGGTCCGACACCGCCTCGGCGCTGATGAAGTTGCGCATGACACTCGGACCAAAACCCGGCAGCGCGCCCACCCACTCGCCGATACCGGTGGCAACGAACAGTGCGCGGGTGTCGGCGACCAGCCAAAATCCGACCAAGCCGCTGAACAGCGCCAACCACAGCAAGGGCACGCCGCTGACCCATGAAAACCAGCGAAAACCGCTGTACTTGCCCAGCGCCCACTCGCGCAGTACGTGCAAGCCGGTCAGCAGGGCAAAGGCGTCCGAGGCGTAGCGGTGCAGGCTTCGGATGAGCCCGCCGGACCAGCGCTGCCCGGTGCTCAGACGGTCGATGGACGCATACGCTGCGGTCGCCGAAGTGTCGAAGACGATATACAGGTAGATGCCGCTGGCCAGCACGAACCAAAACACCCAGATTGCCATGGCACCAGTTTGGCGCAACGGGTTGCGGGCTTGGCCAAATACTTGATCAAACAAGCGATCCGTCGCACGCACCACTTGACCGGCAAGTGATTGCGCAGGCTGATGGCGTTGGAGGGGGGGCATGGCAAAACTGCACGAAGCGGGGGTTACCCAGCTTGCCATGGTAAGCCCGAAGCGGACCAAACACCTTGATCTCGATCAAGGCGCAATGGTCAGGTTGAATCGTCCTTGACCGGTTTGGGCTCGCGCCTCGAACGCAGTCCGTGAATCAGATACCACAATAAGGCGCCGAGAAACGTGATGCCGGCAAAGAGCTCGACAAAAATCGAGTAGTTGAACTTGTACTTGCCGCTGCGCGGGTCGTACACCGTGCAGTAGAGCTTGACCTTCAGCCAGATGTTCTCGACCGAAATGGCCTTCTCGGCTTGCCCGGACAGCAACTGCTTGATCGGGTCCATGAACATCGGCAAATCAAACGCGTCGCCGTAGACCTGTCGGTAAATGACACCGTCGCGATCAACGACGGTGGCCTGAATTACATGGTCAAAGCCCGCCGTGGTGGCCTTGACCGACACACCAAACTCAGCCAGCAAGGCCTTTACGTCGGCCTGACGGGGCGCGAGAAACTGCCAATTGACGTGCTTGATGCCCTGCTTGGTGGCGAACTCCGTTAAGGCTTCGGGCGTATCGAAGGGCTGGTTGAAGCCGATGGAGACCACGCGAAAGCTGTCGGACCCCAGCGAGTCCTTGGCGGACTGGACCGCGCGCTTGAGGAATTGGGTGGTCGTTGGGCAAACCTGAAAACACCCGGTGTACATGAAGCTGACGACCAGCGGTTTGCCGCGTAGATCAGACATCCTGACCTCTTTGCCCGACTGATCAATAAAGCGCCAATCGCTGACGGACTTGCCGATCACCGCCTGGCTGGCGCGAACTGCGGCGATGGAGTCGTCTTCGGTTGGCGTGAAAGCTTGCGCTGGCAGGGCGCCAAGCAACAAGGAGGACAGACTCAGAGACAGGAAGGTTCGCATGATAGGACGCAAAGACATGGAGTGTCCAAAAAGAAGCGGCGGGTGGGTTGGTCGTGAGATTGTCTCAGAACCAACCCACCCGCCGCAGTGGCGAGCGCGTTACCGCCGCAACTCGATCAGCTCAGGCCCCACACCGTGGACAGGTACTTCCAGTTCACGAAGTAGTACAGCACGAAGGTGGCAAGGAAGATCATGGCCAGCACAAACGTGCCAGGCACGGTGAAGGCGGAGCCGCCGGCACTGCCATGCGCTGTCAGCGTCTCGGCAGGCATCCGCAGCACGGTGCGGTTGCCTGAATAGGCGCCGGCGTCGAGCCGTTTGCCCCACAGCAGCGAGCCGACCGTGATCAGGATGTAGGCGGCGCCGCCGACGATCGCGACCAGCCCGGAGATGCCCATGATGGCGATCATCAGGTACACCGTGCCAGGGAACTCGTAGGGCATGGATGCCCCCTGGAAGGTGATGTCCCAGTGCCGCCGTGGCACGCCTAGCGTGCCCGCACCCATCATGGCCAGGCAGAACACCGCCATGCCGCCGCCGAACAGATAGGGCTGCAGCTTGGCCAGGCCCGGCATGATCATTTCGCGGTTGAACAGCGTCGGGATCAGGAAGTAGGTGATGGCCATGAAGGACAGGGTGGTACCCAGCACCACGGTGGCGTGGAAGTGGCCCGGCACGTAGATGGTGTTGTGGATCAGCATGTTGAGCTGCTCGGTCCCCATCATTACACCGGTGATGCCGCCCAGGAAGCCAAAGCCCAGCACCGAGATGAACATCGCCGAGAACACCGGGTTACCCCATGGCGCCTTGCGCAGCCATTCGAACAGGCCCTTGTTGAAGCCCTTGGCACGCTGCGCCGTCTCGATCGCGCCGGGCACCGTCAGGCCGTGGATCATGGATGCCAACACCGCCAGGTACATCGCGTAGCTGGTGTTGAAGACTTTCCACTCGACGGACAGACCGGGGTCAGCCAGCAGGTGGTGCGCCGAGGCCAATTGGAGAAACAGGATGTAGAGCAGGAAGGCGACGCGCGACACGCGTTCGCTCATGGGCTTGGCCCCAAACACGATGGCGGCGATGGCATACCAGATCGAGATGTGCGCGGCGACGTTGATCTGCTGCGAACTGTGTCCGAACGCCCACCAGATCGTGCGGTACATCAAGGGGTCGACGTGGCTGATGAGTCCCAGCGAGAGCAACCAGGTCGGGATCAGGATGATGGCGCCCGAAGCGATGGTGAACACCGCAATGATGGCGGCCGTCATGGCTCCAAACACCACCAACGGAATCGAGCCTTCGTAGGTTTTTTCTTTCTTGGCCACGACCAGGGTGCCAAAGAAGATGAAGCAGCCAATCAAGGCGCCCACGGCGAACAGGATCAGACCCAGGTAGAACCAGTGGTTGGCCATCATGGGCACATAGGAGGTCATCATCACGCTGGATTCGCCGCTGAACACCGAGACGTTGTTCATGACGGCGCCGATCAGCATCAGACCGAACGCGACCCAACCCATGGTTGGCGTGGCCAATCGAGATCGCAGCAGCGTGGATGAACAGAAGTACAGCACCGCCATTTCAAAGAAGATGATCCAGAAGATCAGCATGTCAATGCCGTGCGCGGTCAAGACCATGTAGAAGTTGGCGGCATCAATCAGGTGAATCGCTTGCCAACGGGTCAGCAGTACCAGGATGGCGCCTATGCCGCCCACCAACAGGGCGACGACAGCGACGACTGCGTTGATCTTGATCAGATTCTCGGCGGACTTGTGAAACTGCAGGCCGGAGCGTGGGCAGACGCGGTATTCGGGAGTGGTTGTAGTCATTTTTTCTGACTCCTATTTCACGTAGAGGTTGGAGACCATCTTGTGGTGACCTATGCCGCAGTACTCGTTGCAAATGATCGAGTACTTGCCTGTTTTCGTGGGCGTGACCGACACCACGTGCTGATAGCCGGGGATCACCTGGATGTTGATGTTCTCGGGCTGCAGCGAGAAGCCGTGTTGGTAGTCCATCGAGGTCAGGTTCAGCCGGTAAGTCTTGCCTTTTTCAAGTTCCAGAATGGGCCAGAACGACCACAGGCGGGCGATCAGATAAACGTCGGAACCAGCCGGCGGGGCAACCACCGGGATTTTTTCCGCAGTCTCGGTGCGCACGGTGTACTTGGCCACCATCTCTTCGGCGGCGCGCTGGAACCACTCGGGTTTGACCTTGTAAGTCTCGCTGGAGAGGTTCTGCTTGCCGTAGATGTGCCAGTAGGGCATCATGAAAAACATGACCATGCACCACGTGAAAGCGATCACCACCCACAGGATTTCATCCTTGTGAATGGGCTGGTTCCACCAGATTCGCTGTGCTGGGGGTTGAATAGCGCTCATGGTTGTTGCTACTTTCTGTTGTCGAGTCAACGAATCGATTAACGAGCCAGTGGGCTAAGCGGAATCCCGACGATTTCCATGATGCCCCAGACCGTGTAGATCAGGGTCGGCACGGCCACGCCGATGAACAGCAACAGGAACGGGTTTTCAAGCAGGGACTGCATCGCCGGGACTTTTTCTTCGGCTTCATTGGCATTTGTTTTGTTTTCCACAGGGTGCTCCGGTAAAGGTCATGGGAAGGAAAAGGCGCCCGCACACACCGCGCGGTGGTCGGATATTACGTCCGCTTGACCTCCCGCTTTATTGATCTGGCTCAACAAATACGGCAGCAGACCTGGGTGAAACCGATTCGTTTAAAAGTTGCAGCAAAAATGCATCAGATAGCCATTTTGGTCTCGTGGGGACGGCAGGGTTTTTACTGATGCGTTGGTATAGTTGGGCGATGCTCAAACTGATTCACGCCACGGGACGGCGCGCTTTTTTGGCGCTCGACAAGGTCTTTAACCGGGTTTTCGGTGATCTGCTCAATCCCCTCTATTACCTCGGCGCCATCAGTTACTTCATGTTCTGGGTGGTGGTGGCCAGCGGCTTCTACTGCTACGCGTTCTACGACACCGGTGTTGACAAGACCTACGCGTCGATGGAGCGCTTGACGCATGTGCAGTGGTATGCCGGCGGCATCATGCGCAGCCTGCATCGCTATGCCTCCGACGCCATGGTGCTGTCCATGCTGCTGCACCTGGCGCGCCACTTCTTCTTTGACCATTACCGGGGGTTCAGGGCCTTTTCGTGGGTCAGCGGCGTGGTGGTGCTGTGGCTGGTGTACGCCTCGGGCGTGAATGGTTTCATGCTGCCCTGGGACCGTTTGGCACAGTATGTGGTGGTGACCACGGCCGAGTGGTTCGATGTGCTGCCGGTGTTTCGTGGCACCCTGGTGCGCAACTTCACCTTGCCCGAGGCGGTGACCGACCGGTTGTTCTCGCTGCTGTCGTTCCTGCACATTGGCATTCCGCTGGTGTTGCTCGGGGCGTTGTGGATTCACACCCAGCGCGTGCCCAACGCCCGGACCAATCCACCGCGCCCTCTGGCGATCGGCTTGATGGGGATGCTGTTGGTGCTGTCCCTGGTCAAGCCGGTGGTCAGCGAGGGCGCGGCGGACTTCAACACCATGCCGGCGACCATGTCGTTTGACTGGTTTTATCTGGCGGTCTACCCATTCGTCACCCGTGGTGACGGGATGCTGCTGTGGTTTGTCGTCGGTGGCCTCAGCGTGACGCTGGCGGCGCTGCCCTGGCTGCCGCCCTTGCGGGCCGGCAGCGGTAGGCCATGGCGCATGAAAGTCCACCCGGGCCATGCCACGGTGCCGGTGCGGCCGCACGAGACCTTGCTGGATGCGGGTTTGCGTGCCAAGCTGGCACTGCCGTTTGAGTGTCGTTCCGGTGGTTGCGGCGTCTGTCGTGCAACGGTGCTGGCTGGCGAGGTGGACCCTGGGCCGTACCAAAAGTCAGCCTTGTCGGACGAGGCGCGTGCCCGCGGCGAGGTGCTGATGTGCTGCGCATGCGCCTTGTCTGACGTGGAGCTGGAAGTCGCCGAAGGGGCGGCCTTGCGTGATGCGCCCTTGCCGGTGTTCGAAGCGGAGGTGACGCGCCTGGAGCCGTTGGCGCATGACGTGATGCTGCTCGAATTGAGCCTGAAGTCCAACGCCGTGATCGACTACGAGGCGGGCCAATACATCAACATCGTGCTGCCCGATGGTGCGCGGCGCAGCTACTCCTTCACGGAGCAGTCTGCCACTGCGCAACGGATTGATCTGCATGTTCGCCTGATGCCCGGCGGGCGTTTTACGACCGAGGTATTCACGACGATGAAGAGTGGCGACAAGCTGAAACTGGAAGGTCCGCTGGGAGAGTTCGTACTGCACGAGCCCAGCGACAAGCCGCTGATCTTCGTTGCTGGTGCCACAGGATTCGCACCGGTCAAGAGCTTGCTGGAAGAAGCGTTTCATTTGGGGATCTCCCGCCCCCTGTACTTCTACTGGGGCGTGCGCAGGCGGCGTGACCTGTATTTGCTGGAATTGGTTCAGCAATGGGTGTCGGCCCATCCCAACTTTCATTTTGTGCCGGTCTTGTCGGAGTCGACCGATGAGGATGGTTGGGACGGCCGCACCGGCTTTGTGCATCAGGCCATCCTGGACGACTTTCCTGATTTGTCAGGCTGCGCAGTGTATGCCTGCGGTTCGGTCAAGATGGTGGAAGTGGCCAAGCCTGCGTTCGTGGCGCAGGGCCTGGCGGAAGATTTTTGTTTCTCGGACGCCTTCACGGCCCAGTCGGCGCCGTCGGTGCCGGCCTGACACCGACGGCGGATCCTCAAGGCCGCAACGGTGATGCCTTGAGGGTGATTCCCTGGTCAACCCATCAGAACTCGGCCACTAGAGACACGTTGAAGTGTCGCCCGCTCTGGGTGTAGGCGTCGACCACGGGTAGCAAGGGTGGCGTCGGGTTGGAGGCCAGCCCTTGCACGTCGGACCAGTTCCAGTACTTGCGGTTGGTCAGGTTGATGGCGGCAAGGTTCAGGCGAACAGTCTTGTTGATGCGCCACTGACCCCGCAGATCCAAGGTAGTGGCGGCTGGGCTCAGGAACTGAAGCTGCGTCGTCGATTTGGGGATGTACGGACTCTCAAGGTCCGAGGCTTGCTTGCGCGCATGGTGTGCGGCGTCCAGTCGCAGGTCCATCGACGCGGTTTCCAGCTTCAAGCCAAGCGTGAGTTTGGCCGGTTCGACGTAGGTCAGGGGCTGTCCGCTGACATCATTGCGGCCACGGGTCTGTCCGTAGCCAAACGGCGTGCTGAGCTTGGCGCCGGCGACTTGGCCCCAAGTGACCAGTCCCTTGAATTCGAAGCCGCTGATGCTGGCCTTGTCGACGTTGATGGTCTGAAACAATGTCGGATTGGTCACCGAGGCCGCCAGGCCATTGGCAGTGCCCAAGTCCTTCTTCTCGATGATCAGGTCGGCATAACGACCACTGAACACCGCTGCATCGAACGTCCATTCAGCCAGGCGCGCGCGCAAGCCCAGTTCAAGGTGGCGACTCTTTTCCGGCTTGAGGTCCGGGTTGGGCAGCAGCCTGGCGGTGGAGACTTCGACTGCGCTGTTGACCTGCTGGCCTTCCGGTGCCCGAAAGCCAGTGGCATAGTTGGCAAAGACCGACCACTGGGGCGCGGCACGAAACAGCACGCCCAGCTTGGGCGAGACCGCTGATCCGGCCAAGGACTTGCCTGGCGTTGCGGAAAGGTTTGGGTAGTAGCCGGACTGGTCCAGCACATCCAGGGCGAAGCGGTCATAGCGAATGCCGGGGGTGATGCTCCACGGTCCGCTCACGAGCTCGCTTTGAGCGTAGACCGCGTTGCTGCTGTCCCGGGTATCGGGGAAGTATCTCCTTGGCAGGAACGGAGCCAATGGCGCGGGGTCTTTGCCATCGGCCAGACTGGCCAGATCGGTGCGGGCGTAGTCCAGCCCGTAAGTCATCGTCTGCGACCATTGTGGTGACAACTGCCAGGCTTTTTCCGCCTGCAGCGTGAGCTGCAGGGCACGTTCCTGGTAAGAGGTCTTGCGAACGCGCACGCCACCGTCCTTGCGCACGGTCTGGCCGTCGTCCTGGGCGCGGGTTTCCTGCCAGCTCAGAACGGTCTGCAGGTTGTCAGCCAGCGCGGTGCCCAACTGGTAGCGCGCGTCCCAGGTGAATCGATCACGTGCCATGGATTTGACCGACGTCTCATCGACAATGGCGGCGGAAATCTGCGCCGCCGTACCGGCGTAGGGGGGTTTGGCCCGATTGGAAAGGAGCTCAAACTCGCCGTCCTTCTTGACGTGCTCCAAGGTCAGAAAGTGGCGCTGGTCCTGGTTCGGGCGCAGCACCAATTTGCCCAGAAGCGACTGGCCGTGGTTGGTCTGCGGGTTGGGCGTGGTGCGGTCGACATTTGCGCTGTCATTGCTGCCCAGGTTGGCCGTGGCGCGCGAGCGTGAGTCGGTGGCGCTTAGCAGCCACTCCAGCGCGTCGCTGGCGCGCGCGGCCAGGGTGCCGCCGAGCGTGGTGCCTTGGTCATCGCCACTGTAGCCAATCCAGGCCTTGCCGCCCAGTGTCTTGGGGGCCTTGGCGGGGGTCGGCAGAAGGTCGGCTGGTTCGCTGGTGATGAAGTTCACCAGGCCGGCCAGGCCATCCGAGCCATACAGCACCGAGGTGGGTCCGCGCACGAACTCGATGCGCTTGAGCAGCCCCAAGGACACCGCGTC
>JAUXWC010000183.1 GCA_030685025.1 Rhodoferax sp.
CTACATGGCGGCCCGCCGCGAATTGGGCGCCATCTGGCGCAAGCGCATGGGCAACCACTATCCGGCGATGAGCATGATTTTTGTGTCGGACTTGCTGGACAATCCCGGCAAGATCGAGCTGGAAGCGACGGCGGTGTTGCCTTCGATGCCGACTGCCTGAAGCGGCCTCGACCGCGCGGAACTTCACGGCAAGGAGAGCGCCTTGCAACCACTATGTCGTTGTCAATTGTTCGCATCTTCTTTGAGGCGATGGCCTGCCGCTGCGAGGTCCGGCTCGCCGCGCAAAGCGACGCCAATGCACGCATCCTGGCACAACCCGCGCTGGAAGAAGTGCGACGCATTGAAGGCAAATACTCGCGCTACCGCGCCGACAGCGTGGTGTCTCGCATCAACGCGCAGGCCGCTCTGGATTGGGTCGAGTGCGACGACGAAACACTTGCGCTGCTGGACTACGCCGACACCCTGTTTACCCTGAGCGCGGGCCTGTTCGACGTCACCGCTGGTGTGCTGCGCCGGGCCTGGAACTTTCGACACACGGTCGTGCCAACCGCCGAGCCGCTGCGCGCCTTGTGCGAGTTGATCGACTGGCGCCGTGTGCAGCGCGACACACGGCGCGTTCGCCTGCCCGTCGTGGGCATGGAACTGGACTTTGGCGGTTTTGGCAAGGAGTACGCCGCCGATCGGGCCGCGCAGGCACTGTTGACGCAGGGCGTACGACACGGTTACATCAACCTGGGAGGAGACATCCGGGTGCTTGGGCCCAAACCAGGTAGCGAGCCCTGGACAATCGGCATCCAGGATCCGCGCCAAGCCAGCCAGTTGATCGCCAGCATTGCGTTGACTGACGGCGCCTTGGCCACCAGTGGCGACTACGAGCGCTACTTCGAGCTTGCGGGACGGCGCTATGGCCACATCCTGCACCCGCGCAACGGCCAACCGGTGGACTACTGGCGCAGCGTCAGCGTGCTGGCGCCGTCGGCCCTGCTGGCGGGCAGCTTCGCCACCATCGCCATGCTCAAGCAAGCCGATGGACTGGCGTTCCTCGATGGCGCTGGGGTCGCCTACCTGGCGGTCGACCATGCCGGCGTGGTGCATCGCGACAAGGATCAATTCCGACCGGCACACTGTGGCAATGGCTGAGACCCCAAGTCGCGCGCCCGCTCGGCGATAATGGGCGCAGTCAGCCGCTCTAAAGCTTGCAGACCTCGATGGTCGAACGCGCCGCGATCAGCGCGATAGTCGGGAGCCCGGCTCCGCATGGTTCTCTCGGCCATGGCCAGGCGACAGCTCCGAGCAAGTGTTCTGACGCAAAAACCGACCGACGCCTCATCAATGAAAAACATGATCGCGCACGCAGCCGAGAAGTTCGGGTGGCCTCGCTCCGGCGCGGTCGAGAACGGTCGCAGGGGCGGTGGTTTGCGCTTGATGCGCTACTTCACGGCGACCAGCCTGATCGCGTTCATGACGGTCGGCGCGGCCCTCTACATCCTGCAAACCATGGAGGAGGTTTTCTTTGCGGCGGTGCAGCGCGAGCAGACCGCCTTCTTCGCTCAGACACAAACCGAGTTCATGCGCCAACAAGAGTCCTCCGCGCGCGACGACCTGCTGGCGCTGCATCAGTCGAGTCACGTCAACCTGACGCATGTGTTTTCGAACCTGCTGGGGGCTGCCGACCTCAACCCCTTTATCGCCAAGGCGCAGCAGGTCCCGGTCGAGCATTGCCGGGGCATGGGCGCCAACAAGGCCACTGGCGATGCCCTCGCGCAGTCCGACGCCAAGCGAGCCTGCTTCGGCGCGGTCGGACAGCGGATCATGTCCTTGCCCCAGTTCGCCGTGCTCAACGCCAAGATGTACGACGCAATTCGCAAGAGCACCGTCTTCAAGATCAAGGTGTTCGATCTGCGCGGGATCACTGTCTATTCCTCCGAGCACAAACAGATTGGGGAGGACAAGGCCGGCAATCAGGGCTGGAGAGCCGCTGTTGGCGGCACGCCCGCCAGTGAGCTGACCCATCGCGACCGCTTCAGCGCATTCGAGGGCGAGGTCGAGAACCGCGATCTCATCTCCAGCTACATCCCCATGCTGACGGGCACCAACCAGGTGGTCGGCGTGTTTGAGATCTATTCGGATGTCACGCCGTTTTTGAAGCAGATCCGGGACGCTTCACAAAGGATTGCGGGGCTTGCCGCCGCGAACCAGGCCCGGGTCGAGCAAGCGGCCCATGAAAACCAGCACAAGGTGGACACAAGCTCCGATCAGTTTCTGATGATTGTCGGCGGGCTGCTGGCCGTGCTCTATGGCGTGCTGCTGCTCATCGTCCGACACGGTCAACGCGTCATCGATCTGCAGAACAGCGCGCAGGAACGGGCGATTCAGCGTGAGGAGCAGTGGCATCGCGAGAAGATGGCGGCACTGGCGACGATGGCGGCCAACGTCGCGCACGAAGTGGGCAACCCACTGGCGACCATTTCCGGGCTGGCCGAGGAGATCGCGGAGCAACAAAAAGTACGCGGCTGCGCCGTCTGCAAGCCGATGCTGTTGTTGGAGCAAACACGGCGCATCGCCAACATGTCGCGCCAAATCGCGGACTTCGCATCCGCGCACAACGAGGCGTTTGAGCCGGTGGATGTCAACCAGATGGTCAAGGCCGTGTGTGACTTCCTCGGCTTTGACCAGCGCTTTCGCGCCATGCAGATCGAATTCAAGCCCGGCGCCCGCTTACCGGCCTGCATCGTGATCCCCGATCACTTGAACGAAGCCCTGATGAATCTGCTGCAGGCGTGCATGGACGGCAAATCGACACAGCGCTGGACACCCAAGCGGATCGTGGTCGAGACCAGGGCCCGCGGCAAAGACATCCTGATCCGCATCGTGTGGGACACCGCGGCACTTGGTGGCGCCCCCGCCACCGGGGGCGTACTGCCCGATTCGCGCTTCGAGTCGGCGCGTCGCAGGGTCAAAACAATGGGCGGTCAACTGTCGTCCTCCGCCACGGCGATCGAGCTGACGCTACCGACGACACCGGCCGACGGGGCCACATGATGCGAACACCATCGCCGCCGTGCCGCGTTGGACACGCGCGCTGGTGGCTCTGGAGCCCCTTGCTCGTTCTGATGCTGCTGTCGCAAGGGGGTTGTGGGGTGACCCCCCACGGCACGGCGCAAGTGGCCGGCCATCGGTTGCTTGGGGCGCTGTGGGATCCTTCAGGACAACGGTTCATCAACCAAGCCGAACTGCTTGGGCGCGCGTCTCAAGCCGAAGTGCTGTTGCTGGGCGAAACCCATGACAACCCGGAGCACCACCGCCTGCAAGCCCATCTCCTTCAGGCGCGCCTGACTGCCGGCGCGAAACCGGCTTTGTTGATGGAGCAGTTCGATACCGACCAGCAAGCCCTGATCGACCAGGCGCGGGGGGCCGGTCAGAGCCTGGCGTCGCTGCTTCGGGGTTGGGACTGGTCACACTACGCGTCAGTGGTGGCGCTCGCCGACGCGGCGGGTGTTCCCGTGTTGGCAGCCAACTTGTCACGCAACGCGATCCGCCCGGTGGTGCGCGACGGCTATTCGAGCCTGCCGGCGGGCGAGCTGCAGCGGCTGGCCCTGGATCAGGTCTGGGACGCCCAACGGCAAGCGTACATGGCCCGCCTGATCGAGGAATCCCATTGCGGCAAGATTTCTCCGGCATTGCGCGACGGTTTGGTGCGCGCCCAAAGATTGCGCGACGCAACACTCGCCGATACCGCGCTGGCGCACCTTGAACGCGGTGTCGTGTTCATTCTCGGTCGCGGCCACGCCCGTCGCGATGTGGCGGTGCCGCGCTACCTGCAAGCACGCCGCCCCGGTACGCGAGTGCTGTCGGTCGGCTTCGTCGAAGTGTCCGACAAGTTGCCCGACCCCGCACAGTACGAACACGAGCAACTGGGGGGCATGGCCGCTTTCGACGTGATCTGGTTCACAAGCCGCGCCCAACGTGCCGACCCTTGCTTGGCCTTTGACAAGTGAGGGCTGGGCGGTGCTTGCAATGGCGCCCGCGAGTTGCTCGTTGCCCGGTCAAAGGTGGCCTTCGGTCGAGCCGCCGTGCCACGCCTGGGGCCGCACCGCGCTGGGGCCGCCTTTCTCAGTAGTGGCTCGCACCCGTTCCCGGAACTGAGAACTCACCGCCGCCCGGCAAGGACTCGCCTCGAAGTCGGTCGGGGTGTCGCCACACCGAGATCCCCGCAATGGGGCAGTGCTTGGGTCAAGCGGTGCGCCCGGCTTCGGCGAGTCGGCCGGCGATGGGCTCGGCGAGCCCAAGGCGCTCAAAGCGAACTGGCTACATGGAGACAGATGGGCATGAATATTGCATGCGACGACCCGTGCTTGCAACAACGAAGGAGGACAAATGATGAACAGACTCCGCATTCCGTGGCTGGTTCTGGGTGCGGTACTGGTCATGCCGCTGGCGTTGGCGGGACCAGACCGCCCAACCGAATTCACCAACCAGGGCGGCATCACCAACACGCGACACAACATGACGCAGCGTAGCGCCACGGGCACTGACTTGCTTGCGGGTGCGCCCAACTCGGGTGGCGCGGGCATCATGGATTCCTCGCGCAACAACTACGGCGAGGTTTGCGTGTACTGCCACACACCGCACGGCGCCAACACCAACGCCGCTGCGCCACTGTGGAACCGCACCTTGCCCACGTCCACCGTCTACCAAACTTACAACACCCTGAACACGAGTTCGCTGACCCAGACCGTTAGCCAGCCGGGCGCGGCGTCCTTGCCATGCCTGTCTTGCCACGACGGTCAGCAGGCGGTTGACGCGATCATCAACATGCCAGGCTCCGGCCGATACAAGGCAGTGCCCGACACCGCTTTCCTCAACACCTGGCCGAGCCCCAGCGGTTCGCACGACGGGCTCAACAACGTGGGTTGTCTCGCCTGCCACAACCCAAGTGCGCCAGGCTTTGCGGTAACCGCTGGCGATTTCACGATCTTCGCCATTGGCACCGACCTGCGCAATGACCATCCGGTCGGGGTCAACTACCCCACCGCCAGCGGCGCAAGCACCGATTGGAAGGCGCCCAGTGGCAGTGTCACAAGAGGGTCGGTGGTGACCACGTTTTTCGATGAAAACTCGAACTCTCGCATGGACAAGGGCGATATTCGCCTCTACGGCACTGGCAGCGACTCCCGCGTCGAATGTGCCTCCTGTCATGATCCACACGGCGTGCCATCGGGCGGTGCCGGCAGCACCTTTCTTCCAACCTTCCTGCGCAAGACCAACACGGGCAGCGCCGTCTGCCTGACCTGCCACAACAAGTGATGTGTTGTTGCCCAGCGCCGCCCAGGGCCGGCCCCGGGGCGGCACGCCTCCTGTTGCTTGCAGTTGCGCTGTCGCTGGTCGGCTGCGCCGCACCGAACGCTGATGCGCCACGGAACAAGGAGCAATTGGTGTGGCCCGCGCCGCCCGATCAGCCGCGCTTCGCCTTTGAAGCCATCCTGCGCTCCGAAGCCAGCGTCGTCCCGGAAACCGAAGACCAAAAGCTTCAGCGCCGGCTGACGGGCGCCACGCGAAACGATGGTGTCATCATCGGAAAACCATCGGGCATCGCCGTGCGCGAGGGACGGGTCTATGTCGCCGAGCCCGCCGTCAAGGCCATCACGGTGTTGGATGCATCGCGCAAAAAGCTGTATCGCTTCGGTCTTCGCCCACCCAACACGCTGGAGCGCCCGCAGGCCATTGCGCTCGATGGTCACGGGCGGGTCTACGTGCTCGACGCCGGACTGCGTCGGGTCATGGTGTTCGATGCGCTCGGCTTGTTTCAATTCTCCATCGCGCTCGAAAATGGCTTCACCAATCCGGTCGCGGTGGCGGTGAGTCGGGATGGCAAGACCATCTACGTGGTGGACCGTGGCGATCTTGCCAATAACGACCACAAGGTGGTGGCGTTCACGCCGGACGGTCGGGAGAAATTTCGGATCGGGCCGCGCGGCCAGACCGACGGGCGCTTCAACATCCCGCTGGCGGCTACCGTCGCCACCGACGGCACCCTGTTGGTGGCGGACTCCGGCAACGCCCGAATCCAGGCGTTTGACGCGGATGGCGGATTCAAGTTTTCCTTCGGCGGTTTCGGCGCCGAACTCGGTCGGTTTTCCCGCCCCCGCGCGATTGCCACGGATGCTGACGGCAACATCTATGTGGCCGATGCCGGCTTCAACAACGTGCAGATTTTCAACGCTAAAGGCGAACTGCTCATGCCCCTGGGCCGCTTGAGCGAAACGCCGGGACCGGGACACTTTTCACTCATTGGGGCAATCGCCGTTGACGATACCAACCGCCTGTACGTCACGGATAACTTGTTCCGCAAAATAGACGTGTTCCGGCGCCTGAGTGACGACGAGGGCAAGTCACGAATGCGCAACGCCCCAGCCGAAGGCAAACGGTCCGCGCCCTTAGCGAAGTGACAGTCAGCCTGGCGCCGCTGCGGGGGCCGCCAGGGCCGGCTTGGGCGCGGCGCCCTTCGCGGCAGGCCTTGGTATAGCCGGCGCCAGCGGGTGAAAAGCCCGCGCGATGTAGGCGATGGCGGCCTGGATATCCGCCTGCGGCAACACCGACTTCCAGGCCGGCATGGAAGTCTCTGGCAAGCCCTCCCGGATCACTTCGGCCAGGCGTTCACGCGTCATGGCCGACATGAACGCCGGGTCCGTCAGGTCTCTCGGATGGGGTTCCAGGAAGCTGCCAATCCAGTTCTTCCCGGTGCCATCGGCACCATGGCAAAACGCGCAGTTCTCCTGGAACACTTTTTCACCGCGACGCTCCCGTGGCGACAGATTGCTGAGTTGGGGCACGCGCTCATGCAGCGCATAGGGCGAGGCACCCGACACGGTGTCAACCTTGGCCGTGTCGCCCGGCACGAAGCCGTTGCGCGGATAGGACAAAGGGCGCGACTCCCAGGGCGAACCGGCGTCGGCGACCTTGGCGCGATCATGGCAACTAACGCAGGTCGACATGTACAGGCGCCGGCCGGCTCGCTGCTCGGGTGTGAGTTGATCGACCGGGCTGTCCAGGGCGATCTTGCCGCTTGCGAACGGGAAGGCGGCTGCGTAACGTTCGTGATCGGGCCAGCCGGCCTCCTTGGTGTGGTAGCGCGTATTGGGCGCCTTGGCGATCATGAACTCGTTGCGAACGAAATCCGTCACGGCGGCCATTTCGGCGCTCTGCAAGATACCCTCGAACCCACGCATGGCGGTGCCGCTGGTTCCGTTCTTGAGCACGTCGAGCATCCGGTCGCGGCTGAGCTGCTCGGGCGAGGTCGCCTGAAAGTCGCGCGGACGCGGGTTGAGATAGCTGCTGGCCAGGGTCTGCGAGTCGCCTGAATAGCCGTGACAAAAATAGCAACGGAAGTTGTAGATGCGCCGACCCCACTCGTGTTGCGCGGCGGCGGGCGACGCCGCTTGCGGCTGCTGCGCGGCCACTGGCATCGGTGCGGGAACTTCGGAACAGGCAGCTAGCGACGCAATCAGCAGCAGCGGGAAGGGTGATTTCATGGCGGGTTGGTTTTGGCCGATTTTGAGCCACCTTTGCCGGGTACGATGAAACGCTGAAACACGAATTCCGCCACATCGGCGATCTCCTGCGGGCTCAGCACCTTGTCCCAGGCCGGCATTTCGGTGTTGGGCTTGCCCTCTGAAATCATCTCGAACAGCTCGACCCGGTTCAACATCTCGCGCGACGCCGAATGCAGGAAGTTGCGTGGCTTCGGGTTGATGAAGTAGGCGCGCGGCCCGCGCCCGTCACCAGTCTTGCCGTGGCAGGTGGCGCAGTTGGCCTGGTAGAAGATGCCGCCCTTGGTGACATTGCCCTTCAAGGCCTTTGGCATGGGCAAGGACATATTGACGGTCACCGCTTTGTGCACATGGCCTGGGTGACCATGCGGTTTGTCGGCTGCCGGTGCGGTCGACGGCACGCTCGCTGGCGCGCCGGCATTGGGCGGCGCCTGGCGCCTGGCGTTGTAAATACCCGATATACCCTCGGTACTGGCCATGAAACCAGCCAAAATGTAGTCTACCACCGCGTTGATGTCGTCCTTGCTGAGTTGGGTTATAAAACCCGACATCGCGGTATCCGGGCGTCCATAGGTCACCGACGTGATCATGCGCTCGCGCGACAGTTCCGCGCGAGCACTCGGTGCCGTGAAGTCCCGTGGCGCCGGAATCAAGCTACCCTGAGCCCGGCTGCGCCCGTCGCCCTTCTCACCATGGCACACCGAGCAGCTCTTGCTGTAGACACTGCGGCCGCGGCTGCTGTCGGCGCTGGAGGAGGCCGGCATGAAGGTATTGCGCACGTAGTCCACCACCGCTTCGATTTCCTTCTGGTTGAGCTGGGTTTTCCAACCCGTCATGGCGGTGCCGACCCGGCCGTTCGTCACGACTTCAACCATGCGCGCGCGCGGGATTTGGGCCGCCTGGGTGGTGGTGAAATCCAGCGGCGGTGGCTTCAGGCTGTTTTGCGCGCGGCTGCGGCCATCACCCTTGTCACCGTGACACACCGAGCAGTAGTTGTGGTAGATCACGGCCGGGCGCATTTCAACACCAGGTGCGCTGCGCGACCCGGCCAACGCCGGTGCCACGTGGCCAAGCACCAACAACAGCGCTACCTGACCGGCGCGACGGCAGGCGGTCCACAGCGCCGAGGGCGGGCCGGAAAACAATTGGTTTTGGATCATTTGAATAGTGGCTAAGTTGACAGCTGCTAAGCGTACCCTGTGTCCGCGACAAACTCCTAGTGAGTGCTTATCGGGCGCGTGGCGTTCAGCTTGTGCACTGCAAGATTGATGCCCGGAACCTCTGGAGCGAGGGGGTGACGCACTGACGCCCTGAGAGTTGGCACGATGCTTGCGGTCTTGGTGCTTTGGGCGATCCCGCCGGGAATTGCTCGCATTCCACCAGAGGCTGCCGGGACTTCCAGATGATCAAGCACATGATTCGCAGCACCCTTATTGGCGTTCTTCAACTGGCCAGCGTTCTGCTGTTGGCCTCGTGCGCGGTGTCCACCACGCAGGCACCCAAGGTTCAGGAGATTCCGGTCTTCCCGCCGCCACCGGACGAGGCGCGCTTCATCTTCGAGCGCTCGATCTACAGCAGCGCGGATGTCGCCAAGGAAGACAAGAACGCGGACCTCAAACGCCTGCTGGTCGGGGACACCCGAGTCGGCGAGGGTCTTGGCAAACCGTACGGCGTGGCGGTCTACCATGGCCGCGTCTTTGTCAGCGACACCGGCGCTCGCTCGGTGGCGGTATTTGATATTCCGGGGCAACGTTTTTTCAAGATCGGCGACGACGAAGACCTGGGCAAGCTGCGCACGCCGATCGGGCTTGACGTCGATGGTCAGGGCAACCTGTACGTGGTCGACAACGCGGCCCGGCTGGTGCAGGTGTACAACCAGGACGGCAAGTTCCTGCGCACCCTGGCCGGCGACGGAACCTGGCTTGTGCGTCCGTCGGGCATCGCGGTCGATGCGGCGGGCCGACGCATCTATGTGGTGGACACCGGCGGGGTCAGCAGCGACGCCCACCGGGTGCGCGTCTTCGACGCGCAAAGCGGCGAACACCTGCTCGATTTCGGCAAACGCGGCACGGGCCCCGGTGAATTCAATTTGCCGCGCGACGTGTCGATCGGCGCCGACGGCCTGCTGTACGTCGTGGACGGCGGCAATTTCAGGGTACAGGTGTTTCGTCCGGATGGCACCTTCGTGCGTGTTTTCGGCGGCATCGGGCGCCAGGGCGGGCAGTTCTCCCGACCCAAGGAAGTGGCGACCGACATTGATGGCAACGTCTACATCGTTGACACCGCGTTCGGCAATTTCCAGATCTTCACACCCGAGGGCAAACTCTTGTTGTCGGTCGGCAGCCGCTCCGAAAAAGACGGCATGGCCAAGTACATGCTGCCTTCCGGCATTGCGGTCGATGGGGATGGCCGGGTCTATGTGGTGGACCAGTATTTCCGCAAGGTCGACATCTACCGCCCGGCCAAGCTGGCGGTCGACGGGGGATTTGCGGTCAAGAAGGAGCAGGGCGCCAAAAAGTAGCTCGCCCGCATCCCGAAAGCGGGAAGTGTTTCCTGTTTTTGGGAACGCAAGCAGCCACACAGCACGCAAATGAGGGTGTGGCGGCATCATTACTTAATCCAAGTCAAGATCGCTGCTGGCCCGGAACTTGCATGGTGCATATCGAATATGAAGCTGGCCAAAACCGCCACGGCGGGTTTTGATTTGAGTGGAAGTGCAAATACAGAAAGGCAGGTTAGGAGATCATGAAAACATCCTTGTTGAAGAACCTTATGACGCGATGGGCCGGGGGCGCCGCCGTCGTACTGGTCATGTTGGGGGGCATTGCAAGCCAACCGGCGCAGGCACAAGTTGCCGCCACCAAACACAACTTGGGCAGCGGCGGGACCGGCGTGAACAAGTTCGATGGCACCGGTGAAATCTGCGTGTTTTGCCATACGCCACACGGTGCCGACACCTCGGCCGCCGTGCCGCTATGGAACCGCGTGATGGCCAGCCCCGCCACCTACACCACCTACAACAGCCTGGGCACTTCCAGCCTGGATGGCGCCACCGCGCCAGTGGGGTCGGTCTCGCTGGCCTGTCTTTCCTGCCACGACGGCGCGCAGGCCATGAACGTCATGATCAATGCGCCGGGCTCAGGCAACTACAGCGCCACCGGATTCACCTTGGCGGGCGCATGGACTGGCGCCAACCAGACCGCTGGCAAGATCTCGGCGGGTCTGATCACCAACATCGGCACCGACCTGAAGAATGACCACCCGATCGGCATTCAGTACGGTGGTGGACCGAAGGCGGCAACCATCCCGGCAGCGCCCACTGACTACACCAAAACGCTGTTCAATGACCCAGATTTCAACGATGCCAAATCGGCGAGCTTGAACGGAACACAAGTGTGGTGGGTCGAGACCGCCAGCAGCGGGGCCGGACGCCAGAAGACCGACATGCAGCTCTACACCCGCACCGAAACGGCCTACGCTGCGGCCGGGGCCGGCACCATCGCCTCGACCGTGCCCCAACCCTACGTGGAATGCGCAAGCTGCCACGATCCGCACACCAACGTGAACCCGACGTTCCTGCGGATCTCCAACAACGGTAGTGCAGTCTGCCTGGCTTGCCATATCAAGTAGCCTGCTGATTGCTCCGCCACAAAGGGTGGACAAGGTGACTTGTCTGCCCTTCTTTTTCGCCCGCGCACAGGGCAACCGCAAACGAGTAAGCTAGCCACAAAGCGTGACCCCCATGACTCACAGATTGAACCAATTATCAGCAACGGCCTTGCTCGCGGTGGCGCTGGTCGGCGCAGGCAACAGCCTGGCGGACAACACAGCGCCACCGAAGCCCGTGCCTGCCGCCGCGCAGTCAACCGTGTTCGCCAGGGTTGGCGACACCGTCATCACGGTGGACGAGTACAACCTGGCGTTTGGCGTGGCCACGCGCGGCAAGTTCTACCATGGCAAGCCGCCGGAGGCCGAGATTGCGGTGCTGCAACGCGAAGTGAGCGACCAGATGGTGTCTCGCATACTGCAGTTGCGCGAAGCCAAGCGACGGGGACTGCGCGCGGATGCGACCGCCATCGCCAAGACGGTGCAAACCTACGACCAGCGCTATGCCAGCAGTGAACAGTGGAAGAACAACCGCTCGCAATTGTTGCCGCCGCTGGTCGCGCGCCTGGAGGAGGAAGACACGCTGAGTCAGCTTGACAAGTCGGTGCGTGCCGGCGTCCAACCCGACGAGCAACAGGTGCGGGCCTATTACGCCGCCAACCAGGCTCAATTCACTGAGCCTGAGCAACAGCATGTCGCGGTCATTTTGCTCAAGGTTGAGCCCTCGGCGAGCAGTGCAACCTGGCAAAAGGCCGATGAGCAGGCCAAGGCGATCGCCAAGCGCGCGCGCGCGGGCGAGGACTTTGCCGCCTTGGCGCGTCAGTACTCCGCCGACCCCTCAGCCAAGCAGGGCGGCGACATGGGCTATCTGCATGCCGGCATGTTGCCCGATGGCGCCCAGGAGGCGCTCACCAAACTAAAGCCCGCAGAGATTGGCGACTCGGTGCGCTTGCTCGAAGGGTATGCCGTGTTTCGGTTGGTCGAGCGCAAGGCCGCCAAGCTGCATGGGTTTGACGCAGTCAAGGTGCGCGCGCAGGAATTGGCGCAGCGCGAGCTGGGTAACCGTGCGTGGGCGGCGTTCATTGCCGACCTGAAAGCCAAAACGACGGTGCAGATCGACCAGTCCCGGTTTCTTCCGCTGGCAAAGTAATTCAATCGGTGTTCACGGCCAAGACGGGTATGGCGGGCGCATCGGTTATCGTGGGGAATATTGATGCGTGTTGTGGGCGCTCGACCGGCAAGGCCTGTCAACGTCTCGCCCGTGTGGGCAATGGCCTTGACGGCCCTGTGCTGCCATGGCGCAGCTCAGGCTGCATTGCCGCCGGCTGCGGCTGACCCGGTGGCGCGCAAGGCCGAAGGCAGCACCGAAGCGGATCGCGCGGCGGCGTCCGCCGATGCAACGACGCAGATCAATGAGCAGCAGGATATATCGTGGGTCATGCCGGCGATTCGACTCGGTGGCATGGTCTCGTACAACCTGCGCCGCGACTGGTCGGAAGGGCAGCAGAGAATGCGCAATGGATTGACCGCCACGGTGAACGCCAGCGGCAGCAGTTTCATCTGGCAGCCGTGGTTTGCCAGGATCAACGGCAGCCTGGGCCTGTCAATGTCACGCGATGGCAGTGACGGCGGCAACACGTCCAGTGTCAGCAAGAACCTGATCTTGACTGGCGTCGGGGAGCTGTCGGTGTTGGCGCAATCGCCCTACCCCTTCGAGGCCCATATCGTGCGCAGCAACAACCGGGTCTCCTCCGACCTCGTCATCGCCGATGGATCGGCCCACCAGCGCATTGGCTTCACCCAGCACTACTACCGCCAGGATGGCGAGGCGATGGTCGGCTGGGAAAGCGATACGCAGACCAACACCGATACCGGGAATTACCGGCAGCGAAGCCTGCGCCTGAATCTGGCGCATAACCGGCCGGAACACCGTATCCAAGTCACCGGCGACGGCGCCTGGAGCGCGCGCGAGACCACCGGCGAGTCCACAGTGCAAAGCAATTTGTCCCTGCAACACAGCTACACGCCGGACCCCTCTCTCGCGGCGGAAAGCATGGTCAACATCAGCCGCGCCGGGTATCGCCTGCAGCGTGGCACCGGTGATACCCGCCTGGCGCAACTCAGCAGCTTGCTGGTGTGGCGACCGGCCGACCCGGCGTTGACCGTCAGCGGGGGCGCCCGCGCGCTGGCCGTGGTGGGCGGCGCCGCAGGCTTCTTCGGCGACAACCTGATCGTGGGCGGGCGCGTTCGAAACGCGATCGTCAACGCCAATCTGGGGGTTAACTACAGCTTCAATCGCCACACGCGACTGACCGCTGGCCTCAACCTCAACCGATCACGCAACAACGGCGCCAACAATGCCAACACCAGTCAATCGGTGGGTGCCAGTTACCAGCCCGACCAGTTTGAGTTGGTGGGTTTTCACTACAACTGGTCGACCTCTGCGGCCGCGATCAACCGCACTGGCGAGCAGGAGCGCGGTCGTGAGCTGACTGGGCAACTGGGTCACAACCTGAGCCGCGACTTCAGATTGACTGACGCATCGACCTTGCGCATCGGCGCTGGTCAGAGCCTGTCGGTCGTCTCGGCGGGCGCGGGGTCAAGAGCCGACGCGGTGTCCGCGCGGCAACTAACCCACAGTGGATCGATAACCTGGGAGTTGTCCCAGCAGCCCGCCTCGGCAATGGTACAACTGAGTGTCAGCGACTCGCGCGCGCTGGCTGACAAGCCGGTGTCCATTCAGATGGTCAACTTTCAGGCCTCCAGCAATCTGCCGACCAGCGGACAAAGCTCGTGGAGTGGCAACCTGACGATTCAAGCGGTTCGCCAAAGTGCCAACGCCCTGGCCGAGCGCACCGATCCGCTTGACGCACTGCCCATCCTGCAGAAATCTGGCAGCGGGACCAAGAGCGGCTTCGTGACGACATCGAGTGGTGCCCTCACCTATCAGAATCAGCGTGTGTTGGGCGTGCGTCGCCTGCGTTTTGTCTCCGACCTGCGCCTGGACAGCGACGCGCTGCTGCCGCTGTTGGGCAGCGCCAAGGATCAGCAGACCTTGGCTTGGGACAACCGACTTGACTACCAGATCGGTCGCACGCTGGTGCGACTGGGCGCGCAGATGTCAACCAGCCGCACGCCAAAGGTTCAGGCTGGTCCGACCAGCAGTGCCGGTCAATATACCGCCGAGAAGAAGAGCAACCGGTCGATTGCGTTTTCGATTACTCGCGGGTTCTAACGCTCCTTACGCGTTCACATTCTTGAAAAAAAGGCTGATTGTCATGATGAAGTTGCTAAGACGTGGCTCGACGTTGAGCAGATCGCTACTGCTGTCGGTGGTGTTGGCGTGCGGCCTGGCCGGCATGCAGGTGGCACGCGCGGAGTTTGGCGACGTCGTCATCAACAACTACTCGGACCCGGCTGGCATGCGCCCGGCGGTATTTCCACACTGGTTTCACCGAATTCGATATTCATGCAAGGTTTGCCATGCCGATCTGGGCTTCAAGTTCAAAGCCGGTGGCAACGAAATCAACATGGTCAAGATTATCGACGGCCAGTACTGCGGCGCTTGCCACAACGGCAACATCGCGTGGTCGGTCGACAACTGCGACTTGTGCCATTCCGCCAAGCCCGGCACGCCAACCCAGGTGCATGAAAGCACCATTGGCACTTTGGTGGTGCCGCCCGGCGTGGTAACGCCGACCAGTCCATCGGTCCCAGCGCAGAAGAAGTAGAGGAGCTGCCATCAAAACCGCCACCAGACTCCCCGCGGCTTTACTGCTCTGCATGCTGTTTGGCATGTCGAGCCGAGTCCACGCCGCCGACCCGCCCAACGGCAAGCTGATCTACGACAACAGTTGCATGGCCTGCCACAGCACCGGTGCGGCCGGTGCGCCCAAGCTGGGCGACGTTAACGCCTGGGCCCCCCGGATCAAGACCGGGGCTCTGGCGCTCACTGCCAGCGCAACCAAGGGCAAGGGGGTGATGCCGGCCCGCGGTGGCAACGCCAACTTGACCGACGCGGAGATCAAGGCGGCGGTGAGCTACATGATGGCGCAATCCGGTGCCAGCGCGAAACCGGCTGTGGCTGCTGCGCCGCCGCCTGGACCCGCCAAGCCGGTTGAGCCGCCGGCCAAGGCTGCGGCTCCACCAACCGTCACGGTGGCGGTGGCGGCCGCGCCGCCAGTGGCTGCGGCGCCAGCCGTTACCATCATTGGTGGCAACGTCAACAGCTTCAACCGATTGATGCGGCCACCACCCAAGGGCAACTTACCGCCAACCGAGGACGGCATCCACGATCCGAGCAACGCTGGCACGGCCGCCCTGCAGCCGCCCTTGGCCGCTTTTGAAACGCTGCCCAAGAGCAATGACGGCAATCGGGTCAACTGGGTGAAGTCGCTCAACGAGAACCTGATCCGCCCGCGCCATGACCGCACCGATCCGACGGTCGCGCCGATGGTGATGGACATGAACATCGTGCGCGAAGTCAAAGGCTCCATGCCCGACGTGGTCTACCCGCACCAGCAACACACGCAGTGGTTGGACTGCTCCAATTGCCACCCGGCGATCTTTATTCCGCAAAAGGGCGCCAACCAGATCAGCATGGCGTCGATACTGCTGGGACAAAAGTGCGGCGTCTGCCATGGCAAGGTGGCCTTCCCGATATCGGACTGCCGGCGTTGCCACTCCAAAAGCAAACCAGTCACCGCGAATGCCGAAGGCAAGCCATGATGCACCACCGTGACGGCACCAAGCTGGCGTGGGCGGCGTGCTTGCTGGCCGGAGTGGCGGTGGCCGCCGAGCCCCCGGCCGGCAGCCTGAACGCCGACTCGGCTGGCGGCATCGAAGTCGGCGCGAACCGACTGCGCTTGACCGTGGACAGCAAGCTGCGACTGATCAAGTCGCAGTTGACGCAGTCACCCGCCGTGCAGCGGATTCTGCAAAGCGATCACGCGCAGGCCAAACAAAAACTTGCCGATGCGCAGGCGGTCCATGAACGCGCCGAGGTGGAACTCAAGGAGGGGCGTCAGGAGGCGGCCATCAAACTGTTGGACGCCGCACTACGCGACATCGTGGCGGCATCCAACCTGGTACCCGACATGGCAAACCTGGCGGCGCGAGAACGCCGCCAGAACGCGGAACTGCGTGAGGCGATACGCACCTTCCAATCCCTGCACAAGGGTTTGTCCAGCCGCATGGCGACGATCAAACGGCACGCACCGGGCATCGGCACCGAAGTCGCCCGAATAGACGAGATGATGGAACGCGCCGACACGCTGATCGCCACGGGCGATCAGCACCAGGCCAATGTGCTGTTGAACGCGGCCTACGCAATCGTGGTGCCGACATTGAACCGGATGCTGTCGGCCGAGACCATCGTGTACGAACTCAAGTTCGAATCAGTGGCACAGGAGTATGCGCATGAGCTGGCGCGCAATCGCAGCTTCGAAGAACTGATACCGATCGCATTGACCCGACTCGGTACCAGCTCGGAGGCGGCGGCCCTGGCTGATCGGTATGTAAGCCAAAGTCGCGACCTGCGCGAGCTGGCACGCCAGCAAACCGACAAGGCAGACTACCGTGCCGCCCTCAAGACCATCCAGAGCGCAACCGCCCACCTGGAGCGCGCGCTGCGCATCGCGGGGCTGGTCGTTCCGCAGTCAACCGAAATCGCTCCCTAAGGTAGCCATGAAACCACGCATCAAAATCGGCCTCTTGCTGCTATGCCTGAGCGCCGCCTGCGCGGCCCAGTCAGCCAACAGCCCCGAAGCCACGCCGGACAACCGCTCAAACCCGGCGCGCGCCGCGTCAGCACCAGCGCCACCCGATCGGGAGCAGATTGGGCGACGGCTGGTTTCGCTGGCGACACTGATCGAGAAGTCGTCGGCCGCCAGGCAGATCGAATCAAGCGCCAACCCGCAGGTCGCCGTGCTGCGAGGCAAGGCGCGTGAGCTGCGACAACAGGCGGATCAGGCTTACCAGGCGGGCGATCTCATAGCTGCCGCACGCGGGCTCGATCAAGCGGCTAAGATGTTCTTCGAAGGAGTCCGACTGGCCGCGCCGGAACAGGTCACCGGCGAGAAGGAGCAACGCGATTTCGACAACCGAATGGAGAGCGTGCGGGCGCTGTTGGTGGCGCAAAAGCGCATCAGCGCGGAGAAACGTCAGGGCGCCAAGGGCGCCGAGATCACCCTTTCGATCGAGTCGAAGATCCGCGATGCCGCAGCGCTGGCGGCGGGCGGAAAACTCGATCAGGCGCGCTTGCTGCTCGATCAGGTCTATCGGACCACCAATCTGGCGATCGAAGGATTGCGCCAAGGTGACACCCTGGTACGTTCGCTTACCTTCGCGACCAAACAGGAGGAGTATTTGTATGAGGTGGACCGCAATGACACGCACAAAATGCTGATCAAGGTCTTGCTCGATGAACGGCGCGCCAGCAACGCCGGACTGGAGACCATGGTGCGCAAATACATGGAGCAGGCGGCTAGCCTGCGCGCCAACGCCGAAGGCATGGCCGCCAAACAGGATTTCGAGTCCGCCATCAAGTTGCTGGAGGACTCGACCAGGGAATTGGTGCGGGCCATTCGCGGTGCCGGCGTCTATATTCCAGGCTAGGACTTGAATGCTGATCCACGCCTCACGAGCCGCAAAGCGAGTGCTGCAGGGCTTGCTGGTGGTGGTGGCCGCGCTCATGCTGGCGGGTTGGGTATCGGCCAGCACCAGCACGCACGTGCCGCTGGCCAAGGACGGCGTGCACGATCCGGCCAGCCCGGCCATCAAGATATTGCAAGAACCCAGCGAGGCCTTGTCGAAGCTGCCCCCCGATGCGGTGGGCAATCGCGTTCGTTGGGTCAAGGCACTGGAACAAGGCCTCATCACGCCACGTGCCAACCTCTTGCCCGACACAACGATCCGGGTGTTGGATCTGGATGTGTTGATGCCACGCACCGGCGAGTTGCCGATGGTTCGTTTTCCACACCGCCAGCATACGGAATGGCTGGACTGCGCCAACTGCCATGAGAAGCTGTTCAAGTCGAAGACCGGTAGCACGACCAGCATGAACATGTTTCAAATTCTGCAAGGGGAATACTGTGGGCGCTGTCACGGCGCCGTGGCGTTTCCCTTGACCGAGTGCAACCGTTGCCACAGCGTGGTGCGCAAATGAAGGCATGGCCCAGGCATTGGCGCGAAATTCGGGCGACAAGACGCGGCCGCAAGCGGCACACCGCTCGCGCCATCGCTGCCGTGCTTGCCATGGCGCTGTCCCCGCTCATGTTGCCAGCCAATGCAGAGTACGCCGACGTGGTGCTGAACAAACGCTCTGAAGCGCAGGGCGTGCGCCCGGTGGTATTCCCGCACTGGTTTCATCGCATCCGTTTCCGTTGCAAGGTGTGCCACTCGGAGTTGGGCTTCGAAATGCGCGCGGGCAGCAATGATGTGATGATGGCCGACATCATCGACGGCAAGTTCTGCGGCATGTGCCACAACGACCGTATTGCGTGGGGGGCGGCCAATTGCGACCTGTGCCATTCCGGCCTGCGTGGCCTCAAGAGCGGCATCTACGGGGGCGACTCCACCACTGGACCGGGGCGGTGGTGAGATGCGGCCCGCGTGGATTCATGGCACCGGAGTGGCGCGCATCATGACCGGCAGGGCGCGGGTCGGCGCTTGGCCGTCATGGCGCATCGGATGGGCCGCCGTGCTGCTGGCCCTGCTGGGCTTGTCCGGCTGCGCGGAGGTCAAGTACGTGATGCGCCTTGACCCACTGCCTGACGCCACCCAGCCGACGCAGCGGTGGCCCGCTGCGCCCGAGACGCCCCGTTACCGCTACGTGGGCCAGTTGCTGGGGGAAGAGAACTTCGTCTCCGACGGGACCGTCCAGCGCAACGCGGGCGTCAAGTTGTTCCATTGGCTGGTGGGGCTGTTCGACGGATCCGAAGAGAAGCTCACCTTGAAGCGACCCCAAAGTGGCACGGTCGATGCTCAGGGCAGGATCTTGGTCACCGACATCAGCAACCACGCGGTGCTGGTGTTCGATCCGGTAGCGGGCAAGCTGCTGGTCTGGGGGCAGGCACAGGCGCAGACAAATTTTGTCACGCCGATCGGCATCGCGATGGGCGCTGGCGGCCAGGTCCTGGTGGCCGATGCCGAACTGGGCCGGGTGTTTCGGCTGGACCAAGAGGGCAAGCCGCTGGGCAGCTTCGGCCAGGGCGTCTTGACACGCCCCACCGGCCTGGCGCGCGATGCCACGCTTGGCCGGGTTTATGTGTCCGACACCCATGCGCACGACATCAAGGTATTTGACGACGCGGGTGGCCTGCTGGAGATCATCGGCCAACGCGGCGAGGGACCGGACGAACTGAACTTTCCCACCCACTTGGCATTCAGCGGCGGCAAGTTGTATGTCGCCGACAGCATGAACGCAAGAGTGCAGGTATTCGACACACAAGGCGGCGCCAGCAGCACGATCGGGCGACGCGGGCGTTTTGTTGGCAACCTGTCGCGCCCCAAAGGTGTCGCGGTTGATGGCAGGGGCCATGTTTACGTGGTTGAATCGTTCTACGACAATCTTTTGGTGTTCGATGGCGCTGGCAATTTCCTGATGCCGATTGGCGGAACCGGCAAGGAGGTCGGCCAGTTCTATTTGCCGGCGGGCGTCTGGAGTGACGCGCGGGGGCGGATTTATGTGGCCGACATGTTCAATGGCCGTGTCGTGATTTTCCAATTCCTGGGAGCAAACTGATGTCTTGGCGAGGGCGATTTGCAGCGACGCTGATCAGCTTGGGCTTGGCTCTGGTTGTTGCCCTGGCACAGGCCGCCATCGCCGTGACCGACAAGGTCTCGGACGTGCGCGGCACCAAGCACAACCTGTCGGCGGCGGCGGACGGGTCGGCCACGCCAAGCGGCGGCACGGTGCCGGGCCGCACGGTCAAGGCGAGCTCCGAAACACAGGTTTGCGTGTTCTGCCACACGCCACACGAGGCCACGTCGGGCGTGGTCGGGCCGCTGTGGAATCGGGCGTTGTCGGGCGCCAGTTACACACCCTACAACTCCAGCTCGATGGAGGCGGATGCGGCGGAACTCGCCGCGCAGCCTGGCGGCAGCTCCAAGCTGTGCCTGTCTTGCCACGACGGCACGATGGCGATCGACAAGGTCAACGTGCTCAACGGCGCCAGGAACGTCACCATCCCGATGGTGGGCAGCAGTTCACCCGTCAAAATGCCCAGCGGCAGCGCCACCACCGGTTTCACCCGGACTCTGGGCACCGACCTGAGCAGCGATCACCCGATTTCCTTCACCTACAACAGCACGCTGGCGGTGTACGACGGCGAATTGCGCGGCCCCGATGGCACGGTGGTTGGCAACCGCGTGGCCGGCGGCGTCAAGCCCAAGATGCCACTGGAGAACGGCCAGATGCAGTGCGCCACGTGCCACGATCCGCATCTGCGCGACAAGGTCAGCAGCAATGGCAACGCCAAGTTTCTGCGCATGAACCGTTTTCAGGTGACGCAGCCAAGCGGCGGCGCATTCAACAGCACCAATGACACCGTTTGTCTGGCCTGTCATGACAAGGGCGGGGTGTCCTGGGCCTACTCGGCACACGCCAACAGTCAGGTGGCCAGCCAGTTGTACAAGGACGTGGCCGCGCAGCGCCGGGAGTTCCCCTCATCGTTGGATGTGCCCGCCAACACCAATCCGCCGGTCTGGCAGGTGGCCTGCCTGAACTGCCATGACACCCACAGCGTGCAGGGTGCGCGGCGTCTGCTGCGCGAGGCGACCGACAGCACCGCCAGTCCCAAGGCCGGCGGCAATGCGGCGCAGGAAGAGACTTGTTACCAATGCCACACCACCAGTGGCGCGTCGGCGGTGACTTACGTGGCCAACACCGCCACCGCGGTGCCCGACATCAAGAGCGATTTCAGTCTCGCGCGACACATGCCCATCAAGTCGAGCGAGCAGGTGGCGCTCACTGAGGTACACGATGTCGGGGGCGTGTTTAACGACGCCGTCGACGCCAATTGCAGCAAGACCACCGGCAAGTGTGGCAAGGACTTGCTGGAGTCGCGCGCCAAACTCGGCTTTGGCGGGCTGGGCCAACTGAACAATCGCCATGCCGAGTGCAGCGACTGCCACAACCCGCACCGGGTGGTGAAGTTCCGGGATTTTCGCGGCAATCCGCTGGGCGCCATCACCGGCGTGCCGGACGCCGCCGGCACGCACGCCCATGCCGACGACAACGCGGCGATCCACAGCAACGTGGCGTCAGGCGTGCTGCGCGGCTCGTGGGGCGTCGAGCCCACCTACAGCTCCCCCTCGTTCCACAGCCAGCCTTCTGGTTTTGCGGTCAAACGCGGCGATCCGGGCTCCAGCACGGCGGCCGCGGCGGGCTCCAGCCACGTCACGCGCGAGTACCAAATCTGCCTGAAGTGCCACTCCAACTACGCTTACTCGGACGACAACGTCTACCCCAACAGCAGCACACGGCCGCAGTTGGGCGGCACCGGCCTGACGCCAGCGAATGCCAACGGTCACGTCAATTTCAGCAGCTACACCAACCAGGCCAAGGAGTTCCAGGCGCCCAGCGCGCACGCGGTGCGGATCGGCTCGGTCAATTTGGGCAACAACGGCGGCACCGGCACGGCAGCGTCCAACAACAACAACCACCGGTCCTGGCACCCGGTGATGGCGCCCACCGGCCGCACCACCCGCGCTGGCGCCTGGCTTGCACCGTGGAACAACACCGGCACCGGCGGCAAGTTGGGTCGCCTGGGGGTTCAGACCATGTACTGTTCGGACTGCCACGGCTCCAGCACCGGCACCACGGCATCGGTGATCCCCACTGGCGGCGACAACGGCGCGGCCTGGGGACCCCACGGTTCGAGCATCAATTTCCTGCTCAAGGGCGACTGGAGCACCGCCTCCGGCGAAGGCAACGCCAACACCCTGTGTTTCAAGTGCCACAGTGCCAGTGCCTATAGCGGCGGTGGCGGCACCGGGTTTCAAACGGACAAAGGTGATGGCCACACGGTGCATTCGGAAAGAATCGACAACCCCATGATGTGCAATTCCTGCCATGTGGCGGTGCCCCACGGCTGGAAGAACCGCGGTTTGCTGGTCAACCTGCTCGATGTCGGTGCCGAGGCCGGGCTGGCGCCGGGCACGGCGGTGCCGTTCACCAACAACGTCGGCTACAGCAACGGCCCTTACTACCGCAAAGCGTTCCTTCGCATCACCTCGTTTCCGGCCGCAGGCGCCCAGTGGACCGAGAGCAACTGCAATGGCGGCAGGGACACCATGAAAACCAATTGCGAGACCCCGCTGTGAGCGCCAGTCCGGCGTTGGCCCAGCCCCTGCGGCCAGCGACGCGGTGGCTGCTGGTCCTGGCTTCGCCAAAGCTCACGCCCTTCGGACTGGCCCTGCTGGGGGCCGCCAGTGTGGCGGTCTACCAACTCGATGCCAAGGCTGCGCCCTGGCTGGCACTGCCGCTGCTGTTGCTGGCGCTGAACTTGCTCGCCGCCGTGGCCACCAACGCGGTGTTCCGGCGCCAACTGCCGCTGTTGGTGTTTCACCTCGCCTTGGCCGCGCTGGTGCTGCTGGCGGCTGTTGGCCAACTGTCCTATCTGAAAGGCAACGCCGAGCTCACCGAGGGCGCCGCCTTTGAGGGTCTGCGAAGCCGGGAGAGCGGCCCCTGGCACGGCGGGCGCTTGCGCGAGCTGCATTTCGTGAACGACGGCTTCGAGATCAGCTACATGGCCGGCCCGGTGATGGACCGCAACGTCAACCGGGTGCGCTGGCAAGACGAACAGGGGAGTGAGCGCAGCGGCGAGATCGAAGCCAACCAGCCGCTGGTTCTGATGGGCTACCGCATCTATCCCACCTCCAACAAGGGCTTTGCGCCGGTGTTTGTCTGGCAGCCGGCACAAGGGCCGGCGCTGCTGACGGCGGTGCACTTGCCGAGCTTTCCGGCCAACGCGAGTGCGCAGGCGCAAACCTGGCGCCCGCCGGGTAGCCAGGCCGATGTCTGGGTGATGCTGGCGGTCGACGAAAACCTGATACCGGCGGATCGCGCCTCGCGCTTTCGGCTGCCCGAGCAGCGTGGCATCGTGCTGCGCCAGCAGGACCAACGTTTTGAGCTGCAGCCCGGACAAGGCGTGGCGCTGGCCGATGGCTGGCTGCACTACCGCGAGCTGCGGACCTGGATGGGTTATCGGTTCTTCCATGACTGGACCATTCCGTGGATGCTGGCGAGCTGCACCGTGGCGGTACTCAGCATGGCTTGGCATTTCTGGCGAAAATTTGCGACGACGCCCTGGAACAAGGCTGCTTAAGGCATGGAACTCGAACTCAGAGCCCTGTGGGCCGGCATCATCTGCTACGTGTTGGGCGGCTCGGTGGCGATTGGCGCCCTGGTGCTGAAAAAACGCCCGGAACGCTCGATACTGGGCTTGATCACCGTCGGCTGGCTGCTGCATACGGCGGCGCTGCTGATCCGCTGGGAGCGCCTCGGTCAGGGGCCGTTTGTCACCATGTTCGAGATCCTGTCGAGCAACATCTGGAGCCTGGTGCTGGTGTATGCGCTGTGTTACTGGCGGATCGCCTCGATTCGGCCAACCGCCGCGCTGGTGATGCCGATCCTGTTTGTGATGATGGGTTGGCTGATGTTGTCGAGTCCCGGCGAGGTGCACTTCCCGCGCTCGTTTCGCACGCCGTGGCTGTTCATTCATGTCGGCCTGGGCAAGGTGTTCCTGGGGGCGATGCTGGTGGCGGTTGGCCTGGCCGGGGTGATTCAGTTACGCCGCACGGCGCGCGGAGCGAGTTGGTTCCAGCGGCTGCCGCCCGACGCCGGGCTGGACGATCTGGCGTACCGCTTCATGGCGCTGGGCTTGATTTTCAACGGCCTGATGCTGGTGGCCGGCGCGATCTGGGCGCAAGATGCCTGGGGACGCTACTGGGCGTGGGATCCGCTGGAAACCTGGGCCTTCATCACCTGGCTGCTGCTGGCGGTGGCGCTGCATGTGCGGGTCACCTACAAGCCGTCGCCGCGCCTGTCGTCGGCGCTGGCGTTTGTGGTGTTTGTGGTGGCCTTCCTGACCTTTTTCGGCATTCCGTTTCTGTCTGACCGGCCACACCAGGGGACATTTTGACCACGCACCCAGCTCCCGACTCGCGCTGGCGCGACACTGGCCGCGCGCGCTCGCCCATGGATGGCGTCTTGCACGCTCAGCCACCCTTGCGACGCCTCGCGGCAGGCTGGCTGCTGCTCGCGCTGAGCGCATTGGCGCTGTCAACCGTGTTCGCGGTGTTGCTGGTGCTGGCCAGAACACCCGCCTCCAGCGTGTTGGCCAGCGCGGGTGACTTGTTTGGCCGCGCCTTGGTGCTACATGTCAGCTTGGCGGTCGTGGTTTGGTTCTTGTGCGCCGCCGCGGCAATCTGGACGCTGGCGGCCGGTGGGGCGGCGGGCGCGTGGCGCTGGGCCGCGCTGGTGTTAGCGGCACTGGGCGTGCTGGCCATGCTGGTGGCGGTGCTGCAGGACGCATCGGTGCCGGTGCTGGCCAACTACCTGCCGGTGCTCGACAGTGTGGTGTTTCTGGCCGGATTGTCGCTGTTTCTGGCAGGCATTGCCCTGTGCGCGGTGGCGTGTGGCAGCGCACTGATTCGTCAAGTGGCGTGGCGCCAGCTTGAACCTTGGCGCCTTGGCGCCGCTTTGTCGATGCTGGCCGCGCTGATCGCCGTGGCGGCGCTGGTCGTGTCGCTGGCGCTGCTTGGGCTGCCGCGGCAGGCTGGCGCCTTTGAGATACTGGCTTGGGGGCCCGGCCATGTATTGCAGTTTGTGCATGTCGTGCTACTGATGAGTGTCTGGATCGTGCTGGGTGAGCAGGTGCTAGGGCAGGCACTGGCCCCGCGTGACTGGCTGACGGCTCTGCTGTTGCTGGCGGCTGCGCCGGTTCTGCTGGCGCCGGTCATCTATCTGAGTGTTCCGATTGATGGCTCCGAGTTTCGGCGCTGGTTCACGGCACTGATGGTGTGGGGCGCCTGGCCCGCCGGCGCGCTGCTGGCGATGCGCCTGCTGCAGCAGCTCAAACGCGCCGGGCGCACCGTCTGGGCCACCCCGCCTGGCGTGGCCTTGCTACTGTCGGTGCTGCTGTTTTTGCTGGGCTGTGGATTGGGCGCGCTGATTCGAAACGACTCGACCATGGTGCCCGCGCACTACCACGGCACGGTGGGCGCGGTAACCCTGGCCTACATGGCGCTGGGTTACCAGTTGCTGGCGGCCTTTGGCCCGGCGCACACGGCAGCCACGCTGCCGCGCTGGCAGCCCTTGCTGTATGGATCGGGTTTACTGGTGTTGGCGCTGGCGCTGGCCTGGTCAGGCTCGCTGGGCGTGCCGCGCAAGACCTTGCATGTCGATGTGCTGGTGCGCTACCCGAGCTATTTCGCCGCCATGGCCCTGGTTGCCCTGGGTGGACTGATGGCGCTCGCCGGCGCTGGCATGTTTGTGATCAACGTCGTGCAACGGCTGCGCGATGGCAGGCGTGCAGCGCCCGCGCGCGCGCGCCGCCGTGATGTCAGGTGGCCGGCGGTGGGTCTGACGCTTGGCTTGACTGGCGCGCTCGGGGCGCTACTGGCCTATTGGCCGAGCGAGCGCCCCGGCGATGATGTGGCGGCGCGGCACGCCGACCCACGCCGTGACGCCAGCCTGCATGCCGCACAAATGCGCAGCCAGGAAGTCGAACAGCGCTTTTCGCGCGCGGTGCAATTACTTGGTCTCAAGCAGTTCGAAGCCGCTGGATCTGAATTGCACCGCGTGCTGGAGTTGGCGCCGCAGATGCCCGAGGCGCATGTGAACATGGGTTTTGCCATGCTGGGTTTGCAGCGTTACGCGGTGGCGCGAGACTTCTTCGGCGTGGCGATCGACTTGAAACGCACTCAGATCAACGCCTACTTTGGATTGGCGGTGGCACTGGAGGGCCTGCATGACCTGCCCGGTGCGCTGGGTGCCATGCGCAGCTACATCCACCTGAGTGCGGCGCAAGACAGCCACCTGCCCAAGGCCCATGCGGCCATTGGGCGCTGGGAAGCGGCGTTGAAACGGCAGCCCGGCCCTGGCGCAACCGATCAACAAGCCATGGCCCTGCCCAGCAGCGAGAGAAACCCGATGGTCGAGGCGTCACCGGTGAGGACGCCATGAACACTGCTTGGCGGCTGCACCAACGCCGGCTCTGGCCGCGCTGGGTGGCGATGTGCCTGTTGCTGCTGGCACTCGCGGCCTGCGACAAACCAGGTGCGCCAGCGCCAAGCACGCTGGTCGAGGGCCAGGCGTTCCCGTCTTTCATGCTTGATTTCATAGCCGGTACCGACGGCGAGCGTCAAAGCCTGGCGGGCAAGACGGTGGTGCTCAATATTTGGGCCACTTGGTGCGCGCCGTGCCGCCGCGAAATGCCCGACCTGGAGCGTTTGAGCAAGACCCTGGATCCAGCGCGATTTGTCGTGCTTGGACTGTCCACCGACCGTGATGCGCTGCTGGCGTCTGAGTTTCTGACTCGGCATCGCATCACCTTTGCGAACTATTTTGATCCGGACGGCACCGTTTCGCGCCAGTTGGGATTGCGTGTCTACCCAGCGACCTTTGTCATCGCGCCCAATCGCATCTTGCTGCGCCGCCTCACTGGTTGGCACGATTGGAACAGTCCGGACATGCTTGGTTTGCTGGAGGCGTTGGACCGGGCGCAGACTCGCCCTTGATGGCCACGGCTCAGACTGGTTCATCTTGAAAGCCCCTTCGTGATGTCGATCATTGTTTCAACTTATTTCCTGACCACGGAGTTGCCATGAACAGCACCACCTCCGTCGAAGCGCCCGGCACGTTCGACGCGACTGCGAATTCCGGGCAGCGACCGATTCGCGAGCGCCGGGCAACGGCCCGGCTTGATCTGGCCCTGTCGGTTCGGACCAAGGGCCTGATCCTGTTTTGCACCTTGATCGTGTATTCGGTTCTGATTGCCTGGTTCGCGTTTCATCAAAAGGGCCTGTTGCTGCGTGACTTCGAGGCCATACAAAGTGCGCTGGAAACCGAAGCGATGCTCAAGCAAGTGGATGCCTCGACCTTTCATGCCATCGCCGCGATTTCGGCCAACATTGATTCATCCGACCGCGAGGCAGGGATGCGGCGCATCCAGATGCATCATCAATTGTTCCTGTCCCGTCAGGCAATCCTGGTGCACCAATTCCCGAAAGGCTCGCCCAACGCGTCGCACTTGATCGCCGCGTTTGAAGCGGCCAACAAAAACCCCTCCACCGTCAATTTGAAGCTGCTGACGGCGGAGTTGATCGAATGGGAGGCCGATCTCACACGCTTGATCGAGCGGGTTCAGGAAAACCGCAAAACCCTGTCCGAGCGCTACCGCCAGCGCGCGGACTCGTCGGCGATGACGGTGTTTTGGCTCGGTGCAATGGGCCTGGGTCTGCTCGGCGCGGTGATAGGCCTGTTTTTCAGGCGTTTGGCCATTGACTTGCGCAGTCTGCGCAACAAGGCGCTGGAAACCGTCAATGGCGTTCGCGGCCAGCCCATCCTCATCACCCGGCGCGACGAAGTGGGGCATTTGACGACCGCCATCAACAGCATGGCCCACACCTTGGACCGACACGAGAAAGACCTGATGCTGGAGCGTCAAAAGTACTTTCACCAGGAAAAAATGGCCGCCATTGGCACCTTGGCGGCCGGCATCACCCATGAGATCGGCAACCCCATCGCGGCCATTTCAGGCATCGCGCAGGAGATGGTGGAGCGCCGCGCCGCCGGTCCAAGCAGTTGCACCTCGGAGACCTGCATGGGCTGCCAGCCCGAGTTGATTTATGCGCAAACCCTGCGACTGGCCGCGATCACGCGCGAGATCTCGGACTTTGCCTCGCCACGGGTGGTCGAGCCGCAGTTGCTCGATCTCAACGCGCAACTGCGCAGCACCGCCAGCTTGATTCGGTACGACAAGCGCCTGCAGCACATCACCTTGCGTTTCGAGCTGGATTCGCAGTTGCCGGCGATCCACGGGGTGGCCGATCAGCTTACTCAAGTGATCATGAACCTGTTGATCAATGCGGTCGATGCACTCGAAGGCGTGCAGGGCCGCACGCCAACCATCACCATCGCCACCAGCGCCGATGCCCATCGCGCCTGGATGGTGATTGCCGACAACGGCTGCGGCATGGGTTCAGGCGTGCTCAACCGGGTGTTCGAGGCCTTCTTTACCACCAAACCCGCCGGCAAGGGCACCGGGCTGGGCTTGTCCTTGTGCTATTCAATCGCCAAGACCCACGGCGCTACCATTGAGATCGACTCCACCCCCGGCGTTGGCACGCGGGTGCATGTGTATTTCCCCCTGAACAACTCACTCCACAGCGAAGCGTGTGCCCTATGAAACCCCTCAAAGTCATCGTGATTGACGATGAACCGGCGATCCGTCAGATCCTGGCGGCCAATCTGCTCAAGGCCGGTTATGTTGTGCTGCAGGCCCAAAACGGCCTGGAAGCCTTGCAGCGCTTGACGCAGGGCGACATCGACGTGGCGATTTGCGACATCCGCATGCCCGACCTCGACGGCATTGAGCTGGTCCGGCGCGTGCGCACGCTCGGACTGGATGTCAACTTCATCATGATGACCGCATTTGGCTCGATGGACACCGCGATTGAAGCCATCAAGGCCGGCGCTTCGGACTACCTGGTCAAGCCGGTGCGCAAGGAGGAGGTCTTGCATCGGCTGGAGAAAATCCAGGACGTGCGCGGCCTGCGCGCCGAGAACCGGGTGCTGCGCAACCTGGTGCAAGGCCGCAAGGAAGACCAGTTTGTCTTCACGTCGCCGGTCATGCGCGACCTGGACCGGTTGATTTCAAAAGTTTCGCCCACCGACAGCACGGTTCTGGTCACTGGGGAGAGCGGCACCGGAAAAGGCGTTATCGCACGGCGGATCCACCAGCAGAGCTTGCGCGCCAACGCGCCCTTCATCGCCGTGAACTGCGGCGCCTTGCCGGAGAACTTGATCGAAAGTGAGCTGTTCGGGCACACCAAGGGCGCGTTCACCGGTGCCGACAAAGCCAGGAAGGGGCTGTTCCTGGAAGCCGACACCGGCACTATCTTCCTCGACGAGATCGGCGAGCTACCGCTGATGCTGCAAGTCAAGCTGCTGCACGTGATTGAGGGGAAATCGATCCGCGCCGTTGGCAGCGAGCAAGAGCGCCGCGCCGACGTGCGCATCGTCGCGGCGACCAACCGCGATTTGCAGCAAATGGTGGCGGAAGGCAAGTTCCGCGAGGACTTGTACTTTCGCCTCAGCGTGTTCCACATTCACGCGCCGCCCTTGCGTGAAAGGCGTGAAGATATCTTGGAATTGGTGCGCTTCTTGCTTGTCAGAAGTGCGACGGGTTTAACCGATGTGTCGGACATTTCGATCGACCCCGATGCCGAGGAGATGCTGGCTGCCTATGAGTGGCCCGGCAATGTACGGGAAATGGAGAACGTGGTGGGGCGCGCGTTGATCATGGCCGATGAGGGACACGTCACCCGCGCCGATTTGCCGCCGCAGATCGCGCGCGCGGTGCCCGCGCTCGCGTCGGAGGTGACGCAACAGGACGCCGGTGGCAGCTTGCGCGATCAGGTCAGACGGTTTGAGAGCGCGCTCATCTTCAACGCCATCAACGCGGCCAATGGGGACCGCCGGCGGGCAGCGGAGAAGCTGGGCATGGGTTTGTCCAGCTTGTACCGAAAGATGGAGGAGTTTCAAGCCCGCGGACTGACTTTGGGTGAGCGCGGATTGCCCGACGAGAACCGTCTGGTCTGAGGCAACGCGAGGAAAAACCGTGAAAACTGTATTGATACCAGGAGCCAGTGTGAAAAACCTGATGGCCGCGATCATGTTGTCCGCGCTAGCCGTGCCTTGTGCATTGGCCGGTCCGGCCGAGGATACCGAATTGGCGGAGAAAGAATTCGCGCGCGGCGATCTGGTGGCCTCGCTGGGCTTGTGGCGCAAGGCCGCGCAACAAGGGTATGCGCCGGCGCAGGCCAGACTTGGCGACATCCTGGACAAGGCCGAGGAAGACACCGAGGCGGTTGAGTGGTATCGCAAGGCAGCGGCACAGGGCAACGCAGCGGGTGAATACGGCTTGGGGCAGATGTATGCCAAAGGCGAAGGGGTCAAGAAAGACCCGGAGCAAGCCCGTTTGCATATTCTGAAAGCGGCGGAGAAGAGCTATCTTGCGGCGGTGATCCTGATGATGGAGGCTTACCGAACCGGTGGGCTGGGCCTGGCGGTTGACCACCAGAGGGCCGACATCTGGGAGGCCAAATTGATCAGCCTGTCACCGGGCTACCAACGCACGCCCGCGAAAGCCTCGGACCAATCGAAGAAGGCCGCCAGCAAATGACGCGGGAACGGATTGCCTTGCGGCCACTGCTGCTGAGCCTGAGTCTGACGTTGGCGTGCGGCGCCGCATGGGCCGCCGATGTCAACAAGGGGCGACAGACCTACGCCCAGCAGTGCGCCATTTGCCATGGGCCGTCGGGCACGAGTGTCTTGCCCGGTGCGCCCAATTTCAGCCGCGGCGAGGCGCTGATGCGGCCGGACTTCACCTTGCTGGCGTCGGTTCGAATGGGCAAGAACGCGATGCCCGCGTTTCGTGGCGTGCTGGCCGACCGGGACATCCTGGATGTGATTGCTTATTTAAGGACTTTGCATTGATGCGTTCATTCATAACTGCCTTGCTAGGTGCACTGCTTGCAACCAGCACCCACCTGGCCCTGGCTCAGGCCAACCTGCCCTTGGCGGAGCTTGTGCCGACCGTGGTTGAGACTTTCAACGTCGGCGAGACGGTTTACGTTCGCGCCTTGGCGGTCGAACCGAAGGCCGGTGCTTTGTGGGTCGGCACTTCCAAGGGCGTCCACGAAATCGATCTGGCCAGCGGCAAGCCTCGGCGCACCTTCACCCGGGCCAACGGTTTGGCCAATGAATACGTATTCGCCATAGGCATCGACAAGGAAGGCTACAAATGGTTTGGCACCAACGCCGGTGGTGTCTCGCGTTACCGCGATGAGAAGTGGAAGACCTTCTTCCCGATGCATGGCTTGGCCGACTACTGGGTCTATTCGTTCGCCAACCAGAAGAACGGCGACCTGTGGATCGGCACCTGGGCTGGCGTGAACGTGGTCGACATGAAGACACTGAAGTTCCGCACCTACGTCAAGGAACTGGTCAACGAATGGGTGTACGGCCTGGGCGTCGATGCGCGCGATCAGGTCTGGTTCGGCACCGAGGGCGGTGTGTCCATGTTCGACGGCAAGACCTGGCGCTCCTGGACCCATGCGGACGGCCTGGGCGCCGACAACGCCAACAAGCTGGTGGCCAGCCCCAACACGGGCTTGGGCACCCGCTCGCGCCATGACTTGGGTTTGGGCACGCAAGACGGTGCGCCCACCTACAACCCGAACTACGTGTTCTCGATTCTGGTTGCCAACGATCAGTCGATCTGGGCCGGCACCTGGGGTGGCGGCGTGAGCCGCTTCGATGGCAAGAAGTGGACCAACTTCACCACCAAGGACGGCCTGGCCGGCAACATCGTCTACAGCATCGCGCAGGACGCCAAGGGCGTGTACTGGTTCGGCACGAGCCAGGGCTTGACGCGTTACGACGGCAAGACCTGGCGCAGCGTGGACAAGACCACCGGACTGCTCGACAACAACGTCTATTCCCTGGCGGTGGCGCCAAATGGCGACATCTGGGCTGGAACCAAGCGCGGAGTCGCGCGTGTCAATCAATCAAAAAGGAAGTAGCAAGATCATGGCGCAATGGAACAAGAAATCGGTGGCAATCGTCTCGGCAAGCGTGCTGGGTTTGCTGGGCCTGACTGGTGGAGCTTACTATTTTGGGCAACGACAGGCCCTGCGCCCTCAGCCCTCGGCCCTGAAGCTGCCAAGTGCCGGGCAGTTGAAGGCGCCGGGCGCGCCCGCGCCGGTTCAAACGCCCACCGCCGCGGTCGACGGACCGCAGCAGCAAGGCAAGGTGCAGGTTGACCCGAACGCCAAGTTCACCCACTTTCGGGTGGGCAACCGCAACGTCAAGTCGATGTTGCTTGACGGCAAGCTGCTGTGGGTCGGCACCTCTGGCGGCGTCATCAAATACGATACCTCCAACGACGAGTACCGCCTGTTCGATGCCCGCAACGGCTTGTTGTCCAACGGCATCTTCCACGTCAGCAAGCTCGACAACCGCATCATGGTCGGCACCTACGGCGGCGGCATGTCCCTGTATGACCCGGCCAACGACAAGTGGGAGAACTTCAATATTCCGGAGGGCTTGGGCGACGCGTTTGTTTATGGCGTGATGAAAGCCTCCAACGGTGATGTCTGGGTAGCCACCTGGTCCGGCGCCAACCGAATCCGCGGCGGCGCGCTCAAGGACCGCTCCAAATGGGATCTGTTCACGGTCGAAAACACCAAGAACGGCTTGCCCAACGACTGGGTGTACGGAATCGCCGAGGGCAAGAACGGCGAAATCTGGATGGCCACCGAAGGTGGTTTGGCGCGCTACATGAACGGCAAGTGGGACAACTGGAACCATGCCAAGGGCTTGGGCGCGCCGTTCGAGCTGGTCAAGAACGACATCAAGTTCGACAGCGATCCGGCACAGGTCTCGGTACACCACGCCAAGCAGAAAGAGGAGATGGGTCTACAGGGCATCAACGTTGCCTACAACCCGAACTACATCGTCTCCTTGCAGGTGGACAAGGACGGCGTGGTCTGGTGCGGAACCTGGGGCGGCGGCCTGGCCCGCTTTGATGGCAAGACCTGGCGCAACTACACGGTGGCCGACGGCCTGCCGGGCAACCACGTGTTCATGTTGCACACCGATGCCGAGGGCAAGACCTGGATCGGCACCAACAACGGCTTGGCACGCCGCGAGGGCGACAAGTTCGTGGTCATGACGACGGAACACGGGCTGTTCTCCAACAACGTGTTCTCGATGGCGACCGGCGCCAATGGCGACCAGTGGATCGGCAGTTTTGGTGGCGTGGCGCACCTGAAGGCGCGCAAGTAAACGTGCGCTCACGCCGTGCTTGATGCACCGCGCGAACTCGACCGCGCACCCGGTTGAAGGAGCTGGCCGTGGCCCATGAACCCTTGATCTTTTTCCACCTCAAGCTGGTGGCAAAGGTTGGCGTCGCCGTATCGGTGTTGGCGCTGGCGGCACTGATGGTGGCGTTGATGTCCATCACCGGCGAGGCCGGGGCGTCCTATGACGCCATCATCCGCGCGCGCAGCCTGACGCGAGAAAACCTGGCCATGGCCATGCTCATCGCCGGTTTGGTACTGGTGGCGATTACCGGGCTGATCACCTGGCTGATTGTTCTGTACAGCAGCTTTCGCGTCGCTGGGCCGCTGTATCGCTTCTCGCAAAACCTCCGGCTCGCCAGCGCCGACGACGCCACCGCTTTGATCGAGCTGCGCAAGGGGGATGCCTTGTTCGCGCAGGCCGCCACCATCCAGCGCGCGGTCGCGGCGTGGCGCGCGCACCATCTGGCACACCAGCGGGCGCTCGACCTGGCAGCACGCGCACTTGCCGCAGGCGACGCCGCACAGTACGCCGACGCCATGGCGCAGCTAAAGACACTCGATGACAAAGTCCGCCTCTAGCCTGAGACGTTGCGGGACCGACCGGGGCGCAGCGACGCTCCGTCCTCAACTGATCAAGGGTGTTTGGTCTGGCCTGGCGCTGGCGGCGGTGCTGACCAGCGCCCTGTACGCCAAGCTGGCCGCCGTGATCAGCCCGCATTTGCAGCAGTCCGACTGCGCTTCCTGCCATCTGGCGGGCAAAGGCGTCACCACGCAGACGGCCAGCTTGTTGACATCGACTCAGGAGGCGTTGTGCGCCAAATGCCACCCGGCGGCCACCACGCTGAGCCATCCAAGTGGATTTCAGCCGAAAAACGCACCACCCCCGCCCTATGCGCTGGACTGGAAAGGCGAGCTCACCTGCAGTACCTGCCACGACATCCACGCTGGCCGGCGCGGCATCATGCGCGGCGAGAAGGTTGGCCGGGAGTTCTGCCAGGCCTGCCATGACGCTGGCTTTTTCAAGCGCATGCGTGACGGCGGCGCCTCGCTGCTGGCCGGACATCTGGCCAAGGGGGTGGACAGCAACGCGCCCGAGCTCGACCCCTACTCGCGCAAATGCATGGAATGCCACGGTGAAAACGCCAACCCGCGCTTGGCTACTCGCGTTGACCGCCAGGGGGTGGTGCGCCACGCCACGCCCTCGGCCAACCATCCGATTGGCATGAGTTACCAGAAGGCCGCCACCTTTGGCGGCTACCGTGAGCGCCGCCTGGTCGAGCGCAGGCTGATGCTGCCGGGTGGCCAGGTCGGCTGCGTGTCCTGTCACTCGGGCTATCAAAAGGAGCACGGCAAGTTGGTGGTGCCCAAAGAGAAGTCGGCCCTGTGTTTCGAATGCCACGACCTATGACGCAAACCGCGCAGCCCAACAAGCGTCACATCGTATTGGTCGATCACGCCCTGCAACGCTCGCTGCTGGTGGCGCTGGTGGTGCTGGAGGTGCTGGTAGTGGCGAGCGCAATTGCGGTCTTGTACCAGGCGCTGGCCAACATCGCCGATGAGAACCTGTACCGCATTCACTTCTCTGGCGAGCTTAGCGTGTTGTCCTTGCTGTTGCGCGAGGGCCTGCACGTGTTGGCGGGTATGTTGGCGGTGAACTTGCTGGCGCTGATCGTGGCCGACCGTGTCTGGGCCTTCTACGTCAACCGCATCTTGCGCAACCTCGACCGTCTGATGAGTGCGTCCGAGCAGTTGGACTTCCGTTCCCAAGCGCCCAGCGCGTTTGATCACGCGGTCCTGGCGCAAGCTGTGGCTTGGCGGGTGAATGCGGCCGCGCAGCTCGCCCAGGCGCGGCTTGCCCTGCACGAACTACCGGCGCAACTACCCGAACCGGCGCAACGTGATGCGCTGGCCGCCACCCTGGCGCGGCCGCGCCAAGGCTGAGCTTGGGCCACCGCAGCATGCCACTTGAAACGGCACAGTTCTTGCGGCTCCACGGGTGTGAACACTTCAACCACTGCGTTATTGGCCATGCCAAAGCGTCCTGCCCCCAGCTCGGATGGTTTGACTGCTCCTGCTGCAAGTGGCTTCATGGGTTGGGTGCGGTCTTCTCAAATTCGAGAAGACCGATTGTGTTGAGCGACCAATTGAGTGAACTTGACGCCGACTTGGCCAAGCGCAACACTCGTCAAGCTCAGAGCCGGGGCAACGCACCGTAAGCGAGCGCTTGCGTGGCGCGTTCCCACCAAACCAACTGCTTCGTTATCAAAGGACTCACTGCCATGAATTTGCCCACCTTGTCCGCCCTGGCGCTCGCCCTTGGCGCGCTCAGTTCCACCGTGTTGGCGCAAGCTGCCGTGACCGGCGCCCCTGAGCTGGCGCAGCCCGCCAAAGCCGTGCCAACCCAGACGCCGCACAAAAAGATGGACCGACTGGTGATCCAGGGGCTAGCGTCGAAACTGCCGTCCGGCTGGACGCCCACTGCGCCGAGTAACTCCATGCGGGTGGCGCAGTTTGAGGTGTCGGCCGGCGCAGGCGCTCAAAGCGGCGAACTGGTGGCTTACTTCTTTGCGCCGCGCCAAGGCGGCGGCCATGAAGCCAACATCGGGCGTTGGGCCTCGCAGTTCACTGGCGCGCAGGGCAAGCCAGTCACGCCAAAGGTCAGCACCAGCAAACATGGCAGCACCGAGGTCACGCTGGTTGAGTTGCAGGGCAACTACGCGCGTGGCGTGGGCATGGGGCCCGCCGGTGATGCCAAGCCGGATCAGGCGCTGCTGACGGCCATGATCGAAACGCCGGTCGGTCGCATCACCTTGCAGATGCACGGGTCAGTCAAGACCGTGGCGGCCCACCGGGCCCGGTTTCTGAACTTCGCAAAAGGCTTTCGCCCGGCTTGACCGGGCGCGTCAAGAGGGCTTCCGGATTCCGAGAGTTTTTCCCAGAAATGGGGAATCGTCATTGCACCCTGGAGTCTTGGTCGCTTGTCACGCGCCCTGTCCCCTTGCCACGGGCCCGCTTGGACGATGCGGCGGGAGTCCGCAACCCAACATCCTGAACACGCCCCCCAGCCCATCGGCATAGGGGGTGAGTTCAGGCAATCTGGTATCCGGGTACTCGGGCCTTGCCAGTGCGCCTATTGCCACGCGTTGCTCGACATCGATTCGAAACGCCGCCGACCACTGGCACAGTCCTTGCGGTGATGTGTCTAGGCTCAACTGGAAGCCTGCTCACTAACGGAACCCTTCACATGCAAACCAAGCACAATCCCTCGCGTCGCAACCTTATCAAGTTGGGCGCGGTCACTTTGGCCATGATCCCGATCGTCGCACTGGCCGCCAAGAACGAACCCATGCGCGCCAGCACCAAGTACAAAGACTCGCCCGAGGGCGACAAACAGTGCTCCAACTGCAGCCTATTTGTCCCCGGCAAGAGCGCCACCGATCTGGGCGGCTGCAAGATGTACGCGGGCGACACCGAGGTCTCACCCAAGGGTCACTGTATCGCCTGGGTGAAAGCCGCCTGAGGCACGGTCCGATCGGTCACCTGAAATCTTGAAGGCAAGCATGCTTACTGAACGGGCCCAAGCAGCGCACGTGTCCGCCGGCCAATTGCGCTGGCGCTACATCGTGGCGCTGTCCTTGATTGCCTTCATGACGATTGCGTCCCAGGTCGTGGTTCAGTTTCTGATCGCCGGCAAGCAGCACGATACCCACGTGGTCAACATCGCCGGTCGGCAGCGCATGCTGAGCCAGACCATCGCCAAAACCAGCTCCTACCTGGTCCATGCCGACGCGCTTGATGCGCAGTCCCGCCTCACAGATCAACTCGCACAGAGCCTGAGTCAGTGGGAGCGCGCGCACCGCGGACTCTTGCTGGGCGATACTGAACACGGTCTGCCCGGCAAGAACAGCGCAGCCATCAAGGCCCTGTTCACCCAGATCGAGCGGCCCTATGCGGCCGTCCTGGACGCCGCACGGTCCATTTTGGCGTCGCCAGGCAACACCGCTGAACTTGCCAAGGCGGTACGCATCATCCAAGAGCATGAGCCGGCGTTTCTGAAAGGAATGAACGACATCGTGCTGCGCTTTGACCAGGAAGCCCGCGACAAGATCACCTTCGCGCGCTGGCTGGAACTGGGCCTGATGGCGGTTACGTTGCTGGTGTTGTTGCTCGAAGCCGGCTTCATTTTTGCGCCCGCGACGCGGCGCATTGAACACGACATGCAGGAACTCGCCAATCGAGAGGATGACCTGGAGAGCCTGTTTACGGTCAGCCCAACTGCCATTTTGCTGGTGGACAGCAAGAAGTTGACGATTCTGCACGCCAACCGCAAGGCCGCCAACTTCATCGGTCTGTCCAATACCGAAATTGTCCAGGGCACCCTGTATGACCACCTGGATGATCACTACGACGCCAACCGCCGGTTCCTGGAGAAGCTGCTCAACGACGAAGCACTCAACGAGTACGAAGTGGTTCGGCTCGACGCACGGCGTTCGGCCTTCGAGACCTTGGTATCGGTGCGCCCCATTACTTACGCCGGGCGTTCGGCCTTCGTGCTGGGCATCACCAACGCGACCGAACTGAAGAAGGCACAGGAAACCCTGGAGTTCTTTGCCACGTTTGACGAAGTGTCCGGTCTGATGAGTCGGCACATTGGCTTGCTGATGCTCAACAAATCGATGGAACGCTCCAAGCGCGACGGCGAGCAAACCACCATCTGCTTCGCCGATCTGGATGGACTGATGGCGGTCAATGATCGCTTTGGCCGCGCCGAAGGCGACTGGTTGATTCACACCGTGGCACAGGTGCTGACGGGCTTGATCGAACCCAGTGATATCGCCATTCGACTGGGCGGCGATGAGTTCTTGCTGATTCTGCACCACTGCTCACCCGAGGGCGGCGACTTCCTGATGTACCGCGCCGAAGAGCGGCTGGCCGAGATCGAGAGCGAAGCCAAGAAGCCGTTTCACCTGCATATCAGCTTTGGCACGGTCGCCTATTCGCCGGATCGCCACGCCACCGCCAATGAGTTGATCGCCGAGGCAGACGCACTGATGTCCAGGGTCAAGCAGGAAAAGAAGCTGCGCCTGAAGCGACCGCAGGGCCATGTCCATGCGGTCTGACCTGCCCTGGCCTGGAGGCTGGCGTCGGTCCGCCAAGCCGATGCGCGGCTCGCCGCCGACCATTGCACGCGATTGCTTCTCAGGGTGAACACGCCGCACAACCTTCGGCCTTGGGTCAGGCCTATCATGATGTCAGCCTTCTCGCCATCGAATCAGCCGCCAAGCGCCGGGTCTCCCGGCGGATTGATCGGGCCATCACGCGCCGAAGGCGGCACTGCGAAAGCCGGGCACCCGGTACTTGAGTATTGGCTGGCACGACCGCAACTGACAGCGTGGCTGGCCTTCGTGCTGGCGGCCTTGCTGGCGGCCAGCTTGATCGGGTACGGCGAAAGCAGCCGCCTGGAGGTGGAACGCGGCCGCGTCACGATACTGGCCAGCCACGCACGTGAAATCGAGCGCAAGATTGAACACGCCTTGTCCGCGACCCAGACCTTGGCGGTACTGGTGCGCCGCGGCGGTGGCAAGGTTGCGGACTTTGACGAGATCGCCCGCCAAATGCTGCCGCTGTATCCGGGGGTGGCGGCCCTGCAACTGGCCCCCGATGGTATCGTTCGCCAAAGCGTGCCCTTGGTTGGTCATGAGCAGGCCATCGGCCATGACCTGCTGCTGGACCCACTGCGCACCAAGGAGGCCTTTCTGGCCCGCTACACCGGCAAACTCACGCTGGCCGGCCCGTTCAAGCTGGTGCAAGGTGGCGAGGCCGCGGCCGGTCGATTGCCGGTGTTTTTGGATGACGCGCAGGGCCAGCCGCAGTTTTGGGGCTTTGTCACCGCACTGCTCAAATTCCCAGAGGTTGTCAACGGCGTCCTGTTCGATCAACTGGTGTCGCAGGGCTTGGCTTATCAGCTCGCGCGCGTCAATCCTGACTCAGGTGCCACGCAGATCATCGCGGCGTCGTCTGCGCTGGCGCTGTCCGATCCGGTCGTGGTAACCCTGCGGATACCCAACGCCACCTGGACGATCAATGTGGCGCCGATCGAGGGCTGGTGGGACCCGGTGGGTCTGTCGATCAAAGTCGCGCTGGGCTTGCTATTCAGTCTGCTGCTGGCCGTTGTTGCCAGACTGCTGGTGCAGTTGACAGTTCACCGACGCGGCCTGGCACAACTGGTTGCCCAGCGCACGCACAAGGTGCTCGCCACGCAGAGGCAGCTTCGGGCCACGCTCGACGCGATCCCCGATTTCCTGTTCGAGCTCGACCTTGATGGCCGCTTCCATGCCTGCCACGCGCCGGCCTCGGATCCGTGGGCGCGATTTACCATGGGCCTGATCGGCAAGACCGTGCTTGGCAGTTTTGCGCAGCCAGCCGCGCAAACCATCATGTCGGCCCTGCACGAGGCGCTGGAACGCGGAAATTCCCATGGCATGCAGTTCGAGCATCAACGGGAACAGAGCCGGCGCTGGTTCGAACTATCGGTGTCGCGCAAGAACACCGACGCCACGGCGGCGTGCCGCTGCATCGTGCTGGCGCGCGACATCACGGTGCGCAAGCGGGCCGAGGAGGAACTTCATCTCGCCGCCAGTGTGTTCACCCATGCACGCGAGGCGATTCTGATCACCTCTCTGGACGGCACCATCGTCGACGTGAACGAGGCGTTCAGCCGCATCACCGGTTACAGCCGCGACGAGGTGCTGGGCAAGAACCCACGCATCCTGAGCTCCGGTCGACAGGGCAAGGAGTACTACGCCAGCATGTGGCGCAATCTGGCCGAGCAAGGCCACTGGTACGGCGAGGTGTGGAACCGGCGCAAGAATGGCGAGGTCTACGCGGAGATGCAAACCATCAATGCCGTGCGTGACGAGCACGGCCAGGTGAGCCGTTACGTGGCGCTGTTCTCCGACATCACCGCCCAGAAGAATCATCAGGACCAGCTCAGGCACCTGGCGCACTTCGATGCACTCACTGGACTGCCCAACCGAATGCTGTTGGCCGAGCGGCTGCATCGAGCGATCGTGCAAACGCATCGCCGAGGGACAACGCTGGCGGTCGCCTACCTCGACCTCGACGGCTTCAAGGCCATCAACGACCGCCACGGGCATGAAGGCGGCGATCATCTGCTGATCGCCGTGGCGACCCGTCTGAAGCACGCGCTGCGCGAGGGCGACACCCTGGCGCGACTGGGGGGCGACGAATTCGTGGCCGTGTTGGTTGATCTCGATGACGCGCCGGCCAGCGTACCGATGCTCACCCGCCTATTGGCCGCGGCGGCACAGCCGGTGCAGTTTGGCGACCTGGTGCTGCAAGTCTCGGCCAGTTTGGGTGTCACCTTCTGTCTGTCGGGCGAAGATGTCGACGCCGATCAGTTGCTGCGCCGGGCCGACCAGGCCATGTACCAAGCCAAACTGGCTGGCAAGAACCGCTACCACATCTTCGATGCGGCGCACGATCGCAGCGTGCGTGGTCACCACGAAAGCCTGGAGCGTAGCCGTCGCGCCCTTGAGCAGCGCGAGTTCGTACTGCATTACCAACCCAAGGTGAATATGCGCACCGGAGAAGTGGTGGGCGCCGAGGCGCTGATTCGTTGGCAGCACCCCGAAATGGGCTTGCTGTTGCCGGGCGTGTTCTTGCCGACGATCGAGGATAGCCCGCTGGCGATTGATGTCGGCGAGTGGGTCATCCAGACCGCGCTCGAACAGGTCGAGCAGTGGCGGTCGGCGGGGCTGGAGCTGCCGGTGAGTGTCAATGTCGGCGCGCGGCAGTTGCAGCAGGGGGATTTTGTCGAGCGACTGCGCATGCTCTTGGCGGCGCATCCGGATCTTGATCCCTCATACCTTGAACTGGAGCTGCTCGAAACCAGCGCCTTGGAGGATCTGGTCCACGTGTCGAAAGTCATCGAGGATTGCCGCTTGCTCGGCGTGTTGTTCGCGCTGGACGACTTTGGCACCGGGTATTCCTCCTTGACCTACCTCAAGCGCTTGCCGGTCACGCTGCTCAAGATTGACCAGAGCTTCGTGCGCGACATGCTCGACGATGGCGACGACTTGGCCATTCTGGAAGGCGTGATCGGTTTGGCCAGAGCCTTTCGACGCCAGGTGATCGCCGAAGGCGTCGAGACCGTCGAGCACGGGGAGTTGCTGCTCAAGCTGGGCTGCGATCTGGCCCAAGGTTATGGCGTGGCCAGGCCGATGCCGGCACGGGACCTGCCGGCTTGGGTGCGCGCGTGGCAGCCCGATCCGGCGTGGGGTGTCGTGGCGGGGCACACACGGGTCGACGCGCGTGTTCCCCGCGCCGGCGCCGAACCGATTCGGCGCAGCCAGGCGATCACAGCCACGGTATCGCTAGAGAATTGAACCGATTTCAGGAGTTTCACTATGTCGTATCCAAGCAATCCCGCACCGGGCCCCTCAATCCAGGGCGGTCCCACCACCAACCGGCGCTTCCGCCTGGTTCGCTATTTCTCGCTCACTGCTCTGGGCCTGTTTGCCGTGGTGGCACTGGCGCTGACCTACTTCGAAGCCGAACAGGGGCGGTTCTTTCAGGCGGTGCAGCAAAAGCACAACGCGTTCTTCAAACAGGTGCAGGAAGGCTTCGCCAAGCAGCAAGATGCCGCAGCCAGGCGTGACCTGCTGGCGATCCACGAGGCCGGCAACGTCAACCTTACCCGGCTGTTTGCCAACACTTTGTGGGAGCGCGACTTCGCGCCCTTCGTGGCGCGCGCGCAAGCGATTTCAGCCGACCACTGCCGCGCCATCGCCGATGTGGCGGACCCCAAGGACGGCAAGCTCAAGCCACCCGCCGAGAAGAAGGCGTGTTTCGCGGACGTCGGCAAACAGATCATGGCGCTCAAGGACTTTGCGCTGCTCAACGCCAAGGTCTTTGATTCGATGAAAAAGACCACCGTCTTCAAGATCAAGGTATTCGACTTGCGCGGCATCACGGTCTATTCGTCCGAGCACGCCCAGATCGGCGAAGACAAGTCCTTCAACGCCGGTTGGAAGAGCGCCGCCATGGACAGCAAACCCAGCAGCGAAATGACCTTTCGCGGCAAGTTCAGCGCCTTCGAAGGCGTGGTCGAAAACCGCGATCTGATCAGCAGCTACATGCCGGTGCTGGCGCCGGGCGGTGACCAGACGGTCGCGGTGTTCGAGGTCTACTCGGACGTGACGCCGTTTCTCGACCAGATCAAGGCCACCTCGGCGCAGATTCGCCTGGCGGCCAAGGACGACCAGGCCCGCGTGGAGGCCGCCGCGGCACAGGATCAGTTGCAGGTCGACTCCTCGGCGCTGACAACACTGCTGATCGTGCTGGGCTTGTTGATGGTGTTGTTCACGGCCCTGTACTTGATTGTGCGGCGCGCCGACCGCATTCTGGTGGAGCAGGAGCACGAACGCGAGCACGCCCAGCAGCATTTGGCGCAGGCCGAGAAAATGGCGTCGCTGGGTCAGATGGTCGCTGGCGTGGCGCACCAGTTGAACACCCCGCTGGCGTTTTCGCATAGCAACGTTAGTATGGCGATTGAGGTGTTGAAGAGCTTCAGCACGCCGCTGAAAGTGGCGGCCAAGCTGACCCAACTCATCAAGAGCACCGATGCCGAGCGGGTCAACCTGAACGTTGCGCAGGTGCGGGCTCAGATTGTGCAAATTGATGAGGACAGCCTGGACGTGGCGATGCCCGTCGAGATGCTGAGCGAAACCTTGCTCGGTATCGATCAAATGCGTGAATTGGTCGAAAACCTGCGCGACTTCACCCGCCTGGACCGCAGCAAGACCGCCGCCTTTAACCTCAACAAGGGCCTGCATAACGTGGTCTACATCGCCCGCAGCGTGATCCCGACCCATGTCGCGATTCACGAAGAATTTGGCGCGCTACCCATGCTGGAGTGCAATGCCTCGCAGTTGAACCAGGTGTTCCTGAACCTGATCAACAACGCCGCCCAGGCGATTACCACCGAGGGCGGCCAGGTAACCGTCACCAGCCGCGTTGAAGGGGATCGAATTCGCGTGGATGTCACCGATACGGGGACCGGCATCGCGCCCGACGTGTTGCCACACATCTTTGAGAACTACTTCACCACCAAGGTGGCCTCCGAGGGCACTGGCCTTGGCCTGCCGATTGCGCGTAGCATCGTGCAGGAGCACGGTGGTGAAATCCGGGTTGAGACGGAACTCGGCAAGGGTTCCACCTTCTCGGTGTTGCTGCCGCTCTTGCCACCTGCCTCGGCGCAGGGCGCGGCCACGCCGGGCCGGGCGACGCATGGCGCGGCCATGTTGGGCGCGCCAACGCCGTCGGTGCTTGCATGATGGGGATTGCTTGTATGTCTGAAAAACTTGGGCGTGTGCTCTGTGTTGACGATGAGCCGAGCATTCTGCGCTCGCTGCAGTGGCTGCTGAAGAAGGAATTCGACGTCAAGATTGCCACCAGCGGCCACGAGGCGCTGAGCATGCTGCGGCAAAATGACTTCGATGTCATCATCAGCGATCAACGCATGCCGGGCATGATGGGTTCGGAGTTCCTGCGCGAGGCACGCAAGATCTCGCCGCGCTCGATGCGCATTTTGTTGACCGGCTACTCTGATCTGCAGGCTATTTTGCGCTCGGTCAACGACGGCGAGGTGTTTCGATTCGTGAGCAAACCCTGGAGCATCAAGGAACTGCCCAGGCTTATCGCGGATGCGGCCACGGTAGCCAAGCACCAGTCGGTTGAACCAGCGTCGCCGGAGGTGGATGATGGCCACGAACTTGACACCGGTGCGGAGTCGATCTTGTTGATCGACGACGACCCGATGATGGGGCGCTTGATCTCCGAGGCGCTGGGGCCCGACGTCAAGATCGCTCATGCCACCACGCTGGCCGACGCGGTGGCGGCCTTCGAAAAGCATGACGTCGGGATCGTTTTGGCCGACACGCGCGTGGCCAATCAGGACACCACCACCATGCTGAAGGTGCTCAAGGAGGAGCACCCTGACATTGTCACGGTGGTCTACACCGCCACCACGGACGCGGTTGACGTGGTGACCTTGATCAACCAGGGGCAGATCTATCGCTTCATCCCCAAGCCGGTGCGCATGGTGATGCTCAAACAAGCCATGATGGGTGCGGCGCTCAAGCGCCGGCAACTGCGCCACAACCCCAACGCCGCTCGGCGTCACATGGTCGAGCGCGTGGCGGACGAGGATCGAGCGGTCATGTTCGAGGCGATTAAGCAGTCCTCGGCCGTCGCCGTGGCGAGCGCGAGTGTCCACCTGTTGCAACGCATCGGCGGCTCGTTCACGCGCCTCTTCGGCCGAGGTTAAACCTGAGACCTTGCGGGACAGACCTTCGCTGCGCGACGCTCTGTCCTCAACTGATCACCGGGTGTTGGCTGCCCGCCAGCGGCCAGCGCTTGGACGCTATCTTGCCTGCCAGGCGCAAATCGCCTGGTCGATTTGGGCGAAGGTCTGTGTCAAGTCCTGTTGGGCCGAGATGATGCCCAATTGCCTGCCGATCTGCGACGCCGAGAAGACGCCGCGCACCATCGGTTTGCCGGTGAAGGGCTCGGCGTCCACGACCAGGGCATGTTGGCGCCCCGAGTACTTCAGTGTCTCCACGATGTCGCCAACGCGCGCGTGAAACACCGCCTCCAATGGCAGCACTTCCACCTCACGGGTCATGGCGTCGCCAACCGTCAGTTGCTCAAAGCCCACGCCGTTGGCCTGGCAGGCTTCCCGGATCCGATCACCGTCCAAGTCGCGCGCCGTGATCAAACCGATGATGTCGTTGGCGTCGTTGACCACCAGCAGCAATCTGACGGCACGCGCGATCATCTTTTGGGACGCCATGGAAACCATTACTTCCACGCTGGTGGTGGCGGCCGGAACAAAGCGCAAATCGGTCATGACCTCGATCGCCGAGGACGTGATTTCCACCGGATTGGGAGAGTAGAAGTAGGGTCGGGAGAAGCCTGTGCCGGGTGTCAGCATCGACAGTTCGAGGGGCTTGAAGGTCGTGGTGGGCTTGATTTTCATGACTTGCTCCGTTGGCCGGCTGAGATGAGTTCGGCGTTGCTTCCCAGGCCACTCTGTCGCAGCGCCGCGGCGCGCATCGAGCGCAGAGCCGGACTCCAGTGCGGCGACTGTAGCGACAACCAGTTGTAGTTGACCGCCAACGCCAGATCCAGCGCGGGCTCGGCGGCCGCCCAAAGGGTTTCGCTGTCTATGTCGCCGGCCAGATCGCAATCGAGGTAGACCAAACCACCGGCGTGCGCCAGCCGCTGAAGGGTAACATGGTCACATTCGAGTGGCCCCAGCCCCACCAGCACGGGGCGGTGATTGAGATTTGCGCAAGCACCCACGAGCCGTTCGATCAGGCCCAGGTCCCTGGCCGGCACGCCGCACAGCAACAGGATGACATGCGAGTAGTCGGTCAGGAACGCTCGCGTCAGGCCAATTTGCAGGCCGTTGCGCGCCATCGCCACCACGCGGCGCACCACCGCGCCAACCTCCAGATCGACATAGTCGGTGGCCACATCCAGGGCATCGGCGTGCGCGCCAACAAAGCGCCGGTGCACCACCTCGGCTTGATGCACCGTGCCAAGGTGCTGCACCAGGTTGAAGGAGTCCGCGCCTTGGGCGGCGCAAACCATCACACGCTGGAAGCGATCACTCCTGGCTTGCTCAGCCGCGCCAGGGTGGGTCAAGGGCGTGGAGAGCCGCCGCCAGACGGATGCGGGGTCCACCTTGTGACCCCGGCGCAGTTCGTCGCGCAAGGTCGTCACTCGGCTGGAGAAATCGTCGCTCGCCTCCTTGGTTTGGACTAGCGCCATCGACCACGGTTCGCTCAGGCGACGTGGGCCACTGCTGCGATGCAGCAAGTGGAGGTCTTGGTGGCGCCGGTCCGCCACCACGCGCGACATCAGGGCCCGCACGCCATGTGCAGGACCCTCGATCCACTCCATGAACCAGCCGCTTTGGTGCAGCAGGGCCACATGCACGCTGTCGGCCACGTTGCGTTGCAGCGCGTGGGCACGGATCTTCTGCATTTCGGCAAAAACCGAGCCGGTGACCAGACTGCGGCTGGCATACATCAACCGGTCCACCGGTTCGCTTGGAGGTCGCGGCGCATCGTCCTGCCCGTTGGTGGGGGCTTGATTGGCTGCTGAGGAGCTTTGGTGCATGGAGTCCCAGGGATTGGCATTCTGAATCATCGCCGCATCAGGGGGTCGCCGCACCACGTGAGCGCTCAACCCCGACGCGTCAAAAGGTGCGCAATTCTCGTGCCAGTTCGTCATCGGACCGAGAGCCAAGCTGGTCGACAGTCGAGCGCATAGGCCGCGTGAAGCGCTGCTGACCGCCGCCCCGTCGAAAGCGTGGGCCCAGGGAGTCGAATCGCGCCAGGTCGCTTTCCGGAATTCGAGAGTTTTTCCCATAACCGAGGATGGCGCTGCCCATTTGTTCGATCCGTGGCCACCCGTTTCCCTTGTTGTGGATCATGATCGTCGTTGGCACAGTCCTTGCTGGGTTCCAGTTTCCTTGTCGGAGAAATGATGTGAAAAACCTATTGCCCATTGCCCTGCTTGCTTCAATTTACCTGACCGCCTGTTCCGTCAAAGAGGATGCGCCCGCACCGACACAGACACCGGCACCCGCCACTGCGGCTGCGGCCGAGGCGGCACCTAACACTGGCAAGATCGTGCAGCTCATGCAAGCGGGCGCGTACACCTACGCGGAAGTCGAAATCCAGGGCAACCAGAGAGTCTGGATGGCCGGCGCGCCGCTTCAACTCAAGCCAAGCGACCACGTGCAGTGGGGCGACTACGCGGTGATGCAGAACTTCAGCTCTAAGGCCCTGGGTCGCACTTTTGAGCAAATCCTGTTTGTGAATGCCTGGGGCCCGGTAGGCGGCGCAGCCAGCAAGGTGGCGCCGCACGGCACTGCGCCTGATGCCTTGGCCGCCACACCGACGCGGGCCCCTCCCGCGCAGCAAGGCGCCGCCCCCGCGGACGCCCACAGCGGACAAGTCAAGAGCGTCTCCGCCTCGGGCGGCTACACCTACCTCGAGATCGATCAGAACGGCGTGGTCGTATGGGTGGCGGTGCCGGGGGCCGTCGTGAAGGTCGGACAGACCGTCGCCTGGGACGGGGGCGCAGTGATGCAGAACTTCACCGCCAAGTCACTCAACCGAACCTTCGACCGGATCATCTTTGCCGGCAAGGTTGTGGTTGTTTCGTGAGCCTTGGGGTCAGCCTCGGCGGGAATCGGCGACTGGCGGGAAGCGAATCGCCCCGTCCTGAACCACTCAGAAGCTGTAGCCCGCCGACACAATAAACACGGTTGGGCTGAACTTGATGTCGGCCCGACGTTCGATGCCCAAGGTATTGGTCAGCAGCTTGGTCTTGACCTGCGCCGTGGCCAGCGCGCCAGTGATCGACCAGGCACCGCCGAGCTTGGCGGTAATGCCCACTTGCAGCGCCAGGCCTGCCGAGTCTTTGAGTTTCAGC
>JAUXWC010000163.1 GCA_030685025.1 Rhodoferax sp.
GTGATCGTGAGTTGAAACGGCGGCGGAAGGGTTTCGACCCTTCCGCCCTTGTTTTGCCAAGTATTTCAATCGAGTTTGGAGAATGTTGATGGCTGGAAAGATTGCGGGCCTCTGGGCGGCACTGAAAAAACCAAGCGCCAAATACTCACTGGTGGGCTTGCTTGCCGTCGGTTTTGTATCGGGGGTCTTCTTTTGGGGCGGTTTCAATACGGTCATGGAAGCGACCAATACCCAAGAGTTCTGCATCTCTTGCCATGAGATGCGTGACAACGTGTACCCGGAGTACAAGAAAACGATCCACTACAGCAACCGCACCGGCGTGCGGGCCGCCTGCTCCGATTGCCACGTTCCCAAGGAGTGGACGCACAAGATGGTGCGCAAGATCCAGGCCAGCCGCGAACTGTGGGGCAAGTTGATGGGCACCATTGACACCAAGGAAAAGTTCGACGCGCACCGTTTGCGCTTGGCTGAAAACGAGTGGGCGCGCATGAAGGCGAACGACTCCCGCGAGTGCCGCAATTGCCACAGTTTTGATGGCATGGATACCGAAAAGCAGAAGCTGCGGGGTGCCAAAATGCACAAGCTCGGGCAGGAGGAGAAGAAGACCTGTATCGATTGCCATAAGGGCATTGCGCACAGCAAGCCAAAGGGCATGAAGGAAGACGACGAGTAGTCGGTGCTTGACAATTCATGGTCGCAGTACTGAAATCGACCATTTCCACCATACTGATTAAAACTTTGCGGGACAGATCGACGCCGCGTAAATCGCGTCGGCGCTGTTCACAACCAACTAGGACCAATATGAAAAAATCGACTTTCTCCACGCTGTTGCTCGGCGCCGTGTTGAGCGTGGGCACGTCTTTGGCCCAGGCTGCACCGGATTGGAGCAAGGTGCCCAAGCGAGACGTCAATGTGTTCCATGCCGGGGTGACTCCGACCGAGTGGGTCGCCAAGAAGTCCGACCACAGTGGTACGGCGGGCATGAAGAAGGGTGAGTCCTGCGTTGGCTGCCATGAAGAAAAGGGCACCCTGAACTTCGACTTCAAGCGCTTGGCCGCCAAAGACCTGGAGCCCGTGGGGGCACCCAAAACCATGATGTACCCGGTTGCCGTTCAGGCCGCCTACGATGCCGCCAATTTATATATCCGCTTGACGTTCAAGGCGCCCGCCGGCGGTGCGGACAAGGGCGACAAAGACAATGAAGTCAAGGCCTCGGTCATGTTCCCCGATGCCAAGGTTCCGCAAGGCGCACTGGTCGGCTGCTGGGCCGCGTGCCATGCGGATGCGCGCACCATGCCAGGCGCTGCGGACAAGAAAACCAAGTACACCAAGGAAGGCTCCTATGAGCTGATGCAGTGGAAGAGCGCCAAGGGCGCCAAGTCCGTGGACGGCGCCGTCACGACCGAGCGCAAGATGGACGGCGGCACCCTGGGCGCGAAGGCCGAGGGCGCCAAGGCTGGCGATACGTACACAGTGATCTTTACCAGGAAGAATCCTGGCGAAGGCAAGACGGTTCCGTTCGGTTTGGCCGTTCACGCCGACAACGCCAGTGGCCGATTCCACCACGTGTCGCTCGGGTACACCTTGGGTGTCGGCGCCGACGGCGATCTGAAGGCCGTCAAGCAGTAAATCGTCGTGCTGCCGGAGTTCTCATGTGCTCTGGTTTCGTGACACGAAAGCCATCGCTGGCGGCTGCGGCGCTTATTGGGCTGTTGGCGCTGCCGGTGATGGCCTACGGTCAGCAGACGGTGGAAGTCGTGATCCAGAACTACCGCTATCAGCCACAGGTCGTTCGGATCAAGGCCGGCGACACCGTGAGGTGGGTTAACCGGGAGAAACGCACCAGCCATTCGGTGGTCTTCCCAGTTGACCAGGGAGGCGAATCCGAGCGATTCTTCCCAGATGAGAGTTGGCAACGCCGCTTTGATGTGCCGGGCCGCTATTCGTACCACTGTGGCCCGCATCCCGAGATGACGGGTGTGATCGAAGTGAGCGATCCCTAGGCCGAACCCGCCGACGCGATGCCCCTCCGCAGTGGGCAGACGGTTGCGGCTTGCCGGGCCGTCTCGAGTCAGGATGTTGATCCTGATCAAACTATCGTCCTCCGGCGAGGCGTACGCTCGCGCTCTGGTGTAAACCACCATTGCGAGTGCATCATTCCCACAACCGGAGACAAAATGCGTACAAGCACACACTCGGCCTGGCGTAAGGCCAAGTCCATCCTCGCGTTGGTATTGCTGCTGCCAATGGCAGCCACCAGTGCCTTGGCCCAGGAAAAAACCCAGGAACCCAGGAGCCCGACGGAAAAGAGCTATCAGGCGGGTGATGCGTCGCCCGTGGGGCAGGCGGAGATGTACCACAACATCAATCCCAAAGCCCCGGCGATGACCAAGGACGAGTTCGAGAA
>JAUXWC010000164.1 GCA_030685025.1 Rhodoferax sp.
TTTTTGGCTCCCCGTCTGGGGCACACTACGAACCAAAATGCTGGTGCTGGAGCGGGCATCTTACCCGTTGCGGCGGGTTGCGTAGAGGAGGGAGCCGGTGTTACCCTTACTGCGGCCCTGCGGTTCGCGCTGTGGGGTCCCTCCCTCTGGCGCAAGCCAGTTTACAGGCCCGGTCAGTCCGGGCTTTTTTTGGAGATTGACATGGAAGCTGCAGCTGAAGCGCCGGGGCCGGTGGCCAAGAAGTCCAACGCGCTGATCTGGATCGGGGCGCTGGCGGTGGTTGTGGTCGTGGCTTTTTTGCTGCTGGGGCGGAATGTCACCAATGGCTACGAGTCCGCCGTGACGGCGCAGATCCGCGCGCCAGGCGCTCAGGTTTCCTTCAAGGCCGTGCAACGGTATAAATCTGGCGTGGTATGCGGCATGGTTTCCAACCATCCCGCGGGCTGGCAGCGGTTTATTGTCGATAGTGGCGGCAAGGCCGCGCTGGACGATGGCACCGGCCCGGCATCGCAGACCTACTTCAACGCGCTGCACGATCAGGCCTGCAGGGATTAAACCGGGCACTTTGCCCCCCTTTTTTCGCCCGCCTTTGCTGCCGATGATGCGGCACGATGGCAAAAGACTGGACAGGGCGACTTAAGGAAGTCAATTTCAAATGCGGCGAGTGCCGCAAGTCGTTTTCTGCCGCGCCCGATCTGATTGAAGACGATCCGGACACGCCGCACCACCCACATCGCTATTTCGGCAACTGCCCCCACTGTGAGGCTGAGCACCAGCCGCAGGCCGGGTGGGAGCGGGGACTTCTCAAGGCGCACCAGACCAGCACCGGCCCGGTTACTGCCGAGGGCAAAGCGGCCAGCGCTGCCAACCTGGACGGGCACCCGACCAGCGAGGAAACCCGGCGCACACGTTTCAACGCGATGAAACACGGGATGGAGGCGCGGACGGCGACCTACTTTCCGGCCAAACCCGACGGCTATGCCTTTTGCGCACAGTGCGACGTGGGGCGCGACTGGTGCGGTGCGCAGCCGGCCTGCGTCAAGCAGACCGAAATATTCATGCTGCACCACGCGGCCTTTGACCAGCGCAACCCGAAGGTTTTGACTAGCCTGCATGCGGACCTGCACTCCGCAATGATGGCCACGCTGCAGATGTGCCTGCAGTCGGTGCTGTCAGAAGGTGTTTTGATCAAACAGCCGCGCGTCGAGCTGGACCGCGAGGGCAAGTCAGTGACGCTGTCTTACGTGGGCGAGGACGGCCGGAAAAAGTTCATCTACGACTTTGTGAGCAACCCGGCCTTCAAGCCGATCGCCGACCTGGTAACACGGATGGGCTTGTCGATGAGCGACCTGGGCATGTCAGTGCGTGGGTTCGAGGACGCGGAAGATGCCGGCAAGACCATGGGCGTGCTAGCCCTGGACGGAAAAGCCAAGGAAACGCTCGACGCGTTTGGTGCCCGGATGCTGGAAGTCACCAAAAATGCGGCTGACCTGATCAAGCAGTCGCAGGCTGACCTGGTGAGCGACCCGGTGTACATACAGCACCGAGCGCAGGAGAAATCGCGGTGAGGTCCACGCCGGCGCAGCGCCTGAAAAGCTCCATCGTGGCGGAGCGCGAGATCATGCGCTTTGCCCAGCCTGATCAGGTGACGGGCATCAAGCCGCACGCGATGTTTGCCAAGCACGTTCACAACGTGGAGCTGGACCCGATCCAGCTGCTGAAGATGCAGGAAATGGACCTTCACCCGAACACGGTGGACTTCAGCTGCAGGCGAACCGGCAAGACGGCCGTGAAGGAGATGTACATCCTTGAGCAGCTGGCGACCACGCCCTACCAGGAGTGCGGCATCGTGGCGCCACGGATGCAGCAGAGCCTGAACAACCTGAACTACCAGACGGACGGAATAAAACGCAGCGAAATCCTGAAGGCCTTCGTCGCCTACGAGGCCGGGCGCCCACAGCTGAAAGACACGGGCTTTGCCTTCAACAACCGCAGTAAAAGCAGCGCCTACGGGATCATGAGCCAGATCGACGGCGACTCGATCACGATTGCCAGCCTGGAAGAGATCGACGACATGCCGAAGGACCGGCTGCTGAGCCGGTTTCTTCCCATGCTGGGCGCCGCGCGGCGACTGGGCGTGGACCCGAAAGAGCAGACGTTCAAGCCGAGCATTCGGATCAGCGGCGTTTTCAAGGGCGCGGACGTGCTGCAGGACCTGATCAAAACCGGCGAGTACCACAGCCTGCCCCCGGTTAACGTGCACCTGGGCGTGCGCATGGGCATGGTGGACCCGGCCTGGGCGGAGAGCATGCGCCTGCAGCTGCCGCCCGATGAGTACCTGCGCCAATTTTTGTGTACGAATGCCAAGAGCAAGAACTGGATCTGGGAGGAACACATCCGGCGTGCTGCTGCGCTTGGCCTCGAGGTGGGCCTGCAGCGCGCGGTGCCGATGCCGGGTGTGCGCTACAAAAAACGCGGCCTGCTGAGCATTGGCTATGACCACACAGGTCACGGTGAGGAACCGGCAGCCTCAAAAAGCGCGCTGGTGGTGTGTGAGCAGGTGGGCAACTGGATGACGTTCCCGTTTGTGCACACATGGCGCCCGGGCGTGAGCGATTCGGCCTTGCTCAATGACCTGGTGACGTTCTGGGAATACTTCCGGCCGGACTACGCGATCGGCGACGCCTACGGTGTGGGCATGCTGACCGCGCTGAACGACACGCTGTTTCAGAAAGGCCTGACCGACGTCAACCGACAGTTGATCAACGATGGCGACAGCAATGCCACCAGCTGGAGCCAATGGCCATTTGCGCCCATGCGCTTTGACGGCATGACGAAACACATCATGGCCGACGCGCTGCGCCAGGGCTTTCACCACAACCGCGCGGCCTTTCCTTTTGTGGACCAGGCCGACGAAAACGAGCCACCTGAGTGGGTCGCGTTCTGCCGGCAGTTGGCCAACATCAGGTCAGAGCCGACGAAGGCGAGTTATGCCAGCTTCAAGATGGCCGACCCAAAGATCGGCGATGACTTGTTCGACGCGGCGATGGCGGCCGTGTACGCCCTGATGACCCGTGGCCTGGCCGATGCGCCGGCTGTGATCGAAACCCGCAAGGTCAGCCGAGAGAGCCTGCTGGGCCTGCCCGCGGGCATGACTTACTGAAGGAACACACCATGAATATCCTGAACTCTGCTTTTAATGCCATCAAAAGCTGGCGTGCCACGCCGACCACCGCGAGCAGCACCGCTGTGGCAAAGGCGTTCGGGACTTTCAACCCGGCCGCAGAGTCGCCCGCAGGCGAGCGTGGCGATCGGGTGGCCAGCGATGTGGCGATGGAGCGGCTTTACCGCCAGATGTGGATAGACACCGAGCGCCGGGCGTTGATCAGGCAGATCCGCTTGATGGACGGCCGGGACCCGCGCGTCAAGCGAATCCATGCCCGGGCCGCAAGGGACACGATTCGGGGCGGCTTGATCTTTCAGGGGAAAGAACCGGCCTCCAGCGACACGCTGAAGCGAGAGTGGACACAGTTCAAGGGCCGCCTGCAGCTGGACATTGAGAGCAAGCTGAAAAGCGATGCCAGGGGCTTTGTGATGGAAGGCAACTTGCCGCTGCAGCTGGTGCTGGACGCAAAGCGTGACGTGGTGGCAGCGATCCGCATGCCGAGCGACACGATGGTGCCGATCACGGACATGGGCGGCCGCTTCAAGAACCCGGCCACAGCCTGGGAGCAGCGCGACGTGATGACCAACCAGGTGCTGGCCAGCTTCGCGGCCTGGCAGCTGGTGATGTGCCGCCTGGACCCGGACAACTTTGACGACATGGGCGCGATGGGCAGGCCCTTCATGGATGCCTGCGTGACGACGTGGCAAAAGCTGACCATGACGGAGGAAGACCTGGTGATACGCCGGCGTATGCGCGCACCGCTGCGCTTGTCGCATGTGCTGGAGGGCGCGGACGACACTGCTTTGCAGGCCTACCGAAAAACGACCGAGAACGAAAAAGGCGACATCACCACCGACTTCTACTCAAACAAAAAAGGCGGCGTGTCTGCCGTGCAGGGCGATTCGGGCATGGGCGAGATGACGGACGTGATCCATCTGATGGACACATTTCTGGCGGGCACGCCGCTGCCCAAGGCGCTACTCGGCTACACCTCGGGCCTGAGCCGGGACATTCTGGAAGACCTGAAGCGCGACTACTACGACGAAGTCGACGGAATCCAGGACAGCCTGGCCACGGGTTACATGATCGCGTTTCGCATTCACCTGCTGTTCAAGGGGATCGATCCGGATACGGATGAATTCACCCTGCGTTTTGCCCAGCGGCGGACCGAGACGCCCAACCAGGTTGCGGATCTGGCGCTGAAGTACATCGCCGCGGGCTTGCCCGAGGACATGGTGTACGCCGACATGGGCCTGGACCCGGACTATGTGCGGCAGAAAAAGAAGGAGCAGGCGGCGCGGAACGACCCGTATCCACCTGTAGGGGGCGACGCCGGCACCGGTGGCGGCAAGCCCGGCACGAAGGTCAACGTGACGCCAGGTAATGCGCCCAAGGGAGAGAGCGCGACCACGATCAGCAATGCCGGCGGGAACGGTGGCCGGGGCCGGGCATGAGCGCCTTGAGCCCGGTCCTGAACATGGTTGGGCGGTACAACGGCCCGGACGAATGCCACGCTGAGTTCCTTTGCCCGGGCTGTGGCAACACCCACATGCTCGGAGTGGCTGATGGCTGCGTAGGTCCGCGATGGTCCTGGAACATGGACAAGGTGCGGCCGACGTTTCAACCCTCGGTACTCTCCAGGGGAAACAAGCTCGTGAAGGACGCGAGCGGCGAATGGACCGGCGAGTGGGAGCGCGATGGCTCCGGCAACTTGATCCCGTATGTATGCCATTCGTACGTGACCGACGGCCGTATTCAGTTCCTGGGCGACTGCACCCACGCCCTGGCGGGCCAAACGGTTGACTTACCCGCATGGCCAACATGAACCAGGCCGCTGCCATCAAACGCGCGACCCAGCAGGCGCGCAACGCCATGTACGACCTGGACAGGCGCGGCATGGCTGAGCTGCTATCAATCTACGAGCAGGCAGCAGCGGAAATCAAGGACAAGCTGGCGATTGCGGTGGATGCGGCCAACCTGGTACCGGTGCACCAGCTGCAGGAGCTGCTACGCCAGGTCGAGCTGATCATTGACGGGCTGGCCAGCCGGCGCAATGACCTGGTGATTGCGGCCATCGACGAAGCCGCCACCCTGGGCGTGCGCCCCTTTACGGCACAGGGCGTCCTGGCGGTGGGCGGCAACGAGGCGGTGCTGACCAGCGCCGCGGCGATGAGCGTGCATGAGCGCGCTGTGCGGTTTGTGATGGAGTTCGTTCACCCCGATGAGCTCACGCTGAGCGACCGGCTTTGGCGGCTGGACCGGGGCGCCAAGGAGGCCCTCACCCGGACGATCGGCATGGCGGTGGTGCAGGGGCAAAGCGCCACCAGCGCTGCGCAGCGCTTCATCATGGACGGCCAGCCGGTACCGCCCGACGTGGCGCAGCGCCTGGCGGGTGCCCGCCTGCCTGCACTGACCAAGGCAGTCGATCTGCTGGCCAACCCGGGCGGGGGCGACGGCTACTGGCAGGCCGAGCGAGTGATGCGCACGGAGATCAACCGTGCGCATGGTGAGGCCTTCATGGCGGCCGGGGAGGAAACACCTGGCTTTGGCGGCTGGCGCTATCTGCTGAGTCCGCTGCACCCCGCGCCGGACATCTGCGACCTGCTGAGCACGCAGAACCTGCATGGGCTGGGCCCGGGCGTTTACCCCGACCGCGAAAGCGTGCCCTGGCCAGCGCACCCAAACACACTGAGCTTTCTGGAGATCGTCTTCAAAAGCGAGATCACCGACGCTGACCGCGCCGGGAAAGAAACCGCGCTGCAGGCGCTGCAGCGGATGGCGCCGGAGATCCGCGCCGGCGCTTTGGGCAAAACCAAGGCTGAGTACTTTGACCGCGGCTTGCTGCGCACCGGCATGATCCGCGCGCCGCTGCAGGCGGTGGAGCGGCGGCTGCGGCGCCAGGGAAAGCTATGAGCAGCTTTGACGATCTGCTGCAGGACTGGCGCGACCGCGAAGAGCATGAAAGCGCCATGCTGCTGCTGGCCGACACCGAGCTGCTGGTGTTTTGCGCGCTGTGGCGCGCGGCCATGCTGCAGCGCGTGGACAGTTACCCGCTCGGCACCTCCTGGTCGGACCTGTGGGACTGCGTCACGGTGAACTACCAGCTGCTGGCCGACATGGCGGACAGCACGCCAGAGAGAACCAGATTCCAGGTACGCAGACTTCGTGAGCTGCGCCTGGTGTACCCCGATGGGACACGCACTGCCATGGCCACAAAGGCCGTGATGAAGTTCATGTTTGATCGGCTGAGCTGACGATGGGAGACAGGCCCATTGCCGTGAAGGCTCAAAACGAGGGCTACCGGGCCCGGAAAGGAGGTGATATGCATGGCAACACGATTGGTACGTGGCCGCGCAAGCGGCAAACCGTCCCGCGCGCAGTACACGCGGGCCAGCTCTGCGACACGGGCTAACTACTCGCAACTGACCCGCGCAGCGGGCCTGAGCAAGGGCCGGAGTTCGGGCAGCTGATGCCGCCCGGGCTGATGCCCCCGGAAACCCTCAAAAGGGCTGTTTCCGGGGGCATTTTGCCGGGTTTAATAGGCTCAAAAAATGAGCCTATAATGGCTGTATTGCCCCAAAAAGGCAGTTCCCGCACCTCGGGGGTTTGCAGAGGTCTTTTCACTGGAGAACTTATGCAGCAGTGCATGCTTTTGGAGGCCCCGCCGTATGGGCAGACAGAGGAGGCTCAGACCATTGCCCGGGCAATCGCCATCCTGGATGCCCGGCTCCGCACCGGCCCCGTTTTTTCCACACCGTCAGATATCCGGGATTACCTCCGGCTACAAGCACAAGGCCTCACATACGAGGTCTTTTTTGTTTTGTTCCTCGATGCGCAGCACCGGCTGATTGCCTATGAGGGAATGTTCCGGGGAACCCTGACGCAAACCAGCGTTTACCCCCGCGAAGTCGTGATGCGGGCGCTGCAGCTGCACGCCGCCGCCATCGTCTGCCACCACAACCACCCGAGTGGAATGGCAAGGCCGAGCCGTGCGGATGAAGCGCTGACGCAGACGCTGAAAAGCGCCCTTGCCATTGTCGATGTGCGCGTGCTGGACCACTTCGTAACCACTGACCATGAAGCTGTGTCGATGGCTGAAATGGGACTGCTGTAAGCGTATGGCGTCGCGTACCAACGCGGCGCCTGTTGCCCTGTCTGCGGAAGGGCACAGGCGCCAGATGATCAAGCTGCTGCAGGCGAACTGCGGCCGGCACCAGCTGCACACGGTGTTCAGCGACTTCGTTGAAATGGCGGCGCTGGCTTATGCCAACGCCGTGGACATGCGGCAGCGCCCGGGTCGGGAAAAGCGTTACCTTGAAATCGTGGCGCGCTACACCCGCGAGCAGGTCAGCAACTTCACCGGGGCGCTGGCCTCGCTGACGATGGCGCTGGAGTGCGCAGGATTTGCAGACGTGCTTGGGACAGCCTTCATGGAACTGGAACTGGGCAGCAAGTGGGCGGGGCAGTTCTTCACGCCGTATTCGGTCTGCCAGCTGATGGCGGGCGTGAACATGGTCGGCCTGCCGGAGAAGGTCAAGGCGCAGGGCTTTGTGACCTGCTGCGACCCGGCCGTGGGCGCCGGCGCGCTGCCGATCGCCTTTGCGGAAGCGATGTACCTTGCCGGGCACAACTACCAGCACTGCCTGCATGTGACCGCCCAGGACGTGGACGCCCGGGCGGCGCACATGGCGTTCGTCCAGCTGTCACTGTTGCACGTGCCTGCGGTGGTGATCGTGGGCAACAGCTTGTCCGGGGAGCGCCGGGAAGTCTGGTACACGCCGGCACACGTGATGGGCGGCTGGAGCCGCCGCCTCAACAGACAACAAAAGGAGACACCGCCTGCCGAACCGGCAGCGCGCGCGGCCGCGCCAGTGACCGCGCCATTAGCAGAGCCCGAAATGCTCGGGCTGTTCGATTGAATCCGGCGGCGAAAGCCGCCAACCCGCGCCTCGGGGTTTTGCAGAGGTCTTTTCAGGAGTTAGAACGTGATCAACCTTAAATCCATCATCAACATGGCCAGTGGCACCCACAGCATTCCGCTGCTGAGCGGCGTGATCTTCGACGGCAAGACGGCGATATCCGTTGCACACAGCAGGGACTCACAGCCCTGGTGGGCAGGCGTGCCGTGTGAGCAGCCGACCATCACCGAGCCGATCGGCGTGCCGGTGGCCACCATCAAGGCGCACTTCCTGCGCAGCCGGCACCTGCACGTGGGCAAGGGCCACCTGCACAACGGCACCGGCATGACAACCGAGTGGAAAAAGGACGTGGACTGGAATGATGCGCTGTCGCTGATGCCTGTCAGGCCTGACAGTCTGCCGGTGCAGTTTGACCTTGAACTGGATGCGCTGGACCGCGTGCTGGTCGCAGCCGGTGAGAGTGAGGCGGCGGGCGCGCTCAATGGCATCCTGCTCGATATGACTACCGGGCGGCTTGTCGGCTGCGACGGTCACCGGCTCCATATGTTTGATCGCAAGGTGCCGAAGCAGTCGCGCAAAAACGGACAGGGGTCGCTGCATGTACTGGTGCCCCGGGCTGCAGCGAAGTGGCTGCTGTACAGCGCGGACGAAAAAGCGATGGTGCAGGTATGGGGCATGGGCACCGAGCAGCCGCTGGTGATGATGCGCACCAGCGATGGCGTGATCTACACCAAAGCCATCGTGGGGAAGTATCCCGACTACATGCGCATCATGCCGAACCGGCCGGTGTTCCGGCTGTGGGCCCGGCTCAATCCAGCACAGCTGTCAGACGGCACCGCGGCAATGGAAAAACTGCATGCCCTTGAAAAACCGAAGTTCATCAGCACGGCAGTGCATTGGGGACAGGGCCGCGTGTACGGTGGACTTGGCCCCAACTTCGTGCCGGTGGCCATCGCCCTGGAAGGGCCGGACGCAGGCACGGTGAAGCGGGACACGTTGTTTCACTACATCCAGCCGCGATACCTTGCCGATGTGGCGGACTGTGTGACGGAAAAGGCCGACTGGTGCTTATTGCCCGGGGATGGTGTCAAAGCCGCCCATGAGCAGGCCCTGACCGTTTATGAGGGGGATTTTTCGGCCGTGGTGATGCCGCAGAGGATGGGGGACACTCCCCCCTCCGACAAGGCCCGTAAACCGGCCAGCAAAGCCGCCAAGGCCAGCAAGCCGACCCCGGAGGCCCCACCGGCAGGAAAACCCGCCCCCGAAGCCGCCACAGGGTCGGAAAAGACCCCAAAACCGGCCCCCGTGGCTCCCAAGGCCGGGAATCCGCCCCCGGTGGCTCCAGAGGCCGCCAAACCGCCCAAAACCGGCCCCAAGCCTGCTACACCGGCCCCCGCTGGCCAACCCCCGGCCAAAAGGCCGGAAAAGGCCCCCAAGGCCCCCGCCAAGCCCGCAGAGCCGGTGAAGGTGCCGCCCGCCCGCCGTAGCCTGAAACCCGACCCGGCCAAATAAGCCAACCCTGCCGCCGGGGATTCGTCCCCGGCTTTTTTGTACGTCTTAAAAGCCTCAAAAACGGAGCCTTATGATCGAGTGCATGACGATCCCCAAAATGGACAAGGCGATGCAGCTGCTGGTGGCGATGGAGAAGGCCCCCATGTCGAGCGTGCAGCTGGCCACGGAGACCGGCTTCGGCCGGGCCACCGTCGTGCGCCTGGTCACCGAACTGCGGAGCCTTGGCTGCAAGATCGACACGCAGCGCGGCGCCGGCGGCGAATACGTCCTGCAGGACTGGGGTGTGTTCGACGCGGCGCGGGTGCGCCGGCACGTGAAAGGCAGGAAATGAGCAACGGCGTTTGCGAGATCGTGAAGGAGGCCTGTGGCCACGACCAGGCCCTGCTGTCGTTCAGCTGCGGGAAAGACAGCTGGGCGGCATGGCTGAGTGCGCGTGATTATTTTGACTTCCAGCCCTACTACCTGTATTTGGTGCCCGGGCTGGAGTTTGTCGAGGAGTACCTGGTGTACGCCGAGCGGGTGCTGGGCAAGCGCATCGTGCGGCTGCCGCACCCCAGCTTTTACCGGATGCTGAACCACGCCATCTTCCAGGCACCGGAGCGGCTGCGCATCATCCTGGCTGCAGATCTGGGCGAACCCGACTATGAGGACATGCGGGACGCAGTGATTGAGGACTGCAATTTGCCTGACAACTGCTGGGTGGCCAGCGGGGTGCGCGCGGCGGACAGCCCGATGCGCCGCGCCGCGTTGATGAAAAATGGCGGCGTAAATGCCAACCGCCGGCAGTTCTACCCTTGCTGGGACTGGAACAAGGCGAAGCTGCTGGTGGAGCTGGAGAAGGCCAACATCAAGCTGCCGATTGACTACAAGGTTTTTGGGCGCTCGTTTGACGGCCTGGACCTGCGCTTTTTGATCAAAATCAGGGAGCACTTCCCCCGCGACTACGCGACGATCTGTGAGTGGTTTCCCCTTGTCGACATGGAGTTTGCACGCTATGAGTTCAATCAAAGAAAAAAGAGCCAACCAGCAGTTGTTTGAGAAGGCCGACTTCGACCTGAGCGACCTGTTGGGCGGGAGCAAGGCGAAGAGTCTGGACGCGCTGGCCAAGGGCACAAAAGCCGAGACCGCCGACCCGATAGGCGCTATCGACTATGAGAACCTGACCAATGAGCAGGCCGCTGGCCAGGAGATCAGCGCGACGCTGGCCGCTTTCAAGGCGCGGGCCAAAACCGAGCAGGAGCGCTTCGAGGCCGCGACCGACAGCGAGTTCTGGCTGGGTGTGTGCTTTCAGACCCGTGCGCAGAAGGAAGCCTTTCTGCAGGGCGTGAACATGCTGCAGCACGGGGACAAATACATTGACGGCGAACTGCTGGCCAAGCGCATGGGAATCGCGCTGCCGGCGGCGGATGTGCCCTACAACGTGAGCGCCAGGCCGGACAAGAAACTTGCCGCGATGGTGCTGGAGAAGGAGTTGTGATGGACTCCAACGAATGGCCTCGGAGCGCCCAAGGTGACAGTAGCGATGCCGTAGGCAAGGAAATCCTAAGGCTCCAGGGCTTGGGGTTGCCGCATAGCCATCGGGATGCCTTTCTTTCGCTCCACCTGGGGACCCCGTACCAGAGCACCATGAACCTGACGCAGCCCTACGGTGATGGGAGTCACCGGCGCATCAGTTGGCGCAGATCCTGGGCCGTGGACCGCGAGGCGCTGACGGCCACGCACAAGGAAACCGGGTTCAGTATGGCCTTCACCCCATGCCCGGCCGGTGGCTACACTGCGCGCCTGGCTTGCATGCTGCCCGAGCTGGGCCCGGACGGCCGCACGGCGCTGGCTCAGATCGACGGCCTGCGGCAGCTGCAGGTGGATGGCTGGGAAATTTTTCACACGGTGATCCGCAAGCAGGCCTGAACCAGTAGCTCAATTAGTGAGCTACCAGGTAGGACTACACCGAATCAGCGTGTAGCCCAACACCCAAACACGGGCAAAGTGCCCCCCTTTTTTTGCCCTGACTTACACGGAACCATCAAGGCCTTGGCTTAACAGCTTTGGGGGTTTTGATGAAGAAGTCACGAATTTCGATGGGTGTCCTGGCTCTGTCCGCCGCGATGGCGGGCCTTGCTGTGTCTGCTGTTCCGGAGGGGCGGCATTTCCTGCTTGAGGGCGAATCACCACCTGGCACGGTGCGTTTCGTCTCTCACCAGACCATCGAGCTGAGCGACGCTGCAGCCAAAACTACCTGGGTCACGGTCACCCGGACGGGCGACTTCAGCGATCCGCGCTACGGGGCGTTCTCGATCACGCCGACCATGCTTTCGCAGATGGTCAGCAACTTCGACAAGCGCGTCACGGGGCAGGACATCTACATCGATGTAGCCCACAAACACTCGGACGGAGCAGCGGCCAAAGTTGTCAAGCTGGAAGTGCAAGACAACCGCCTGCGTGCCTTGGTCGAGTGGACACCGTTCGGCGTGGCCGCCGTGCGGGACCGGGGGTTTACCTACCTCAGCGCGGAATTTCACGAAGCCTGGACGGACAACGAAAAAGGCGCAGCGCACGGATGCGTGCTGCTTGGCGCGGGTCTGACGATCCGGCCTGTCATCAAACACCTGGACCCGGTGCAACTGAGCACCACTGACAACAGCGACCGCGACTACCGGCTGCTGCTCTCGCCAACCCTGATCAAACAACTCACGGAAACCGAAATGAAAAAATACCTCGAACAGTTGCTGGCCCGCCTGATCCTGCTGGGCTTCACCGACGCCAACGCAAAACCGCTCCTGGACCTGGCCGAAAAGCAGCTCACCAGCGTTCTTGCCGAAGAATCCAAATGCCTGGCCGTTCTGGACAGCCTCTGCCTGACTGCCGATGCGGCCATGAAGCAGATCAAAGCTGCAGGCGGTACCGGCAACTTCACCATCACCCTGGCCAGCCCGGGCGGTGAAAACCCGGAACAGATCGTTGAACGGCTGCTGGCGCAGCGCGAGACCGCTGCGATCACCACCGCCACCACGCTGGCAGCCAAGCTGAAGCTGCTGAGCGACACCATCGCTGACGGCGACAAGACGCTGACCCCCGAGGGTGTGAAGAAGTTTGCCGACGACTACGCACCGATGGTGACTGCTGCGTCCACCGATGACCAGGTCAAGCACCTGGCCAGCCTGGCGGTCAAGCAGGCCAAGGCGCTGAGCGCTGCGCACAAGCTGGTGGGCCTGGGCTACAACCCGGCCAGCGGCAACGTGCACATCACGGTGGAAACCGGCAACTCGATCAAGTCGCTGCAGGCGACTGTTGACCAGCGCCTGGGCCTGACCAACGAGAAAGACCCGATTCGTTTCGAGCGCACCGGCGGCACGCTGCTGGCTGCCAACAAAGACTTTGCGGAGAAAGTGCTGGCCGAATTTGACCGTGCCAACGGCGAAGTGCTGTTCCGGGAAAACGAGCTGCACAAATCACTGGCGGCAGGCGTAGGCAGCGTCAGCGATGTGGCAGTGCCGAAGATTGCCGAGCGTACCGTGCTGCGTGAAGCGCTGTACGGCCTGATGAGCCTGGGCCTGGTGAACGTGGGTACCGCCGCTTTTGCCAACGTGATCACCATCCCCTACAGCTACCGCGACACCACGGCGGCCGGGGTTGACGGGCTGCGCCGGTATGAAGGCCAGGCGATCCGCAAGGGCGGCATCATCCAGACGGAAGAAGAGACCCGCCCGATCCCGCAAAAACTGGCTTTCCAGCTCAGCTCGGAAATGCGCATGCTGCTGGGCGCCAGCGTCATCGACTTTGAGCCGGTGGCAGAAAACATGCGCAACATGGTGCGCATCGTGGGTGAGGACGTTGAGGCCATCAACCTGAACGAGTTGGCCACCTCGGCAGACGAATTTGCCGCAGTGGCGGTGGTGGCAGAAAACCGCGGCGCCGACGTTGACGGCACCAAGCGCATTTTTGCGCTGGCCAGCTTCCCGGTGATTCGCCCGCGCAAGGTCTATGACCTGAAAGGCGTGCAGCAAGGCTCTACCGCCAACCCGATTGTGGTCACCCTCAACTCGGTGGTGCGCGAAGAGTACATCCTGCCGGCAGACGGAACCGCGCTGGCCGCTGGCACCTACTACGTCATGGACTACAACCTGGGCGAGCTCCAGTTTGTCAACCAGGCAGGCGTAGCGGTAACCCCGACCAACGCCTGGCCGCTGACTGTGAGCTACAGCTACAGCACCAACGTGAGCAAGTTCGACACGGACCTGGGCTCTGACGCGGTGGACGTGAAATGGGACAAGCTGCTGTTTGCGATCGGCGGCCGCAAGGCGGTTATCGAAGACGACCGCTTTTACACGCCCAACATGATCCTCATGAGCGGCAACGTGAACAACGCGCTCAGCCAGGCCAAGACCTTCCAGGCCAACAGCGCCCGGGTGGCGACCGGCCTGGCCAGCGACGGCAGCGTGGGCTTTGTCAAGGACATGCCGGTGTGGCGCCCGCGCGCACCACGCAGCGCCTTTGGTGATACCCGCATCCTGGTGGGCGAGCGCGGTACCACCCGCTTCCGCATGGTCAAGCCCTGGGCGGTGAACCCGCTGGAGCAGGCCCGCAACAGCGCCGGTGCCTTCATTGACGCACAGGAAACCTTTGGCACGCAGTGGGTGGGCAGCCATACCCCCACGCAGCTCAAGGGCAGCAAGACCAGCACGATCTTGTACAGCGCAACGGGCCGCGTCTCGCGCGCCTGATTTTCATAACCCTGGCCTGAAAAGCTGAAGGTCCCGGCTCTGCACCGACGCAGGCCGGGACCTGAGGCCTTAAGGCCCCACGGAGCATACAAATGCGTAAATACATTGAAAACACTGGCGCCAACACGCTGTTTGTCGGCGGGCAGATGATCCCCCCTGGCGAAGGCCGTTTGGTCGATGTGGCGGACGAACCCGTACCGGAGCTTGCCGAGAAAAAGACTCCAAGCCTTGATGAGCGGGTGCAGGAGATTTTGGCGGGCAACGTGACCAGCGTGCTTGCCGAGTTGCCTACGTTCTCCAATGAGGCGCTGGACCGCGCTGTTGAGCTGGAAAAGGCCGGTGCCGCGCGCAAGGGCGTGCTGAACGGTATTGCAGCCGAGCAAATCAGCCGGGCCGATGCCAAGCTGCAAGCCGAGCAGACAGCAGCACGTGCCCAGGCACTTGAGGCCGCCCAGGCTGCCCTGATGGCTGCAAAGGCCGCGCTGGACGCCGAAGGCGACACCGACAAGCACCCTGCGCTGCAGGCGGCTGTTGACGAAGCCCAGGCCAAAGTGACGGCCCTGAGCGACGACCAGGCTTAAAGGCAGGAGCGCCCGGGCATGGCCAACACGATGAGCAAGGCGGATCTGACAGCGAGCTTGAAAGAGTCGCTGCACGATGCTGCCAGCGTGTTTGCCGGTGAGGCTGGCCCGGACGTTGACGCGGCGTTTGACCGCTTTTTGCTGCAGGCGCTGCCGGACATGGGCATCAAGCGGCCTGCCACCAGGCTGGGGACCGTGGAACTGACGGCGAACATTCCGCGCGTGGCGGTGGGCGGGTCCAACCCCGGGTTTTCAGCCTTCAAGACTTACCTGTGGGGCGATGACTGCCTGATACCAGTGTGGGACCCAACCCACCCCGGCTCACGCCCCCGGGTAAGTGCTTCTTTTTCTGAGCAACAGTGGTGGCTGGTGTTTGACCCGGCCCCCACGATCAAACAGATCGCGGCCTATGGGACCCGGTTCGACTTTTGGTATTACGCAGCACACGCCATTGGCGCCCTCGCTGCCGACACCACAGTGAACGCCCAGGACCGCGGCCTGTTGCTCCTGCGGGCCCAGGTAGAGGCCATGCGGGAACTGTCGATCCGCAACGCCTCCAAGCCGGTGGCGATGCGAGACGGCTTCAGCGGCCAGCCGCGCAACAGCACGGCGGCCGCCCTTTACACCGAACTGCTCAAGCAGTTCCAAACCACACCATGAGCGTCAAGCACAACGCCCATGTGATTGCAGCCAGGCTGATGGCGCGGGGACCGGCTGTGGCGGCTGCGGTTGAGGCCGAGCTGGACGTACAGGCACAACTGGTGGCCAGGCGTATGCGCGAGGAAGCTCCCAAGTTTCAAACCGTGCTGACCGGCAGCATTCATGTGGAAAAGCCAGCTCCCACCGAGCGCCTGGTGGCCCCGGGCACGGACTACGCCCAGGCGGTGCATGACGGTGTGAAGCCGGGCAAGGGCCTGCCGCGCTTCTTCGACCCAGAGTCGGTTGACATCGTGCGCTGGCTTGAAAGCAAGGTACGCGGGCCAGCCAAGCGCGCGCGGCGCGGGTCTGCCCGCTTTAGCGCCCAGGAGCTGGAGCTGCGCGACCGCTACCAGGGCCTGAGCTGGCATGTGCGCCACCACGGGACCGAGGCGAACCCCTTTGTCGACCGCACGCACGAGGCCATGGCCGCCAGTGTGGTGGCAGGCCTCAAGGCGGCCGTGGCCCGGGCCTTGAACCCTGACGGCGACGGCTGGAGGGCGGCATGAGCTACGAAACCGTCATGGAGGCACTGAAAACCCAACTGGCGGCATCTGCCATCACCCGGGTGGTGCGGCGCGGCTTGGTGCTGGACCCGGCCAACCTGAAGGCGACGGATCTGGTCAAAGGCGTGATTTGCCTGCCAGCCCTGGGCGGCGGGAATTTCTGGAACTACCAGGGCCGGGAAGGCGACGGCGGCGACCTGGATGTGACGCTGGTCGGCTTTGTCTCTGTGGCTGAGAAGTCGGCAACCGAAGCGATAGAGCAGGCCGAGCTGGCGATGGTTGAAGACGTGCTGACCTTCTGCAAGAGCCTTGGGCCCGGCAGCCAGCCACTGGACGCGGTGATCCCTATTTCTTTCAAGTTGAGCGGGCAGCTGGAGCACCCGTTTGGCTGGCTGAGCATGAAATTGAAAGTGAGATGGCTATGAGCACACGACAGATCACGGCCCTGGTCATTCACTGCAGCGCCACGCCGCAGGGGCAGCAAGTGACGGTGCAGGACATTGACCGCTGGCACAAAGCCAACGGCTGGGCCCGGCAGCCGGCGGCGGTGGCGAAGTTCAACCCGCAGCTCAAGAGCATCGGGTATCACTTTGTGGTGGCTCTCGACGGCACGGTCTTTACTGGCCGGCATGTTGACGAAATCGGCGCGCATGTGGGCGGCAGCAACGCCAAAAGCATCGGCGTGTGCATGGTGGGCATGAAGCGCTTCACGCCGGCGCAATGGACGGCTTTGCGCGACCTGGTGCTGCAGCTGGCTGGCCAGTACCCGGCCGCGCGGATCTGCGGGCACCGGGACTTCAGTCCAGACCTGAACGGCGACGGAATCATTCAGCCGCGCGAGTGGGTAAAGGAGTGCCCCACCTTTGATGTGGCGGAGTGGGTGATCAACGGCTTCGCTGCTCCCGCGGCGCACACGGTGAAGGACTGACATGGACTGGCTTAAATCGCTCATGCCCGTGGCGGCCTCGATGCTTGGCGGCCCAGTCGCCGGGATCGCAGTGAAGTTTCTGGCTGACAAGCTGGGAGCGCCGGCTGAAACGGTAGATGCCGTTACCGCCACCATGGCCAGGCTGAACGAGTCGCCGGAGGGCCGGATCAGGCTGGCCGAGATCGACGCCGAGCTGCGCAAGCACGCCATTGACGCCGGGGTTGACCTGGAGCGCCTGGCGGTGGCCCATGCGGCCGACGTGAACAAGACGATGCAGGCCGAGGCCGCTTCGGAGCACTGGCCAACGTATTCCTGGCGCCCTGCGATTGGCTTTGCCGTGGCGCTGAACGTGCTGATGACCTCGATCACTGTGGCGCTGGCCTATGTGATGGTGATCTTTCTGGACAAGAAACCCGAGCTGCTGAATTACCTGCCCGCCATGCTGGGCGCCATGGCCGCTCTGGTGGGTGTAGTGGCGCCCATCCTTGGCATTGCCAGCTGGTTTCGCGGCAAAGCCCAGGCCAACCCCGATATTGCAACCGTCAACAAAGGATGACGTCCATGAACTTTTACGAGCGTATGTCCAAATTCTTTCACGCCGCGGGTGACGACGTGGCTGCCTGGGTGTTGTTTATGGTCTTTGCGGCCGTCGGCGCCTCGGCAATGGGCCTGGGTGTTTTTTTGCGCGGCGGCGGTGTGCTGACAACCCGAGCCGTGCTGGGCGTCACGCTGCACAGTCTGATGTGGGGCATTGTGGTTTTCCTGATGGGATACAGCACTCTCAAGGGTGATGTGCCCATGCTGCTTGGCCTGTCGATTCTGAGCGGCATCGGCACGGCCAGTGTGCTGGATGTGGTGTTGATGCTGATCAAGATGAAATTTGGCATCAACGTGACGTTTAACCCACCCCCGAAAAACTGAAAGACAACGCCATGAGCAAAACCCAAACGCAGCCAGCAGAACAGCCCAGCGCACCTGTGCCAACGCACGGTGGCGTGTACCGCGTAGAAGCCGGTGTGCTGAAAGCCATTGCGGGCGGCCCGCCCGTTGCGCAACCCCCGGCCCCAGCGGCTGACCCAGAGAAAGCAGGTGCAGCATGAACAGCGAACGCAAAGTCATTTTGTTCAAGGTGGAGAGCCCGGCCGGAACAGACGCCGTGCCCGTGGGCGCCACTGACGCCTTCCAAGCCATCGACTTCAAGTGGGGCAACGCCGGCAAGGCCAACACGGATGAATTCAAGTATTCAGCGCCGTACTATGGCTCGCGCGACGTTTTCAACGTGAGCATGGCGCGCGACTGCAGCTTTGACGTGCCGGTGATCGGCGGCGGCACCCCGCTGGGCACCAACTACCCGGCCGCGCTGCTGGCCCTGTACCGGGCCTGCGGCCACGCTGCGGTGGAAACGGCCGTCACTGACGTGGTGTTCACCCCGATCAGCACGGCAGAAGAGACCGGAACGATGTATGCCTATGAGGACGGCATCCTGCGCAAGATGTTGTATAGCCGCGGCTCCATGAAGTGGATGTGGACGGAGAACAAGGTTCCTCGCTGCAGCGTGGCCTTGATGGGCCTGTACAGCACACCTACTGACGTGGTCATGGCCACGCCGACCTTTCCGGCGCTGCAAAAGCCGGTGGGTTTTGGCAAGGCCAACACGGTGATCACCCTGGGAGCGCTGGGCCTGAAATGCATGAGCGCGGAACTGGACGGCGGGCGGACAAATGCCTACCGGCGCCTGTCGGGTGTGGAGGACATCATCCCCAGCGATCTGAAACCCACGGTGACGCTGAAGTTTGAAATGCCCACCGTTGCGCAGAAGGCCCTTTACACGGAGCTTGAAACAACGGTGGAGCAAGCCCTTTCCATCGTGCACGGAACTGTTGCTGGAAACATCTTCACCACGGCGGCCAGCCGCGCGCAGCTGGTGGACCTGAGCGAAGACAAGGACCGCACCCGCATTGTGGTGACGGCCAAGTTGGAGCTGCTGCCGTCTGCCGCAGGCGTGCCTTACACCCACAAACTGACCTGACGCCATGGACACCAAAGACATCCCATTTTTTGCGCAGCTCAACCCCGTGAGCTTCGAGTGGCCGGTGAAGGTGCCCGTGCCCAACGGTGGCCGCTATGACTTCATTGAGTTCACGGGTGTTTTCAAGTACCTGGACGACGCCGGCGAGGCCGAGATGCTGGACCCCAAGAACAAGCGCACTGACAAGCAGATCCTGGCCGAGGTGCTGCTGGGGGTGAAGGGCATCAAGCATGCGGACGGCACGGAAGTGGCCAGCACGCCGGAGCTGGTAGCCAGCGTTATTGCGGCAGACAGGGTTGCGCCTTGCGCCGTAGGTCTTTACCTGGGCGCGCGCCGGGGATTGGCCGCAGAAAAAAACTCCTAGAGGCTGCGGCTTTCTGGGCAACCAGCGAGCGGCAGCCTACCCGTAACACCGAGGCCGAGGACGATGAACAAAAGCACTGGGGTCTCACAAGCAAAGCGATGGACGCGGCTTTTGCCTGGGCTGATGAGCCCGGCGATCGGGCTGCTGCGCCGCGGCCCGATGGCGCGTTTGAGGTCTGGGCGGAAAACTGGGACACCGTTGCGCTTTTCTGGTCGGTGCGCCGCTGCTGGCGCCTGCGCCCGGTGGGGGGCGTGATGGGCTTTGACTGGTCACAGGTGCGCAGCAAGATGCAACTCAAACGCTTTGATGCGGAACGCATGGAGCGTGAAGCCGCGCGCCTGGAGCTGATGGAGAACGCCATCATGGAGGTGCTTGGCTGATGGAACGCCTTGGCATTGTCCTTGCCGTTGACGGCTCGCTGGAGACCACCAGCGGACTGAAGCTGACCAGCGACGCCACAGCGCAGCTGGGCAAGGAGCTTGACACGCTGAACAGCAAGTCCACCGCCGCGGCACAGGGCCAGAAGGCGATGACGGACGCCAGCAAGGCGACCAGCAGCGCGGCGGCGGAAGCTGCCAAGAACGTGGCCCAGCTGGGGCGAGACGTGGCGCAAGGGGACTTTGCCGGTGCGGCCCGCCAGGTGGGTGAACTGGCGATGAGCAGCCAGGTGCTGACCGGTTCAATGTTGGGCGTGGCCGGGTTGGTTGGTGCGGTGGCTATTGGGCTGGGCACGCTGGCCTATGCAGCGTATGAGGGCGCTGAAGAGCAGCGCAAGCTGAACGACACGCTGATCCTGACGGGCAACTATGCAGGCCTGGTAGCCGGCCAGCTGGACACGATGGCCAGCAGTTTGGCGCGCAACGTCAACAGCAATGTGAGCGATTCCCGGGCCCAACTGGCGGGCCTGACTGCGACAGGCAAATTTACAGTCATGTCGCTGGAAGAGGTGGCGGCCGCGGCGCAGCTGGTGGCTCGCTTTACCGGCCAGAGCACGGACCAGGTGACGCGCCAGTTTGCCAGCATGGGCGACGGGGTGACTGACTGGGCCGCCAAGACGAACAGCAGTTACCACTTTTTGAGCATCGAGACTTTCCGCTACATCAAGCAGCTGGAAGAGCAAGGCCGCGTGCAGGACGCTATGCGGGTTACCAGCGAGGCCTTGAGCCGGCACCTGGGCGGTGACTTGAGCAACAACCTGGGCACGCTGCAGAAGGCCTGGAAGGGCGTGAGCGACTGGGCCAAGGATGCCTGGAGCGCCATGATGGGCCTGGGCAAGACGGAGACCACACAAGAAAAAATTGATTCGATCACGGCCCGGCTCAATGCGCTGTCCACCCGCAAGACCACGGGCCGAGTGACGGGCGATCAGCGCGCCGACATGGTTGCAGCGATGGAGAGCGAGCGCTCGATGCTGGAGTCGGATCTGCGCCAGGAGCGGCAGCTGGCGGCCCGGCGGTCTGAGGCGGCTCAGCTCACGCAGCTGCAGATCGACAAGGAACAGGAGAAAAAGAAGAAAAAGACCGGCAAGAGCGCTGCTGAAAAAGAAGACGACGCGCAGAACCGGCTGATAGCCGAAACGGCAGGCCTGTCGCCCAGTTTCGCTGCTGACTGGGACCGGTTGACGGAGGTTCAGCGGCGCAACGGCTTGACGGTGGAGTGGCTGACCGAGGCGCAGGGCAAGCTGCTGGCCAAGCAGCCGGCAATACGCACCGAGACGCAGCACCAGGCGACGGCGCTGCGGGAATTGACCCAGCTGCGCGAGCGGGCCAACCAGAACATGGAGCGCGACTTTGCCAACCAGGAGAAAGAACTGGAGGCAATGATCAAGACGAACGAGGGCTTGCGTGAGCAGGCCCAGCAGATCGGCTTGACGAAGGTGCAGCTGGGCGCGCTGAAGAGCGAGCGGCTGGACGGCCTGATTGCCCAGGAGCGCGAGAACCTGATCGTGGCTGAAAGCAATGACGCCGGCGAACGGCAGCTGGAGATCATTCGCCGAAAAATCAGCCTGCTCGAGCAGCAGCGCGGGCTGACGCAGGAGGTCACAGCCAAAACCGACGCTGCCGATAAAACCAAGGCGGCAGAAGACGCCAGCAAGAAATTTGGCGAGGACGTGCGACGGGATTTGAAGGATGGGCTGATTCGAGGCTTTGAGGCGGGCAAGGGCGCAGCGCGGTCACTTGCTGACACGCTGGGGAATATGGCCAAGGAGCGGCTGATGAGCGCTTTTGCCGATTCGATCATCAACAGTTTTGAACCCCTGCTCAAGCAGGTGCTGGGACGCCTTCAGATCCCGGGCCTGGGCGGCGGTGGTGGCGATGGCCTTGGCGGCATGTTCAGTGGTTTGCTCAATGCGTTCACGGGTGGCGGGGCGGGCGACTTCGGAACCGGGGCGGCTTTTGGCAACATGGACCTGGGCATGTTTCTGCATGGCGGTGGGGTGGCTGGCAGTGAGGCGACGTTTACGCGCGGTGTGAACCCCGCGGTGTTCAAGGGAGCGCCGCGCTTTCACACGGGTGGCATTGCGGGTGATGAAGTGCCAATCATTGCGAAACGCGGCGAGGGCGTTTTTACCGAAAAGCAGATGGCTAACCTGGCACCGGTGGGCGGGTCTGCCGCGCCAGTGATCAACATCATCACGCCCCCAGGTACCAAAGCCGAAACCAAGCAGCGCAAGGGTGCAAACGGCGGCATCCAGACGGACGTGATCATCAGCCAGGTGGAGGATGCGCTGGCCGACCGGGTGAGCGCCGGTACCGGTTCGCTCTTTGGCTCGATGGAAGGCCGTTTTGGCCTGCGGACGCAGGTGAGCTGATATGGCCACTTTTCCTGCCTACGTCAAGATCGGCTTCCCGCAGGCGGAGGACCCGGCCAGCGCTGTGTTGCGCAGCGAGATGGAGCGCGGTGTGCCCAAGCAGCGGCGCATGGCCGCGGACGTGATGGTGACGCAGGAAACAACGCTTTACTTTGACACGCTGCAGCATGCGATTGACTGGGAGACCTGGTTCTACACGACCATCAATGCTGGCGTGGATTGGTTTGACTGGGTGGATCTGCGCACCGGTGACACGCTGCAGGCGCGAATTGTGGGGGGTAAGCCGGGTGCTCTCAAGCCAGGCACTGTGAACTGGGTTTATGCGCAGCGGACCTTGACCCTTGAGTGGCTGAGGCCCGCGCTATGACCCTGAGCACCAGCACAGCCAGACGGCTGCAAAAGGTGAGCGACGGCGGCGGCGTGTTGGTGCTGCTGATGATCAACCATGCCAGCTTCAGCGCGCCGGTTCGCCTGGTGAACGACACCCGCAACATCACCACGCTGGGTTATGAATGGCTGGCACTGCCTTTTTCGATCACGCTGCCCAATGACAAGGCCAAGGAAGTGCCGCGCGCCAGGCTGCAGATGGACAACGTGGGCCGCGAGATGACGGCCGAGCTCGAGGCGTTGCCGCCCGGTGCATCGCTGAAGGCGACGATCACGATGGTGCACCGGTCAACGCCCGGGGTGATTGACTACCAGTTTGCAGCGCCACTGAGCGGCGTGCGGGTGGACAGCTTCACCGTATCAGCCACGATGGGCCGTGACGACATCATGCGGCTGTCGGCGGTGCTGTTGCGCTTTGACCCTGTGACAGCGCCCGCGCTGTTTACCGAGTGACCGACATGGACGCCATGCTCGCCAAAGCCGAAAAGTACGTGGGAATGCCCTACCTGGAGGGCGAGTTTGACTGCGCCGATCTGGCCGCGATGGTGCAGTGGGAGCTGTTTGACCGGCTTGTGGCCCTGCCAGCGCGGCGCAGGCGGCCGCTGGGGGCGATGGGCCAGGCGCGGGAGATCCACGCGCTGCAGGCCGATCTGGCTGACCGCATTGACGCACCAGTGACCGGCTGCGGGGTGCTGATGACCGAGCCCACCACCAACGGCCAGCGCTGGCACATTGGCACGGCGTTTGTGGTGGGCAGTGAGGTCTGGCTGCTGCACAACAGCTTCACGATGGGTTGCGCTTGCCTGCAGCGCCTGGTTGATCTGCAACGCTTTGGCGCGCGGCTTGAGGGTTATTACGCCTGGAGGGGTGCATGAGCGGCATGCCAGCCGTGCAGGCCGCGCCAGGCACCAGCCTGGTGGTGACGCCGCACCCCATCACCCTGCAGGGCCAGCGCGTTTACCACGCAGAAGCCGCGCTGCTGCTGCCCGGCGACTACCTGAGCGATGTGCTGGCCAGACATGAGGTGGTGCCGGGCCAGCAGTGGGTCGTGTGCCTGGGCGGGGTGGAGGTGCTGGAAGAGCACTGGCACCGCATCAAACCCAAGCATGGCCACCTGATAGAGGCGCGGCGGGTGCCAGAAAAGCAGGTGTTGCAGATTGTGGCGCTGGTGGCTTTGGCCTACTTCACTTTTGGCGCCGGCGGCATGGCGGGGGGTGGCTTTCTTGGACTGACAGGGGCGACGGGCTATGTGGCCGCTGGTGCCGCCTACCTGGCCGGCAGCATGGTGATCAACAAGCTGCTGGGCCCCAAGCCCATTGCGGCCAAACCCCCGGCTGCGCTGGCCAACAACACGAACAGCCCGAGCTACAGCCTGCAGGCGGGCAAAAACCGCGCGCGGCAATTTGAACCAATGGGCCTGATGCTGGGTGAGCCCTATTGCGTGCCTGACCTGGCGGCACAGCCCTATACCTTTTTTGCGAACGGTGAGCAGTACCTGTGGCAGCTGTTTCACTTTGGCATCAACTGCGCCGACGTGAACACCCTGCGTATTGGGCAGACGCCGATTGAAAACTATGTGGGTGTGCAGTTGATGCGCAAGGGATTTACGGTGGGCGACACCGGCTTGCCCATTTTGACCACCAACGTGGACACCGTGCCCGGGGGCTTGCTGGAAGCGCCTGGCGGCCCGGGTCCCTGGACCACACGCACCAGCAGCACCAACACCATCATGCTGGCGGTCGATATTGAGGCTTCGCTCTACGCGGTGGACGGCGCCAGTGGCGCCTACGTTTACAAGGAAACGGTGGTAGCGGTGGAGTACCGCCTGGTCGGTTCTGGTGTCTGGCTAAATTTCCCGTTGACCGGGACGCCGCATGTGACGCTTGGGAACGCCAGCACGAAACCCTACCGCCTGACCTTGCAACGCCAGGTGGAGCCCGGCCAGTACGAGGTGCGCCTGCAGAAATACACGGCAGACGCCAACGGCAACGGTGCCCTGAACACCGTGAACTGGCAGAACCTCAAGAGTTTTCAGGTTGACAACGCGGGGTACCCGGGCCAGGCGCGTATGGCCCTGCAGCTGCAGGCGACCGGGCAGCTCAATGGTGCGGTGGATGAACTCAATGCGCGGGGTGTGGCCAAGTCGATGCCGTATTGGAATGGCGGCGCGTGGACCACGGCCACCACCCGTGCGAATGGCCTGAGTAACCCGGGTGCGCAAATTTTGATGCTGGCCCGCGGGATCTACGACGAAGCGGACAGGCTGATTGCCGGGCTGGGCCTGCCTGACGATGAAATTGACATAGAGGGGCTGAAGCTCTTCATGGTGTTTTGCGCGGCGCACAACTTTACCTTTGACCTGTTTTTGCAGGAAAACATGAGCATTGGCGACCTGATCGAGTCGATTGCGGCGGCAGGCCTGGGCAGCCGCAGCGAGCACACGGGCAAGCTGGGTGTGATCTGGTTCAGCGATGACCAGCCGGTTGAGGCGGCGCTGAACATGACGACGATGAAAGCCAAGAGCTTCAGCCTGGACTACAACACGCAGGAGACGGCCGACGAAATTGAGTTTCAGTACTTTGACCGGGCGCGCAACAACACCTGGAAGAGTGTGCGGGTGCTTGCGCCTGGGGTGGTGGTGCCGCAGCGCACTGCGCGCCAGCCGCTGCAGGGCGTGACCGATGAGGCGCACGCCGCCGTTTTGGCCCGGTTCTCGATGGGCCAGAACGTGTACCACCGCAAGACGGTGAGCTGCGATGTGGATCTGGAGCACATGACCTTCAGGCGCGGCACGGTGATGGCACTGAGCCACGACCTGACGCAATGGGGCTATGGCGGGCGGGTGCAGGCGGCGGTGAACAATGCCGGGCTGCTGACATTGACGCTGGATGACCTGGTGCCTGCTGTGTCCCCGTTGGGGGCGGTGAGCCGCTATATAGGGTTGCGCATCCCCGGTGAGGCGCAATACCGGATATTCCCTGTGGACGCATTTGTGGGCAGCACTCAGACCGTGACGCTTTCCACAGCCTGGCCGGGCGGTGTTGCAGTGCCTGGCGACAGCGCCGATAACCCGGCACACGACACGATCTGGATTTATGACTTCAAGGCCACGCCGGGGCAAAAGCTGCGGGTTTCTGATCTGAGCCCGCAGGGCAACATGGACGGCGCCAAGGTGCAGCTAGTGCCGGAGTCTGCGGAGTTTTGGGACTATGTGTGGTGGGGCGCCTATTCGGCCCCAGCCAACGGCTCGTTGATTGGCCAGGGCATACCTGTAGTGACCCGGGCGCTGGTAACTGAGCAACTGGCACGCCAGGGCAACACCTATTACACCGAGCTGACCGTGACCTATGACGTGAACGGGCGGCTGGACCATGTAGAGCTGTGGGGCGCGGTGGACGGCGGTTTGCTGCAGCGGCTGGGCAGCTCGTTTACACAGTCGATCAGCTGGCGTGGTGGCGTTGCCGAGACGTGGACGCTGGAAGTCAGGCCCTACGGTGCGACCCGTGTTGGTACCGCTTACCAGTTGACCTATTCGGTGATCGGCCTGGCAACCAACCCTGAGACGCCCATAGGCGTGGCGTTGACGCAGGAAAGCGTATTTTGCCAACCGACTGAATATGCCGTCGACGTGATTGGCTTTTTGGTACGCACCACCACGGGTGTGGTAGCGGCAACCGCGGCTACGTTTTTGAGAGGGACGAAGGCGCACGAAGGCTATGTGGCGGGTTTCCCCTGGCGCTTCACCACACGGCTGTACGGTGTGCAGACGGTGATGGTGGTGTCCGAGGACTCTAGTGGCAACTGGAGCGATGTTGCCTATGCGTCCCTGGACTTTGGCCAGCCCGCCAATGACAACATCGGCCAGAGCTTTGACTACCGCGCGGCTGGCTGGCCCGGCACGCACGCCGACTGCAGCATTTTGGTGGGTGACCTGGTCTCGGATGCTGACCCGGCCAGCGACTTGAACACGCTGCTGGACTGGAATGGCGAGCCCGATCTGAACCTGACTCAGTTGCTGCCGCTGGTGTATGAGGCCCAGCCGTTTGTGACTTTATACGGCGGCGGAACGTTGGTGCTGGACATTGAAACTGAAGGGCCGCAAAGCACTGTTGAATACCGGATCAACGGCAGCACCACCAATGACCTGAACACGATGACTGACTGGAACACAGAGGCAGACCTGAACGGTCCAAGCGGCGGCTGGCAACCGTGGCCTGGCGCGTTGATGCTGCAACGCGGCTTGAGTTATGCCTTGCAGATATCCATAGAAGGCGGCACGCAGCAGCCCATGGTGAAAAAGCTGTTGGCCAAGCTCGCCCTGCAAAAGGTCACCCAGACCTTTCCGGCGATGGCGATTGCAGCTGGCGGCACACGCCTGTCGCCCGCTGACGGCACGCCGGCAGTGACCTGGGTGACCGTGCAGAGCGTGACCATGCTGCCGGAGGCCGATGGCTCTGGCGCTGTTGGCGGCCGATTCCTTGACCTTTCACCGACCCTGGGCCCTCTGGTTCAGCAAGTCAACTCTTCCGGTGTGGCAGTTGCCAGCCGGACATTGCCAACTGTTGGAGGACTGATAGATGCCTAAATTTGTATCAAAAGCGACGTTTGTCGCAGCGGCGGCTTACCCCGGGGCCACCGCTCAAACGCAGCGTGGGCAGCTTTGGGATTCGCTCAATGCTGCGGGAGCTGTGACCGATGTTGCGCGTACCACGGTAACCGCGACGGGGGCACTGGTAACCACCCAGTGTGGCGTGTTGCTGGTGGATGCGACTGCTGGCAACGTGGTGTTGACGCTGCCGGCAAGTGGCGTTGCGACGGATGAGGCGCTTTACGATGTGCGCCGAATTGACGCGACGGCCAACACGGTGACGTTTGCCGGTGCAGGTGCGGACACGATTGATGGTGCGGCTGCGGTAGGACCGTTGGGGCACTTGACGTTGCGCCTGCCGGCAGGCAGCACTGTTTGGCGGGCTGGCGGCCTGGGCGGCGCAACGCCCGCGGCGGCGAAGGCGATGCTTGGTGTGGGGCCCGGGTACGCTTTCAAAAACCGCCTCATCAACGGCGGCATGACGATAGACCAGCGTAACAACGCAGCCGCGCAAACATTTACTGCGGCCGCTGTGTTGGCCTATTGTGTGGATCGCTGGTACGGCTACTGTACCGGCGCCAATGTGACCGGCCAGCAGATTGCGGGCAGCGCGCCCAACCTGAGTGTGTACCGATTCACGGGCGCGGCCAGTGTGACGGCCATTGGCTTTGGTCAACGCATCGAGCGGGCCAATTGCTTTGACCTGGCTGGCACGACCGCAATGCTTTCTGTCCAGCTGGCCAATTCGTTGCTGACGACGGTTGCCTGGGCGGCTTACTACGCCACGACCAATGACACTTTCGGCACGCTTGCAGCGCCCACGCGCACGCTGATTGCCAACGGGACCTTCACGGTCAGCGCGACCCTTGCCACCTACAGCGCGCAGATCGCCGTGCCGGGAGCCGCCACCACGGGCATTGAGATTGTTTTGTCGGTCGGGGCGCAGGTATCCGGCACATGGACCATCGGTGCTGTACAGCTTGAGCCTGGCAGCATGGTGACTGATTTTGAGCGGCTACCGCCCCAAGTCAATTTGGCCCTGTGCCAGCGGCGAGCTATCCGGGTTGAGACGAACACGGTACAAGCGAAGGGCTACGTGGCCAGCAATGGCCAGTCGTGTGAGTACGCGAAATTCTATTTTCCCGTGCAGATGGCTGCGGCACCGATCACTCCCACGGTTTCTTGGGCTGGGGCCCAGTTCAATACACCGACGTTTTCTTACAAAACCACTCAATCCATTGGCTGGGACGTGACGGGAACGGGCGGGACCGTCTATGTCTACAACAGCGCGGCCTTCATCCTCGACTCGGAGCTTTGAGCATGTACAAACTGACAAAAACACCCAGCGTCATTCACCGCATTGCCGATGGCGCAAGCATTCCCGCTGACCCTGAAAACAGGGACTATGTGGACTACCTGGCGTGGGTGGCTGCCGGCAACGCGCCGGAGCTGGCCATGCCCCTGGCCGAACAGCGGGCCGACGCAGTCAAAAAAATTGACGCAGAAACCGACGCTCTGATCGGTGCCGTTATTGGCAACCGGGCCAGCGAATACGAGCGCGCCGAAGCGCAGGCTATTGCTTATGCTGCAGCCGGGTACACAGGACCGGTACCAAGCAGCGTGCAGAGCTGGGCCGACGCCAAGGTGGCCCAGGGCTGGACGACGCAAATGGCCGCTGATGACATTCTGGCCACGGCAAATGCCTGGCGCCCAGCGCAGGAGGCCATCAGGGCGCAGCGCCTGCTGCGCAAGGAGCAGGCGCGCGCTGCTGCCGACCCAGCTGCAGTTGCCGGTGTGCTGGCGCAGTGGGCGGGCTTTTTGGCGGCGATCCGGGGCCAACTGGGCGTGTGATGAAGCTGGCCAGCTACAAAGCCACCCGGCCAGGCCTGCAGGGCCTGTTCAACCGGCTGATCCGGTGGCGGTTCAGCGGGCTTTACAGCCACAGCGAAATCGTTTTTGAGCCGGGTGACGGCGTGGAGTTTTATATGCCTGACGGCAGTTGCGCGGCGGACGCTGACGGCGCGCTGTGGTGCGCCTCGAGCGTGGCGATGGAGCGGCTGCCGGCGTGGTCACGCTACCGGGCGGGCAAGCTGGGCGGGGTGCGCTTCAAACGCATTGTGCTGGACCCTGCCAAGTGGGACTTGGTGAAGTCCTATTCGGAGGCGGTTGCTGCTGCACAGTACGCCGATCGCTGCGAGGGCCACCCCTACAGCTGGCGCTTGATTGCCAAGCTGGCCGCGTGGCTTGTCTCATTCAAGGTGACGGCACAGACCACCTGCTCGCAGTTTTGCGCTGCGGCGCTGTTGGTGCCGGAATCGGACGCCTGGCGTTTTGACCCTTGCACGCTGCATGCCGCGATGTCTCACGAGTTTGAGATTGCCTGCTGTGAAGTAATTTGGAACTGACCTGGTTAGCCGGCGCTTGGCGCGATGGGCCTGCACCACCAGGTCTGTTTGAACACGATGACGTCTTTGCTGCCTTTGGGCACCTGCTCTGCGCCGGTGACCAGGATGGCGCCGTTGCGGATCTGCGTGATGCGGGCGCGATCGAGCGGTGGGATGACGTAGTCACAGGTGCCCGGCCGCAGGGCGCAAGCCAACATGATGGGCTCACTCTTGACGTACCGGGCGCGCTCGGAAAACGAGAACTCGCCGACTTGGCCAGCGTCTGCCTGGATGTCTGCAGTGGAGCGTTTTTTGCCTTGGTGGCGAAGGCGGACCAGATTTACAAGCACTGTAGAAATATACAGCAGCACCGGCGCGGTGATGGGCCGCGGGCAAGCCTACTTGAAGAGGGTCAGTAACGCCTGCTGCTGTTCCGGCGGCATCTTTTTGATGATCTTCAGTAAAGCGCGCTCTGTGTCGCTTTGCGCTGTGTGGTCGCTTTCGCCCGTGACGGCGGCCGTGGCTTTGTGCCCGGTTGAATAGTTGGCGGGCACACCACCAGGGCGAACAGCCTTGAGGCTCTCGGTCAGCCGAATCACAACCTCCTGCGTAACCTTGCGGCCTTGCAGCGTGGCTTCGCGCTGGAGCGCGGCTTTTAAGTCCGCTGGCAGGCGTAGCAGTAGTTGTGTCTTTTCGGCATCCATCGGACTACCGATTATCAGGCGAATAAATAGCGCTTGCCTGTTTGATATCACGATGATATAGTTGTATATCGTGATGATTACAACGGGCAAAAGCGATGAAAAAACGAGTTGAGTCTAGACAGGTTTTGTTGCGGGTACCGGCCCCTTTGCTGAAGCGGGTGGACGCAGCGGCGAAAGACCAGGGCAGAAGCCGCACCGCCGAGGTGTGCATGCGGCTGACCGAAAGCCTGCGGGTAGAGCGGCAGGCCAAGGCGGGAGTTGCCCCATGACGCGCGGCCGCGTGGGGCGGGTGGTTGGGGCGGCAAGCGCTTTGCATGAAAAACATGGCGCGATCGTACTGGTGGCCCGAACCCTGAAAAGTGAAAACCGTGCGGGGGTTCACTCATGAACTTCAACCGCGTAACGGCCGACCACCCGGCCAATGTTTTCGAGGCCTTCCGTCAGCTGGCCTATGCCCACGGCGTGCCGGAGCTGGCCAAGCTGATGGGTGTGCGCCCGGGCACGCTTTACAACAAAGCGGACGCCGACGACGAAACCCACCACCAGCCGACCATGCGCGATGTGGTGCTGGCAACCCAGCTGACTGGCGACATGCGGGTGCTGGACGCGCTGGATGAACAGTTTGGCCGTGCGGCCTTTGACGTGCGGCCGATGGCGCATGTGAGTGACGAAGCGCTGCTGGAGCTGCTGACCAAGCTGGGCAGTGAGAGCGGGCAGTTTCATACCGTGCTGCATCGGGGGCTGAAGGCGAAAACCTTTACCACGGAAAACCTGAACCTTGTGCGCGCCGAGGCGTTTGACATGGTGAGCGCCTTGATGACGCTGGTCAAACGCCTGGAGGGCCTGGTTGATGACTAGGCAGGCCCGCACCTTTACCGCTGTTCACATGCTGCCGCCAGGCCGGGTGCCTGACGTGAGCGGCGCTTTGGTTTCTTTGTTCGGGCCGGCACTGGTGCAGGCCATCGAAAGGAGGCACCGCGATGACAACCCCCACACAGCCCGAGCTGCCAATGGACCACACACCGGCCCTGCAGGCGGAAATGCGGGCGCTGTACGAATCCCGCTGGCGGCGGTGGCACCGCGCGGGGAGCTTTGAAGTGGCCATGCAGGACCCGGTGACTTGCCGGCTGCTGGCTTTGGCAGTGCAGCACTTGCCAAGCCAGAGGAAAGGACGCCGGAAATGAAGGCCGAAGAACACGTGCCGCTGACAACGCCCTTGGGCTTTGTTGGCGCAACCGCCCTGGTTGTATTGATGTGCGTCAGCACGGGCGATTTTGAAACTTCACATCGGGAGAAAAACAATGTTGATGTATCTCACGGAACCACAGCAGCGCGAACTGCTGAAGGCCGCCCGCACGCAGGCCTGCCCACTTGCGCAGCGGGACTACCACTGGATGGCGGCGCTGATCATCACCGGGATGCGTGTGTTCGAGTTCAGCCGGCTGACGCGGCCGCGCGTGCTGCAGGGCCTGGACGCTGGCTGGCTGGTGAGCGACAAGCGCCACTGCAAGGGGCAGCGCAAGGCCAATGAGTACTGCGTGACGCAGCAGCTGCGGGTGCACCTGCTGGCGCTGCTGCGCATCAGCGACACAGAGGCGGTGGACCGCGTGCTGCCAGAGGGCGAAGAGCAGCCGCTGATCTGGGGTCGGGCCGATGGCGGGGAGGGCACGTTTTTGAGCCCGCGCAGCTACCAGGCGCGCATGAAGATTTGGGTAAAGGCTGCAGGCCTGGATGACCGCCTGACCCCCCATGCCCTGCGCCACACCCGGGGCATGAACGTGATGACCCGCAGCCGGGGCAATAACGCGGTGAAGGTGGCCCAGATTGCGCTGAACCACGCCAGCATGCGCAGCACGGGCGTTTACCTGCATGTGAGCCGGGAAGAAATGGCGGCGCAGCTGCAGCTGGTGGATGGCGGGGGGCGCATGCGCAAGGCGGATGCGGTGCGGGTGGCTGCGGGGGCACAGGCATGAGCGCCGTAGTTCTAAGCGACATCGAGCGGCGCGCTGCCAGGTCAGCCAGCATCACTTCAAGGCACAGCGCCGAGCAACTCGCTGCCCTGCAGCGGCTTTATGAGCTGCCAAAGCGGCACGTTGGCACCGGCGGCGGCCGATCTGCCGCAAGACTGCTGCTCGGGCTGTACAACGGCACCCGCTTTCCGTTCGACCTCACTGACCTGCGCAGCTTTGACCGGACAAACTTTGAAGCAGCGATGACGGTGATCCGCATGGATGCGCCGCACTGTCAATACGAGGTGCACAGCATCATTGATGCGATCTATGCCGACACCTACTACACCGGTGATGAGTTCGAGAACTGGGCCTACAACCTCAAGTTGAAGGGGCGCTGCAGCAAAGACAACCTCCCCCCGTTCGTGGTGAGGTCATTGCCATGATCTTCCGCGTCACCCACGTCGATGCCCAGCATCACCGCAAAAAAGCCCATGTGACAGCGGCCAACGTGAGCGACTGCATCAAGCAGATCGAGGACGCCCTGGGCGACCACGTTGGGCTGTCCGTGGTGCGGTTGCGCACGCGGCCTGTGCTGCACCTGAGGCCGACCGAAGCCCACTTTGAAAAACGGAGGTGGCATGCGTGAGTTTTTACTGCGCCTGCTGCTGATCGTGCTGCTGGCGGCGATGTGGGTCTTCCACCTCGTGGTGTGGGGCCCGGTGAAAGCCGTGGCCACTTTTCTATCCGAACAACTGGAGGCGCTGGAGCTGGCCCTGCTGATTGCAGGCGCTGAACGGCGCACCCGTGATGAAAGAAACCTGAAATGAGCAAAGCATTGATTGTTTTGGAGGCCGACCGCCTGGAGTTTGGCGAGTTTGTTGTCACCCCTGGCGGCGGCGCGCGCCAGGAATTTCGCATCCACCACGGCGGTGAATGCAAAGTTGTGGTGTCGGTAAATTTCCCTGCAGACAGCGAAGTGGCGAAGAACGTAATAACCGCGCTGCAGCTTCCGCAGGCTGCCCCGGTGGTCAACACCGGCTCTGTTGCGTCTGACATTACGGCGGCGGTTGGATCGTGAGCCAGGGCCACCGCACCCTGAAAGACCGGATGCACACCAGGCTGATGCTGGCGGTGCGCTGGGTCAGCGGTGCTGAGCTGGCCGAGGGCTTGTCAACCAGCGCACCGGCCATAGAGGACGCGCTGGCAGACCTGGTGCTGGAGGGCCTGGCGGAGTTTGATGCGGAGCAGGGCTACCGGCTTAATGCATCGCAGCTTTGCCGGGACGCTGTGCGCATGCTGCAGCGCCGCAAGGTGCAGCGCGCGGTGGCAGGGCACACCTTTGAGGGCTGTTACCGCATTGGCGTGGCCGAGCACCGCGCTGGCCTGGGCCTTGTCACCTGGGAGCTGGAGTTTCCGGCGCCGGAGGATGGCCCGGATTTTCTGGACCTGCACATGGCGCAGATCAACCAAATTTTGAAATTTACTGAACAGGGGATGGCTCATGCCTGAAGCAATTTACGACTTGGAGCAGCTGCGCAAGCGCGTCTTGGCGCACCTGCAGGAGCAGACACAGCGCCAGCCGACCGGCAGCATTGCCGCAGCGATTGGCGTGCAGATGTGGGCGGTGGAGGGGGAGCTGGAGAACCTGTACCGGGACAAGCAGGTTTCGTTTGTGGCTGGCGCCGGCTGGCAGTTGATCGAGCCGCCCAAGGCGGGCCCCAGGCCGCTGAGCGACGACGCACAGACGCCGCTGGGGGTGTAGCAGCATGGCAGTCAATCAAACCAACCCAAGGCCACCGGTGCGGCGTGGCCTTTTTTCTGACCTTGTGCGGCAGAAGGTGGCGCTCAAGGTGGCCACGGCTGATGCCACCTGTGTGAACTGCGGCTGCACGGACGGCCGGGCTTGTGTTGGCGGGTGCTACTGGATTTCGGTGTGCCGCATGAGCCGGACCGGGCTTTGCAGTGGGTGCATCCTGTGACGAAGTCAAGAGGCTTGCGCGCGCCGCGCGTGCTATGGACGGAACCGGAGCTGGAGCTGCTGAGCGAGATCTTCCCGCACATGCACAGCCAGGACGTCGCGGCTTTACTGGGCTGCACCGTCTGGCGCATCAACAACGCATCCCATCGGCTCGGGCTGCGTAAAACCAATGAGTACATGGCGGCCGACATTGAAAAGCGCCGGGCGCTCGCCAAGACGAATCCCAACATGATCGCCAACCGCTTTCACAAAGGCCAGGTGCCGCCCAACAAAGGCGTCAGGGGCATCAGCTATCCCGGCATGGAGAAAACGCAGTTCCGCAAAGGGGACAAGCCTAAGAACTGGAAGCCGGTCGGCAGCGTTCGCGTCAACAGCGACGGCTACGCCGATATCAAGCTGGCCGAGGGCATGTTTCAGTGGAAGCAATTGCACCGCGAAGTGTGGAAGGAAGCGCACGGCAGCTACCCGCCCAAGGGCTGGGTCTTGGCCTTCAAAGACCGGCAGCCGCTGAACTGCCGCCTGGACAACCTTGTTCTGCTGACGCTCAAGGAAAACATGCTGCGCAACAGCCTGCACAACAACTACCCGCCGGAGCTGATCGAAGTCGTTCAGCTGCAGGCGGCTCTAAACCATCGCATCAATAACCGCCTGAAGAAGGCGCACCCTGAGGACCCGAACTATGTCAAAAAGCATCGCCGATCTACGAAATACCTTGTTCGAGACGCTAAACGCGCTGAGCGACAAAACCAATCCCATGGATCTTGACCGCGCCCGTGTGATCGCCGACGTTGGCCAGGTGATCGTCAACAGCGCCAAGGTAGAGGTGGACTTTGCAAAGGTCACCGGAACCCGTCAGTCACTCTTCCTCGCGCCAAGTGAAGCCGGGCCAGGCCTGCCTGCACCCACTCACGATCGCAAGCAGCTTCCGCCGCCTGGCAACGGCATCAAGAGCATCACCCAACACACCTTGAAGGGCTGACATGAACGAACCAATCTCCCGCTTCCCGCTGCAGTGGCCCACCGGCTGGAAGCGCACCCCCTACGGACTGCGCAAATACGGTCAATTCAAGCGTGACGGCCGCGATCTCCCTGTGACTGACGGTGTAGGCCGCGTGCTGGCTGAACTAGAGCGACTGGGCGTGGCTGAGCACGATGTAGTCGTGTCGACCAATGTGCGCACCAGGATGGATGGATTGCCCCGCTCCGGCGAACCGAAGCCCGTGGACCCTGGCGCATGCGTCTACTGGAAAAAGACCGACAAGGACCCCACCCGCTGCATGGCGGTGGACCGCTACACCGAAGTGGCTGACAACCTGGCGGCGATCGCGGCCACGCTGGAGGCGATGCGGGCGATCGAGCGGCATGGTGGCGCGGCGATCCTGGACCGGGCCTTCACCGGCTTTGCCGCGCTACCTGCGCCTGCTGCTGGCCAGCGGGACTGGTGGACGGTGCTGGGCCTGCAGCCGGACGCGACGGCCGAGCAGATCCGCGATGCCCACAAGCGAATGCGCAGCACCTTGCACCCGGACCGGCCGGGCAGCGGCGATGAGGCGCGGATGGCCGAGCTGAATGTGGCGCGGGACCGTGGCCTTGAGGGGGTTGGGCAATGAGCGGCGCACCAAGGCCCCCCATGCAGAAAAAGCTCAAGGACGCCCGGGCCGAGATCGAGGCAGTCTTGAAAAAACACGATATCGCTGGCTTTGTGAGCTTGCACGCACCTGGCTTTGGCGAGGTGTTCTACACCATGTGGCCAAGCTACTCCGTCCTGGTGGGCGACTACCCGTCGATTCGCATCAAGTCGAAGGCGGTGGACTACGGCGGCGACGTGGTGAGGCAGAGGGAAGACCAGGCCAACACCGCCAGCATGGCGCACCACTTGGGAGTGTCCTTGTCGCAATTCGGCATGCAGTTCCTGGACCTTTCGACGGCGTTGTCTCAGGCGCTGGGCGCCGAGCACGTCGACCAAGGCTTTGAGCCTGAGCCGAGCAAGATGAATCCGGGGGTGCACTGATGCAGAACACAAACATCGAGTGGTGTGACAGCACCTTCAATCCGTGGATCGGTTGCACGAAGGTCGGCCCGGGCTGCGACAACTGCTACGCGAAAGCCGACTTCGACGACCGCAAGCACCGTGTGACGTGGGGCGCCGGCCAAGCGCGCTCCCGCACCAAGACATGGGGCGACCCGGTGAAGTGGAACGCGCAGCCGTTCTTTGAGTGTGCAGAATGTTCCAGGGAGTGCCGTTGGCGGGGCGCCTGCAATGGTCAAAGCTGCCCAGAGTGTGGCGGGCATGTGGTCCTTGCGCGCCAGCGCGTCTTCTGCGCCAGCCTTGCTGACGTGTTCGACAACGAGGTTGATCCGAAGTGGCGCGCTGACCTGTTCGACCTGATCCTTGCCACGCCAAACCTTGATTGGTTGTTGCTGACCAAACGCATTGGCAACGCCCGCAAGATGCTCAATGACGTAGCCGTGACTCGTGGCGCCCTGCTCACCGTCAACGACGAATATCGGCCACCGGCCAACGTCTGGCTGGGTGCCACGGTGGTCAATCAGGAGGAAGCCGACCGAGACATCCCCAAGCTGCTGGCCACGCCGGCGCGCGTGCGATTCTTGAGCATGGAGCCGCTGCTGGGGCCGGTGGACCTCAAGCCTCATTTGTTGCAATGTTGCGGCTGCTTTGAAGAAGGTCACCCCGGAAGCTACTGGGAGCCACCAGAAGGGCCCAGCTGCTGCAACCAACCCGAGTCGACCGACCTACATTGGGTTATCGCTGGCGGCGAAAGCGGCCTAGGCGCGCGGCCATCGCATCCTGACTGGTACAGGAGCCTGCGCGATCAATGTGCAGCAGCTGGCGTGCCCTTCCTGTTCAAGCAGTGGGGTGAGTGGATCGAGCCGGACGTTGACGGCATGCCGGTCCGCCTGACGGCGCGGGTCGGTGATCCTGAGTTTTTTACCTCAGCGGCGGAGATGGATGGCTTCTTGTGCATCGATGGCCGGTTTGAACGGTCGGTGAATGACCTTGCCGACGATGTGCCGTACCTCGGCATGAAGCGCATCGGCAAAAAAGCTGCCAACCGCCTGCTGGATGGCATTAAGCACAACGGGTTCCCGGCATGAGCGCCCGCACCTACCGCCTGGGCGACGGCCTGCTAGATGTGCTGACGGTGCTGGTGTTCGGCCTCACTGGCCTGCTGGCTTACGGCCTGTTCAGCCTGAGCGAGCAGCTGCTGCAAGCGGCATGGCTGAGCTGGCAGTGGCTGACGACATGGCCGCTGCTGAAGGTGCTGGAGTGGTCTGCCGCTGCGCTGACCATCTACGGCGCGTGGCTCCTGGCCAACCCGGGCCACCGCTGGACGTCCTGGGGGTTTGTGTTTTTCCTCGCTGCGAACGTGGTGTGGATCTCTTACGCCTGGTTCACTGGCCAAGGCGGTCTTTTTGTGCAGCAGCTGGTGCTGACAGGCATCAGCCTGCAGGGCATCTGGAACACGTTGCTCCGGCCCGTGCTGCAGGCGTTCAATCAACTTTTTGAGGGCTTTGAAAATGAATGATTCTGAAACCGACGCACGGCCGGTGCCGGGGAAGTATGACGATGTGCTGCGTCCGTTTGTCTCGCTGATGGAAAGGGAACTGCACGCAAACACCGGCAAGGGTGATCGACCCGGCTGGCTTTCCATGTCTGCTGATGAAGTCCTGCTGGAGATTTACTACCACGTCGCCAAGCTGCAAAAGGCGATCAGGAACAACGATGGCCCGCGAATTCAAGAGCATGCAGCTGACGTAGCGAACATGGCGATGATGGCCTTGGACGTGTGCGGAGGAATCGCCATTCTTGAACTTTGCGCTGGTGCTGGCGCGGAACCGGTGACGCTGCCGGAACACTTCGCAACGATCCACGATGACGGGTACTGGCTCGCGAACAGTAAAGGACCGCACGGCTACAACCACGTGCCCGCTGGCTGGCCCAGCGTGAAGGTCTACACCGAAGAACAAGTGCTCCAGCTGCTTGGTTGCCCGACCAGCGCGAAAGCCGTCGCAGCATGACCGCCGCCCTTTCCCTGCGCCCCGTGTGGGCGTGGCTGGTTATCCGGCCGGACGTTACGGACCCTGCAGCGCGGGCCAAGCTGTACGAGCTGGGCCAGATCAAGGTCATCGAGAACCGGGGCTGGCCAACCAGCTACCGTGGCGAGCTGCTGATCCATGCCGGCAAAAAGCTGACCGTGGACGACTACGACGCGGCGCTGCTGTTCATCGAGGCATTTATCTGCCCGTCGCTGGCCGCGATCGTGCCGGACATTGGCGAGCTGCAGGCCGGTGGCCTTGTCGGCCGTGTCAACCTGGTTAACTGCGTGCAGGCGCACCCATCGCCGTGGTTTACCGGTGGCTCTGCGATCCCGAGCCCGCGCACCGTTGACGACGCACACGGCACGGGCTACGGCTTCGTGCTGGAGAACGCCCGGCCCATGCCCTTCGTGCCCTACAAGGGCATGCAGCGGTTTTTCAATGTGAGGTTGCCATGAGCAGCGCGTTGGAAAAAGAGCACGACGAAGTGCGCGCGGCATTCGATGTGCTGTCGAGGTCCTCTCACACCCGGCTTTTCAGGCCATTGAATTGGTTTTTTGCTGGCCACAGCCTTGCGCGTGAACAGGCCGAGGGAAAACTGCCCTCCAATTTCGTGCCTGGCGCGATGCACTGCCTTAAATGCAACTTCACGCTGCAGAAAGTCGTGCTGTGTGTGGCCGATGGCCAGGCCTATGCGGCGAAACACACCCCGGAACCGTGCCCCAACGGCTGCGGCCCTCTTGCTGCGACGACATGGGAGCAAGAAGCCCGAGCCGGCTGGAAGTCCAGCGAGGCCCTTTGGGACCGCCTCAAAGCGGCCGAGGATGAACTCGCCGCCATTAAAGGAAAGCCATGACTGCTGCCCACACCCACAACTGCGCGGCCGTGGGCTGCCAGAAACAGGTGCCGCTGAACCTGCTGATGTGCATGGAGCACTGGCGCATGGTGCCGGCGCCGCTGGCGCGTGAGGTGAACAAGGCCTGGCGCATACGGGACCGGGGCGAGGCGCGGACGCTGGCCTACCAGGCGGCCGTGGCGGCGGCTGTGAAGGCCGTGGAGGCGAAGCAGCACCGGAAGATCGCCGAGCGATCGGGCGGGCAGGGTGACTTGCTGGCCGGTGACGATTTCGGCATTTAGGCCAGGTACTGCAAGCGCAAGTAGCTATAAAAAACGGAGCAACGATGGGAAGAGCAATTGGATTCCGGATTGTTGAGGCGACGGGGATCGTAAGCGCCGAGGCGAAGCCCTGTACGGCCAGGCAAGTGGCGCGATTTATGGCGGACCAGGAGCTGAGCAACGTCTCAAAGTATTGCGATCGTGCGGTGCAGCACGGGCTGATGACGGTGGACACCACTGTTTACCCGCGTCTCTACAGCGCCGTGCCCGGCTGGCGGGAGACCGTTGCGGCACGGCACCTGGAAGCGCTGGCAAACCAGGTGAGCCAGCGGGCACCGGTGATTGACTTGCCCGCGGTGACGGTAGCCACGGCCCTGGCCAGCCGCAGCCCGCTTGAGCAGGCATGGGCCGATTTCAGATGAAAAACGATGCCTAGCCCATGCGGGGCGGGCGCAAGCAGCTATTAAAACAAGAGCAATGAACGAAGCATGGCAACCTCAAAATTGAAGATCAACGGGCAGGACGCTTCGACCTTCCTGAACAACAACATCGAATGCGATGACCTGGCGGCGAAGCTGCAGATGGTGCAGATCGGCGGCAAAAAGGGTAATTGGCGCAGCCCGCGGCGCGAGGACGCCAGCCCTTCGGTGACGATGTACCCGGCGAAGGGGGGCAAAAGCTCAAGCTTTTACGACCACACGGACAAGGTGGGCGGGGGGCCGATTGACTTGATGATTTACAACGCCGGAGGTCCGGGCTCGATGAGCTTTGTGGACGCGGTGATGGAGCTGTGCCGCATGTATGGCTTTGCGCTGGACAAGCAGCAGCGGGACCCGGATGCGCCGGTGCCGAAACAGTCGCTGGTGGAGTTCATTTCGGAAAAGTGCCTGCAGGCGGTGCGCGACGATGACGGCCGTGCGGAGTTGCTGAACTACCTGGAGGGCCGGGGCATCACCCGCGATGTGCTGCAGCACGCCCTGAACAAGAAAACGCTGGGCATGAACACCTACTGCAGCGAGCGCTTCAAACTCGGTGAGGTGGGTTACGGCGGGCTGGCTGCGGCCTTCATCGTGCGGCACCACATCAGCACCATGCCGGTGGCGCTGGAGCTGCGCTACTTTGAACCGACCATCAATGGCGGGCAGAAAAGCGGAAGCCAGGGCGAGAAAAAGGGGCACCCGTGGTGCATGGACTGGCGGCGGGTGCAGGAGGCGCGCACGGTGTATGTGGTGGAGAGCTGCATCAACGCGCTGAGCATCGAGAGCTGCGCCATGCCGTACACGGCGTCCATCGCTGTGCGCGGTGCCGGCAACGTGGAGAACATCGACTGGTCCTTCCTGCGGGGTAAACAGGTGGTGGGCTGCTTTGACAACGACAAGCCGAAGAAGGACGGTGGCAAAGCGGGCTACAGCACGGGCCTGATGGCTGGCTGGCGGCTGCATGAGCTGCTGACGGCGCTGGACATCAGCTGCCTGCTGGTGGACCAGGCAGGCTGGATGGGGCGGCCGGGCGCGACGCCGCCGGAGGAGCCGATCAACGATATCAATGACTTCCTGCAGGCGCGAGGCCTGGACGAAACGCGGGCGGCGCTGAAGCTGCTGGAGCCGTGGATGGTGCCGGGCCTGCCGCCGGTGAGCGTGCCGCAGATGAGCAAGCCGCGTCTGTGGCTGCCGTCGAATGACGTGTGGGCGTACAGCCGGTACCGGACGATGGTGGACTTCACCAGGATCATCAAGGCGGAAAAAGCGGCAGAGAACCCTGGCGATGAGCCGAAGCTGGAGTTTGGCGACGTGGCGGGCTTCAGGATATCGGCGATCAGCCGGGTGCGGATCGCCAGCCCGACTTCGACCATGACGGGCGACGTGGACCACAGCCCGACCACTGTGTTTGCCTTGAGCGTGCAGACGGCCAGGCACGGACCGCAGCTGCAGCGCCGGGTGGTGGACGATGAGAAGCTGCACAACCTGGACGTTTGGAAGAAGCTGGGCCCGGTGTATGCGCCGACGCAGTTCAGCCGGATGGTGAACATCTGGGAGCGGGCGGCGAGCATTGGTGCGCGGGAGGCGATTAACTTTGTGGGGGTGGCCTGGCGCGACGGCCGCACGGTGGTGAACGAGGGGCCTGACTGCTTTTTTGCGGACCCGCGGCAACAGTGCCCATACAGTGGCCTGACCTTTCCGAGCGGGCAGGCGCAGGACGCGCGGGAGGTGGTGGATCTGTTTCAGAACACGTTCAAGAGCAACGCGGCCGCGATCATCCTGGTGTGGGCGCTGGGTGCGCACCTGAAGGCCTTTCTGGGCTACTGGCCGCACTTTGTGATGCAGGCCGAAAAGGGCACGGGTAAGACGACGCTGACGAAGCGGGTGGAGCGCGCGGTGGCCATGACGATGTTCAGCCGGCAGACGCTGGGCAGCGAGTTCCGCCAGTTGACGTCGATCAGCTACACCAGCCACCCGGTAGGCTGGGAGGAAATATCTGCCGGCAAGCAGGACACGATCAACAAGGCGGTGGCGAACCTGCAGGAGTCGTACATGTACAGCCACACTCGCCGCGGGGCGGAGTTGATGGACTTTCTGCTGTGTGCGCCGGTGCTGCTGGCCGGTGAGGACGTGCCGGTCAAGAGCCTGCAGGGCAAGGTGGTGCGGACCGAGCTGACGAAGGCGGGCCGGGGCAAGTTGATCCCGGAGAACATGCCGGTGTTTCCGGTGAAGCAGTGGCTGCAGTTTCTGGCCAGCAGGCGCAAGGAAGACGTGATGCAGCAGCAGGCGGATCTGACCGAGCAGCTGGCCAACAACTGCCTTGCCAAGCGGGAGGACGCCGGCGCGGAGCGCATGGTGGCCAACTACGCGGCCCTGGGGCTGGGCTGGCACCTGCTGTGCGAGTTTGCGGACATTCCGGTGGACCAGGGCCGCTTCATGGGCGACCTGACGGCCGTGATGAACAAGCACATCAGCGAGAGCGAGAGCGACCGCCAGCCTTGGGCGTGGATCGTGGAGAAGATCCTCAGCGAGATCGCGTCGCGCAAGTTCGATCGGCCGTTCAAGTTCGACACCGAGGATGGCCAGGCTGTGCTGTGCCTGCGCACGTCGCACGTCATGGACCACATCAGCCAGGCGCCGTATATGCGGGAGTTCTGGGACGGCCTGCCGGTCAAGACGGCCCAGGTGTTCAAGAAGCAGCTGATGGCGGCCGGCGTGCTGCTGGAGGAGGACGGCAAGGCCATCGAGGTGGAGCGCACGGTACGAGGCGCACGGGTGGCGCACATGGTGTGCCTGTCGATCGAGAAGCTGGAGCAGTTCGGGCTTTACGCGGTGGTGCCGGCAGAGCGGGACTATTCGCGGGTGCCGGACCTGCCACCGGCCCCTACAGGCTTCGGGATGGACGACTGATGGCCACCACCCCCCGCACCCCCCATTTTTCGAGGCTCCAGCGCCGCCAGGCGCAACCTGTTATCCGCGCAGCGGCTGATCAGCATTCATGCGGTCAGTGCATCAATGCCTGCCTGCTCCCCCCGCCCCCCCACGTTGAAGGGGCTCCGCCGCAAATGGGAAAAGCCTGGAAAGAAGGGGGGTGCCGCGATAGCTTTTCTTCATCTGGACGGCAGGGACAGCCGCTAAAACCCGTGGATGGATGTATCTGTAACTATGTTTCATCAGATTCGACTAAGCGCCGCGCCGAGTTCGCAATAACTGGACTTCCACGGTTTGCGCCTTTCCTTCCACGTTTTGGCCTCAATCTTCCACGTCAGCCAATATGTCAAACCGCGCCCCTTTTTCTATCTATCTATCTTTTTTTAGAGAGAGAGGAAGGAAAAGGAGGGGGAAGCGCAGCGCGCAGGCGATCCACGGATCGTGAAAATCGGCCAAATGTGTATCCACGGAAATTTCGTGTATCCACGGGTTTTTTGTGGATGCCCAGGCAGGCCGCAGCCCAATGCTGGCGCGGGTTGCAGCCCTTTTTTGAGGCCATCCACGAATCCACGGGTGGAAATGCCCTAGGGAGTGCCGCGGCGCCGGCGCCGGAGGTTCGGACGTGACTGAAGCCGACTCCAGAACCCCGAAAAACTTCACGCTGATTGATGACTGGCTGCAGTGGTTGCGGCACGGACGCAACCGCAGCGCCCGCACGATCGAGATATACAGCCTGGCCATGAAGCGCCTGCAGGAGTTCATGCCTGGTAGGCCGCTGCTGGAATACACCGAGGTGGAGCTGCAGGCGTTCTGCGGCTTGTGGTTGCACAACAAAGGCATCGTGGCCAAGGGGCGCGTGCCCTACATCAGCGCGGTGAAGGGCTTTTACAAATGGGCTGTGTCGGCCGGCCACACGAAGCGGCACCTGGCCTCGGGCATCGAGCAGCCGAAAACCGGCCGCAAGCTGCCAAACCTGATCACGCTGGCCAACGCCGAAAAGCTGATGTGGGGCCCGGACCTGGACTCGTTCATTGGCATTCGGGACGCGGCGATGATGGCGCTGCTGATGGGTTGCGGCTTTCGGGTCGGTGGACTGGTTGCGCTCAATGAAAGCAGCCTGGCCATGACACAGGTGGGCAAGGAACCGCGCATGGTGGTGAAGGTCACCGAGAAGGGCGGGAAGGAGCGCCTGGTGCCGGTGCCAAAAGAGGCTGAGATGCTGCTGCGCGTTTACCTGGCCCACGAGGACCTGGTTGATATCGACCGCGATATCCCGACCAAAGCCGGTATGCCCCAGGACAAGGTGCTATTTGTGTCGGTGCGATCCACCCAGGTGACGGCCGATCTGCACCGAGGCGAGCGCCGGCGCCTGACCAGGAAGGCCGTGCACGACATGCTGCAGAAATACGGCCGCAGGCTGGGCATCCCCAAGGACCAGCTGCACCCCCATGCCCTGCGCCACCTGTATGGCACCGAGCTGGTGGAAGAGGATGTGCACATGGAATCCGTGCAGGGCTTGATGGGCCATGCCGATGTGAAGACCACATTCCTGTATGTCCACCTGGCTGCGCGCCGCAAGTTCGGTGACGTCGACAAGGCCTCGCCCCTGGCCAAGATCAATACGCCTGTGTCCGAGCTGCTCCGCCGCTTGCCGCCACAGACCTGATTCACCCCTTCACCCTTTAAGCACCATGCGACCCAAACATGCACCCGAACTGCCAGCACAGTTACGCAAGGCCTATTCCCGAACCATGGAGACACGCGGGATGCGGCGTCAGCTGGTGATCTCGCAGGTTCCCGCAATGTGTAACAGGAACGGGCAAACTCTCACGCCCTGGTCACTGCGCAGTCTGGTGAAGTGCGCAGTGATGCGTGCTGCTGTCAGAGGGAGGACTGGCCATGGCAACGCATGAAGTGCGCAGTGGGACAGCTGCAGGCGCTGGCCTGGCTGCGCTGGAGGGGGCCACGGAGCCCGGGGTGGGGGCTCGGCAGGGCGACCTGTTCACGCCCGAGGGGGGGGGTGGGTACCTGAATGAATGCGCTACTTCAAAACTTCTGGAAGGGGCAAAAATTCGCGAACTCGCGGACATGGGTTTGCCAGCCATCTGGATTCGCATCGCCGAAGCGATCGGCTATGACCACTTCTTGGAGATGTGGCGCATCTTGGATACCGCGGCTGAGCTGCGCGAAATTCGCCGTTCGGAAAATGAGTCGATGATCGAGGTGCAGCTGCGGCGCTACAGCAGCTTCAGGCGCTTCCAGCGCAACCGGTGGGTGGAGGAGCTGGCGCGCAACCACTTGCCACCTGCCGTGATTCAAAAGGCTGTCAAGGATCGCCTTGGTGAAAAACTGGATCGTTCTCACATACGAAAACTAGCGCGCCGTGGCAGGATGCCGCGATGAAGAGGGCCGTCATCTATGCGCGAGTGAGCAGCAAGCGCCAGGCGGCTGAGGGTCTGCCAATCGACAGCCAGCTCGACCAATGCCGAGCCAAGGCAGAGGCCATGGGCGCGGAGGTGTTGCGCGAGTTCGTTGACGGCGGTATCTCTGGCACGACCGACCGCCGCCCAGGCTTCCAAGGCGCGATTAACTTTTGCTCGTTGATGGACGTGGACTACTTCATCACCTGGTCCAGCAGCCGATTTGCGCGCAATCTGGTGGACGCTGCCCGATACAAGCTATTGCTGCAAACCTCCCGCACGCGCCTGGTGTATGTCACCGGTGACGTGGACACCACCACCGACGACGGGTGGCTGATGGACGGCTTCAACGCCTTGCTCGATGAAAATTATTCAAGGCGCGTGGGCACCGACACCCGGCGCTCGATGCTCAAGGCCGCGCGTGATGGCTATTTCATGGGCGGGCGCGTGCCCTTTGGCTACGTCGCACAAATGGACGGCAAACGGAGGCGGCTTGCAATTCAACCTGACGAAGCGGAGCTGGTGCGGCGGATATACGAACTTTCCATGCACGGCGCCGGCATGAAAGTCATTGCCCTGCAGCTGAACGACGCCGGCCAGCTCAACCGCGGGCAGCGCTGGGCAAAAAACACGCTCAACTTTATGCTGACCAGCGAGATATACACAGGCGTGAGCATCTTCAACAGGGTCAGGAACCGCGTGCCCAATCCAGAAGAGCTGTGGATCCGCGTAAACAGTCACCCGGCAATCATCGAAAGCAAGGATTTTGAGCGGGTGCAGGCCTGCCTGGATAGCCGTCGGCCAGAGCGCACAGGCGGTACCGCCAGGGCGGAGGGCGTTTTTGCTGGGCTGCTGCGCTGCGGGGGGTGTGGCGGTGCCCTGACGATGACAAACGGCACTGGCCGGGACGGAACAAGGCACCATTACTACGCCTGCTGCACTCACATGCGCGGAAAGGTTAAATGCGCCTTCAAGAACGTCCGTGTGGACGTTTTCGACCCATGGCTGATCTCGGAGCTCCTGGACAAGGTGCTGACGCCAGTGACCGTCCAAAACGTGATCCATCAGGTGATGACGTTGAGCGACAGCTGGAAAAAGGACCGAAAAACCCGCCGTGAAGCCATGGTGAAGGAGCTGCGAGCCGCCGAAGCTAAACGCGGCAATCTTTACAGCGTGTTGGAGATGATGGGCATGGGCGCCCCCAACCTTGCAGATCTGGGGCCTCGGCTGCGCGAATTAAATGATCAGGTCCGGCAGATCGAGCTGAGCCTAGGGAAACTCGAGGAAGAAGCGGACGGTCCTGCAGAGGTCCAGGGTTGTGACGCTTGGGAAGTTGCCGGCATGTTGCGCGGTCTGGTCCAGGATTGCGGCGATCCCAGGAAACAGCGCACCTTCATGGGCTCGTTCATAGAAAAAGCCACCGTATCGGGAGACGCGGTGGCTGTCGAATACAACGAGGGCCGAATGATGAGCCTGGGCAGCTCGACGGTTCGCAGTGAAGGTAAATGGCTCCTCAACCTGGGCTCGAACCAGGGACCTACGGATTAACAG